>NC_013441.1:3983048-4289436 GCF_000024785.1 Gordonia bronchialis DSM 43247 | reverse complement strand
CGCATCCGCTCACCATGTACTGGAGCGGTGACGACAACGAGCGGTTCCAGGAGCTCTCGGACAGCACCCGCAGCGGGTCGATCAACGCCAACGACTTCGCCATCCACCTGTTCGGCGCGGAGTTGCCGTTCAGTGGCGTCGGACGCAGCGGAATGGGCGGCTACCACGGCAAGACCGGTTTCGAGACCTTCAGCCACGCACGCGCGGTGGCGTTCTCGACCCTGCCCATCTCGGTCGCCGAGATGATGTCGCCGCCGTTCCTTCCGAAGGACACCAAGATGACGAACAACCAGCTCAAGCTCTGGAAGTTCTTCAACAACCGGGCCGCCAAGAAGGTGCGTAAGCGCCTCGGGCACTGAGTTCGATCGACACGCTTGGCCGGGACCGTTCGACGCGGTCCCGGCCAAGCGCTTGCTAGGGTGAACCACAGACCTCAGGAGGAGTGGTGTCACCACGTAGTGCGCAATCGACCCGTCGCGACGAATTGCTGGCCACGGCCGGGCAGATGTTCGCCGAACAGGGCCTGCGGTCCACCACGGTGCGTGACATCGCCGACGCCGCGGGCATTCTCTCCGGAAGTCTGTATCACCACTTCGACTCCAAGGAGGCGATGGTCGACGAGATCCTCCGCGGCTTCCTCGACGACCTCTTCGACCGCTACCGGGCGATCGCCGCTGCCGGACTCTCCGCCACCGAGACGCTGCGGCAGTTGGTGATCGCCTCCTTCGAATCGATCGACGCGCAGCGCAATGCCGTGGCGATCTATCAGGACGAAGCGAAACGCCTTGCGGGACAAGCCCGTTTCGGTTATATCGACACCCTCAACGTCGAGTTTCGGCAGTTGTGGCAGGCGGTGCTGCAGCGTGGCGTCGACGACGGCGAGTTCCGTGCCGACCTCGATGTCGTCCTCGTGTACCGGTTCCTGCGCGACACCGTCTGGGTGGCCGTGCGGTGGTACCGGCCGGGCGGGTCGCTCACCGTCGAGGCCATCGCGGATCAGTACCTGACGGTGGTGCTCGACGGGCTGTTGCCGCGCTGACTGAGTCCAGGAACTCGCATCGGGCCGGCGCCTACCCTCGAAGCATTCATCCACTACGCGTGTGACGAGAGTTCGCTCAATCGACTGAGCAATCGTGCAGTTGCTACCGGTCTGGGGTGTGCACGGCCGAATCCTGCCAGGGGGACCCCGGCGATGAAAGTCGTCCGGATGTCGTTGTCATACAGCACATCGACGAGATGCAGGAACCGTTGTGCGGGTTCGCGGCCGGCATTCGCGAGGTCAGGGATTCCGGTGATGACCCGGCGGGTGAAACGACCGGCGAGGTCGAGGTAGTCCGCGGCGCCGAGGGGTGTGCCGCAGATATCGACGAACTCGACGTGAAGACGGTCGGAGTCGGCATATCGGGCGCGCACTGTTCGTCCCGCGACGACGATGTCGACGGGTCGGGAGGCGGGCTCGCGGTTGTCGGTGTTCGTCACCCACCGGCCTGCACCGAACCCCGTCACGTGGGCCGAGCGGGTGCGGTAATCGATGCCTGCGTCCAATTCGATGACAGTGCAGTGGGATTCGATGAAGTGGATGCTCGGGAGGAAGGAGTCGTGGAACAGCGGGCTGGGCATCAGTGCATCCGGCACGTGGTTGGACGTGATGATCACGCGTATCCCGTGCTCATCAGCGGCTCGCAGAAGCGTCATGACGAAGATGCCGTCGGCCGGATCGTCCACGTCGAGTTCGTCGAAGCACAGGACCCGGGCATTGCCGAGCAGGTGACGTACGGCTCGCTTCATGCCGCCGAATGTATCGATGGCCCTGTGCAGGTCGCGGATGTAGGTATGCCAGTCAGGCGGGCCACGGCGTCAGCGGGCAACCCGCCGGTGTAGACGTCCATCAACCAGGACTTACCGCGTCCGGCCGGCCCGGTGAGATACACCCAGCCATCCGGTGAGCACAGGGCGGTCACTGCCACGCGCTGTGAGTCATCGAGCTCGATTCCGGCGGTCAACGCCGCATCGTCGAACACCCGGGGCGACACCCGGAGAGAGCGGTTTCGAAAGAGCCCCACGATTAACTCTATCATCCTAGAGTTTAGATAGGCTGTAGCCATGCCACGTCCCAGCCGTCGACCCGTGATCTGCGACGCCGCGATCGAACTGGCCGCGACGGGAGGCAACCATGCGGTCACCCATCAGGGCATTGATCGACACCTCGACCTACCGCGCGGATCCACGTCGTACTACTTCAGGACAAGAGAAGCGCTGATCGCGGCGGCGGTGGATCGACTGGTCGAGCGGTCGCGGGACAGTTTCGAGTCCAGGTTGGCGGGCGATCGGATGCAGCCGGATCGGCTCATCGCCGACTACCTCGACGAGTTGCTCACGCAGCGGCGCAGCGATGTCCTCGCCCGGCTCGCGCTGATGCAGGACCCGGCCGTTGACGCTGACGCGCGCGGTGCGTTGGCGCGTTGCCTGTTCTCGTCGCCGGCTGCGGAGGGGCTGATGGTGGCACTGTCGGCGCCGGACGCCACCAGGGCTGCCGCCGATCTGATCACTGTTCTCGAAGGCATTGTTGCCGTGCACATTTACGGCTTGCGACACAGCGTGACCGCGGTGCGTGGAGACCTGGCCGAATCGTTCCAGCCGATGGTGCAGCGAGCACTGGACGTCAGTTCGGTGCGACCGCCGGCGACCACCGAACCGGAGGTCCCGGCGTCGACGTGAGCACGCCGCGCTCACCGAGCACGATGAGGTGCGCGTTGGTCTCCCGTAAAGCCATATAGGCCAGTCCTTCTGACAGATCCGAGAAGGGTCGCGACCACGTCACCGAGCGGGTGATCTCCCACGGGGTCGACTCCGGATGTGCATGGACGGCCGCGGTGATCTCGTCAAGCCGCGTCTCGTGATGGCCGAGCAGCGCAGTGACACGTTCGGCGAGACCGCGGAACCGGTACTCATGCGACGGCAGCGCCTCGAGATCGCCGATGCGCTCGGTGTTCGCCAGTGACACAAGGTATTCGGCGAGCGGATCTGCGGAGCCGAAGATGCTGGTGGACACGTTCGGGCTAATCCGCGGCAACAGATGGTCGCCGGTGAAGATGACGCCGGCGTCGTCGTCGGCGAAGCACAGATGCCCCGCGGTGTGGCCCGGTGTCCACAGCGCACGCACATTCCATCCTGGGAGATTCAGTGGCGCATCGTGTTCGAGCTCGACGTCGACGGACCGGCCGTCGGGGAGCCGGACGAAGACACGCAGGCCGCTGCGGTCGGGGTCGACCGGCGGAGCGCCCAGGGCTTCGGATTCGGCTGCCTCGGCGGCGATTTGGGATTCCACCTCGGCGTCGGAATGGAAACGCAGATGACGGGCATCGTTGCGGTGCATCGCGAGCACCGGGTCGGCGTGCTCCAGAAGTCGTGGGACGAGCCCGAAGTGGTCGGGATGTAGGTGAGTGATCGACACGTGCCGGACATCGGCGATGTCGTGCCCGGTGGCATGGATGCCGTCGACCAGGGCCTGCCACGATTCCTCGGCGTTCCAGCCTGTGTCGATGAGGGCAAGACCGTCAGGCAGGGCGAGCGCGTAGACCAGGATGTACCGCAGCGGATTGTCCGGCATCGGCACCGGGATCGACCACAGGCCCGGGCGGACCTCTTCGACGGGCGGCAGGACCTTGGCCGCCCACGCCTCCCGCTGACTGTGTCCGGTCACCTCGATCGTGTGCATCTGAACCTCCTGCGGGCCGACGGCGGAGTCGGGGGAGCGACGGCTGGGCAACGCCGTCACCCTTCCTGCCATCCGATCACAGCGGTTCGTTGCGCTCAACAACGGGTTGCTAGTGTGACGGGTGTAACACCAGGAAAGAGGCTGACAATGACCGCACAGTTCACCGAGTCCACCCGCTCCGCGATTGCGATCGCGCGTCAGCAGACCCTCGGTGACCTGCTCCGACGCACCGCGCTGCGTGTTCCGGAGAAGGTGGCCATCATCAACGGCCCGCGGACGCTGACGTTCGCCGAGTTCGATGCCGCAGTTAACCGGTGCGCCAACATGCTGGCCGCCAAGGGGCTGACGAAGGGCGACCGGCTTGCACTGGTCAGCCACAACAACTGGCAGTTCGCCACGCTGCACTACGCGACCGCCCGGCTTGGCGTGATCCTGGTGCCGGTGAATTTCGGTCTGGGGGCCGACGAGATCGCCTTCATCCTCGAGCACTCCGGGGCCACTGCGGTGGTCGCCGAGGACACCCTGGTCCCCACGGTCGCCAAGGCCGTTGAGATCGCGGATCTCACGCTGTCGGCGCGTGGTTGCATTCACGCCGGCGGCCTCGCACCCGACGCCGACTGGGAAGACGTCGACACCTGGATGCTCGACGGCGACTCGACCCCGCCGCAGGTCTCCATCGCCGACGACGACCCGCTGCGCCTGATGTACACCTCGGGCACCGAGTCACGCCCGAAAGGTGTGCTGCTCTCGTCGAAATCGCTGATCAACCAGTATGTTTCGTGCGTGATCGACGGTGGCATGGCCGGCGACGACGTCGAAATCCATTCCCTCCCACTGTTTCACTGCGCACAGCTCGACTGCTTCCTTTCCGTCGACGTCTTCTTGGGGGCCACCAGCATCATCCTGCCGGGGCCCGATCCGGCGACAGTACTCGAGACCATCGAGACCCAGGGCGTGACCAAGCTGTTCTGTCCACCGACGGTGTGGATCTCGCTATTGCGTCATCCCGACTTTGATCGCCGCGACCTGTCGTCGCTACGTAAAGGGCTACTACGGTGCGTCCGCCATGCCCGTCGAAGTGTTGCGCGAGATGGCGCGACGACTTCCGCAGGTGTCGTTGTGGAACTTCTACGGCCAGACCGAGATGTCGCCGTTGGCCACGATCCTGTTGCCGCACGAGCAGATCGAGCGCGCTGGGTCGGCCGGGCGGGCGGCCCTGAATGTGGAGACCCGCGTCGTCGACGACGAGAACAACCCGGTGCCCACCGGTGAGGTCGGGGAGATCGTGCACCGCAGCCCACATGCGTGCCTGGGTTATTGCAACGACGAGGAGAAGACCGCGGCCGCGTTCGCCGACGGCTGGTTCCATTCCGGTGATCTCGGCATCATCGACGCCGACGGATATCTGTCGGTGGTCGACCGGAAGAAGGACATGATCAAAACTGGCGGCGAGAACGTCGCCTCACGTGAGGTGGAAGAGGCCATCTACCAGCTCGACGGTGTCGCCGAAGTCGCCGTCTTCGGTGTGCCGCACCCGAAGTGGATCGAGGCGGTGACGGCGGTGGTGGTCCCCAAAGAAGGGGCGACGATCACCGAGGAGGACGTCGAGGCGCATCTCGAGGGGATTCTCGCCGGCTACAAGCGGCCCAAGTACGTGGTGTTGGCCGACGCCCTGCCCAAGAACCCATCGGGGAAGATTCTCAAGAAGGATCTGCGCACCTAGCATGCGGATATCGCCTCGCACTGAGGGCTCGATCGGTAGCGTGCTCTTCGCGGGCTGTTCGTCGTCGGAGACCACCACCGCGTCATCGACCCCAGCGCCACCGCCCAAGCCGGACACGCTGTTTCGCAGTGTGCGGGTGCTCGATGTCCGGGCCGGACGCCTGGGTGACCCGCCCGACGTACTGGTGCGTGGCAACACGATCACCACCATCGGTCCCGGACAACAGGGCAACCCTCAGACTGCGGTGGTCGATGGCGGCGGACGAACCCTGATGCCCGGTCTCATCGACAACCACGTCCACCTGATGTTCGGTAGTTCCACGATGACCGAGCTGACCGATTCCAACAGGGCGCCAGAGGATTACGCGGCCGCCGCGCTCGCCTCCGCGCAGGCCATGTTGCTGCGTGGATATACTGCGGTCCGCGATGTGGGTGGTCCGATCTTCCCGCTGAAGGCGGCCATCGACAGCGGGCGGGCGAAAGGCCCGCGGGTGTGGCCGTCGGGAGGCATGGATCTCGCAGACCGGGGGCCACGGCGATTTCCGCACCCCACAAGAACTCTCGCGGCGCCTCACCGGTGAGCAATCGCGCGCCGAGAAGATCGGTGCCGCCTTCATCGTGGACGGCCACGACGAGGTCTTGACCGCGGCACGCGAGAATCTACGGATGGGCGCGAGCCAGCTGAAGGTCACCGCCGGTGGTGGTACGTCCTCGGCCTATGACCCGATCGATGTCACGCAGTTCACACCGGAGGAACTGCAGGCGGCGGTGATTGCCGCGGCCGACTGGAACACCTATGTGACAGTGCACGCGTACACGCCGAAATCGGTACGACGTGCGGTCGACGCCGGAGTGCTCTGCATCGAACACGGCCAGCTTCTCGATCGCCCGACGGTCGATCTGCTCGCCCAGCGCGGGATCTGGCTTTCCGGACAGTATCTGGTCCCCAACACGCCGAGTATGCCCGCGGAACGAAAGGCCAAGCGGCAGGGCATCTTGGAGGGCAATGCCCGCGTGTGGCCGATGGCGAAGGAAGCCGGTGTCAAGCTGGCGTGGGGCACCGACTTCCTCTTCGAACCCGACCTGAACCCTCAGCAGAACAAGATGCTGCTCTCTCTGACTGAATGGTTCAGTTCCGCTGAGCTTTTGCGTCTGGCCACCTACGACAATGCGCAGTTGCTCGCGCTGAGCGGTCCGCGCGTTCCCTACGCAGGCACTCTTGGCGTGGTGGAACCGAGAGCGCTCGCCGATCTCATCGTGGTGAACGGAGATCCGTTGGCCGACATCAACCTGATTGCCGACCCGCGCAAGAACTTCGACGTCGTGATGAAGGACGGGAAGCTCTACAAGAACACCCTCCCGACGAGCTGAGCGCCGGCGACGATCAGTGCCCGGTGGTGAACCGTTCCCGGACGTGGTTGCGCTGCTCGATCTCGTCGACAAAGGCAAGGGCGTAATCGGCACCCGAAATCTCCGAACTGCCATCGTCTTTGGTGACCAGGACGTCGCCGCCGGTGCGGTAGGAGCCGGTGGCCTCGCCCGGCGCGAACGAACCGAACAGCGCAGCCGGCGACACATAGAACCAGTCGAGTTCGGCGGGCGCGTCGCGCAGGGCATCGAGGACCTTGGCGTGGGCGAGTGCCTCGGGCTTCCAGTCGTCGTGGAACTCGGGTGTATCCACCAGACGCGGCCCGCCCTCGGCGACGAGCGAACTGCCCGCACCGCCGACGACGCCGAGTCGCGCGCTGTTCGAGATAGCGGCGTCGACGATGGACGGAACCAGGTCGACGAGTGGACTTCCGTCCACGTCGGCGCCGTGCACGGCGATGACCAGGTCGTCGGCGTCGGCGGCCGCGGTGGCGACGGTGTCGGGGTCGGTGAGGCTCCCGGTCCGGTAGGTCACACCGTCGACCGGGTTCTCCGGCGCGCCGTGCCTGCTGTAGGAGACGACGCCATGCCCACGTCGTGCGGCCTCGGCGGCGATGTGGCCGCCCGCGTATCCGGTTCCACCAAAGATCACAATGTTGCTCATGGTGGCGTCAACGCAGAGGTCTCGGCGTGACATTCCCGCCAGGTCGGACAGGGTTTAGAGATGTGCGCCACTCACCCGTACGACCCGAGTACCTTCAGCCTCTCATGTGCCTGGGTCATGATCGACTGGATCAGTTCGTCGCAACTCGGTAGGTCGTCGATCATGCCCACCACCTGGCCCGAGGCCAGCACACCGGCGCGGGTGTCACCTTCGACGAGGCCGGCCTTCAGCAGCATCGGGGTGTTGCCGGCCATGATGATCTGCTGCCAGGTGCGCTCACCGGAACGACGCATGGACCGCCCGTCGCGCAGCATCGTGGTCCAGCGCATACCGGTCATCTGCTTGAACTCGTTGGCGTTTCGCGCTGCGGCGTACAGCGCCTTCGCGCGGCTGCCGCTCTCGAGCGCCTCGACGAGCGGTGTGCGCAGCACGCGGTGCGGCATGCCGTCGACCTTGAGCGACACCACGGTGTCGCCGAGACCGCGCTGCAGGTACTCCTGCTTCACGGCGTCGGGGACGGCGCTGTCGGAGGTCAGCAGGAAGCGGGTGCCCATGGCCACCCCCTCGGCCCCGTAGGCCAGTGCCGCGGCCAGCCCCCGCCCGTCGAAGAACCCGCCGGCGGCGACGACCGGAATGCCATCGGTGCCGAGCGCATCCAGCACCGACGGCAGCAGCAGAGTGGTGGCGACCGGGCCGGTGTGTCCGCCACCTTCACCGCCCTGCACGATGACGGCGTCGGCGCCCCAGGAAGCCACCTTGACCGCATGCTTGGCCGCGCCGATCGACGGGATCACCACCACCCCATGGTCTTTGAGTTTGGCGATCAGTTCCTTCTTGGGCGCGAGGGCGAACGAGGCCACCCTGACTCCCTCACGGATCAGCAGGTCGATCCGCTCGGGTGCGTCGGTCGCGTCCGCCCGGATATTCACGCCGAAGGGCTTGCCGGTCAACGACTTCGTCTTCGCGACCGCCGCCTCGAGCTCGGCATAGGTCATCGTCGCCGACGCCAGGATGCCCAGACCGCCGGCATTGGATGTTGCCGACGTCAGCGCCGGCCCCGACACCCACCCCATCCCGGTCTGCACGACCGGATACTCGACGCCGACCAACTCGGTGAATCGTGTCGCGATCCCGGCGGCGCGGCCTGCGGCGGTCATCGAACTTCCTTGTTCCGAACACCCTTGGGATCGAGCACATCTCGGATGATGGCGAGTTCCTCGTCCGTCGGCCGACGCGTCTCGGGAGCGTCGGCGAGGCCGTTGATCTCGAAGGAGGTGTTCTCGGCCACATCGTCGGCACTCACCCCGGGATGCAACGACAGCGCGCGCATCGTGTGGTCGGGACCGCCAAAGTCGAACACGCCGAGATTGGTCACCACGCGGTGGATGTCCAGATCGTCGAAGGCGGGGTTCTCGGGGTCGGCCTTGTCGTAACCGACGCCGCACACGATGTCGACGGTGTCGACGAAGACGCGGCTGGAGTGGCGGGCCACCCAGTAGCTCGTCGGGTGGTTGATGGTGTTGCCGGGAGCGCCCCGCGAACCGAACATCTGGCGGGTCGGATGCTGCAGCGGACCAAATGCCGACAGGTTCTGGTTGCCATAACGGTCGATCTGATTGGCGCCCATGACCACATGGCGCCGACCCGACGCGACCACGTCGAACACCTTGCGGAACGGCATCCAGCCCTCGATCGGTCCGGTCTTGCCGATTGCGGGCGTATCCGCGAGGATGAGCGCCTCGCCGTCGGTGATCAGCAGGTCGGGTTCGGTGGTCAGCCGGGCCAGCCGGGCGCCGAGCAGGGGCGTCGGCGCCATCGGCGACGCCATGATCTCGCCTGCGCCGGAGAATATCTCGGCACACGCGAGAACGCAGTACTCGGCGCGGGTGACCTCGGTCGCCGACTTGGTGGTGGTCACTGGTTCTTCTCCTCCTGCTCGGCCTGCCACGTCGTCACCTCGCGCTGATACGTTTCCTCGTCGACCTGCAGGAAGCGCTCAGAGAAGGTCTTCCACGTATCCGGCTCCTTGGCCGAGGCCACATAGAACTGTTGGAAACGCTCGTCGCGTGTGTACTCGCCGGCAAACGTGAAGTGCGCCCCGTTGGGTGTGTGCACAACCCGATCGACGTTCATTCGATTCAGCAGAAGTCGTTGATGGGGAACGGTTTTCACCAGCACCTCGGTGGAGACCAGCTGGTCGGTCTCCAGATAGCGGCGGTCGGCCGCAGCGCAGTACAGGTCGTCGAAGTAGGGGTCGACGCCGGTGTATGCCGCGTTACCACGGCTATCGGCGAGATCGAGGTGCACGAATGCCGCGTCGAGACGCAGTGCCGGCATCGCCACCAGGGTTTGCGTGCGACCGTCGGTGTCCGGATACGGGGATTCGACAGTCTTCAACTCGCCCTCCCAGAAGGAGAGGACGTCGGACCCGAGGCCGGCGCGGATCGGCAGGAAGGGGAGCCGGGCGGCAGCGGCCTCGAGGCCGCACTTCACCATGCCCTCGTCCATCTCACGGACCTCGATGGCGCCGGTGGTGCGGGCGTTGGCGAACCACGGGTCGTAGAACGGCGCCGAATCCAGCGAGACGAACCCGTAGTAGGCGCGTTTCACTTTGCCTGCGGCACAGAGGAGTCCGAGATCCGGTCCACCGTAGGTGACCACGGTGAGATCCCTGACGTCGGAGCGGGCGAGGGCGCGGACGAGGGCCATCGGCTTGCGGCGTGAACCCCAGCCGCCGATGCCGATCGTCATGCCGTCGTGCAGTTCGGCGATGACGTCGTCGAGAGTGCTGGTCTTGTCGGTTGTCATGTCAGGCACGGCCTCCGGCGGAGTTGACGGGTTTTCCGGTGGCGACAAAGGCGTCGCGGTGTTCGTCGGACACCCCGGCGAGATTGAGTTCGAAGGTGAATCCCTGCTCGAGGCGGTAACTGGCCTTCACGTCGACGGGGTCGATGTGGTTGATGGCCTCCTTGGCCGCGCGGATCACGCGGGTGTCCTTGGCGGCGATCTGTTCGGCGACCTCCATCGCGGTGTCGCGCAACTGTTCTCGTGGCACCACGCGGTAGACCGAGCCGAAGTGTTCGAGTTGCTGGGCGGTAACGTTCTGCGCCGTGTAGTACAGCGTGCGCATCATGTGCTGTGGCACCAGTCGGGCGAGGTGGGTGGCCGCACCGAGTGCGCCCCGGTCCACCTCGGGCAGACCGAAGACGGCGTCGTCGGAGGCCACGATGACGTCGGCGTTGCCGACCAGCCCGATGCCACCGCCGACGCAGAAACCGTTGACGGCCACGATGACCGGCACGGCGCAGTCGTACACCGCAGAGAAGGCCGCAGCGCACCCGCGATTGGCACCGATGAGGGCGTCGAAACCCTCGGTGGCCTGCATCTCCTTGATGTCGACGCCGGCGTTGAAGCCGCGCCCCTCGGCGCACAAGACCACGACGTGGGTCTCGGTGTCCTCGCCGGCGGCGGTGATCGCGTCGGCCAGCTCGAACCACGCCGCCGAAGGCAATGCGTTCACCGGGGGATAGTCGACGGTCACCGTCACGATCCCCGATGCGGTGCGTGTGGTGGTGATCGGCACCCGTGCTCCTCTCGTCGATCGCAGCGCGATCCAGATTCAACCAAGCAAGTGCTTGGTTGTTTGGTAGGGTATCACCCATGGACAGGCAGTCACAGGCCGAACTCGGCCTGACGAAGCGGGTGGTCCTGGTGACCGGTGGTGCACGAGGGGTCGGCGCCGGCATCACCAGGACGCTGATCGCGCTCGGCGCGAGGCCGGTGATCTGCGGCCGCACGCCCGACAACGTCGTCGACGACCTGCGCGCCGTCGAGTTCATCTCGTGCGACGTCCGCGACGACGCCGCCGTCGAGGCGATGATCGCGGAGATCGTCGAGCGACACGGGCGCCTCGACGGGGTGGTCAACAACGCCGGCGGATCACCGTTCGTGCTGGCCGCAGACGCATCGGCGCGATTCACCGGCAAGATCGTCGAACTGAATCTCCTGGCACCGATGTCGGTGGCCCGCCATGCCAACGCCGCGATGCAGCAACAGGACAGCGGTGGCGCGATCGTCAATGTGTCCAGCGTCAGCGGGCATCGCCCGTCGCCGGGTACCTCCGCCTATGGAGCGGCCAAGGCCGGACTCGACAACGCGATGTCGTCACTGGCCGTCGAATGGGCGCCGCGGGTGCGGGTGAACTCGGTGGTCGCCGGGCCGGTGGTCACCGAGCAGTCGCATCTGCACTACGGCGACGACGCCGGCGTGGCCGCCGTGGGGGCCACCATCCCGATGGGTCGGATGGCCACCGGGGCCGACGTCGGCAATGCGGTGTCATTCCTCTTGTCACCGTTGGCGGGCTACATCACCGGGTCGACGCTGACGGTGCATGGTGGGGGAGAACGACCGGCCTTCCTCGACGCGGCGACGGTCAACAACGAGCAATCCGTGAGCACTGGGTGAAAGGAAAGTGGTGGGAGACAAGCTGAACGAGGGTCGAGTCGCGATCGTCACCGGTGCCGGACAGGGCATCGGCCGGGCGCACGCGCTGGCCCTGGCGGCCGACGGGGCCGCGGTGGTGGTCAACGACTACGCCGCAGAGGCGGCCAATGCGGTGGTCGAGGAGATCCGTGCGAGTGGCGGCTCGTCGGTGGCATCGGTCGGCGACGTCGCCGACTGGGATCACGGCGCTGCCATGGTCGAGGCCGCCGTCGCCGAATTCGGCCGGCTCGACATCCTGGTCAACAACGCCGGATTCGTCCGCGATCGGATGCTGGTGTCACTCTCGGAAGATGAGTGGGACTCCGTGGTGCGCGTGCACCTCAAAGGGCATTTCGTGACGCTGCGGCACGCCGGCGCGTACTGGCGCAGCGAATCCAAGGCCGGACGGCAGCCCGACGGGCGCATCGTCAACACGAGTTCCGGTGCGGGACTGTTCGGTTCGGTCGGTCAGGGCAATTATGTGGCCGCCAAGGCCGGCATCCTCGGCCTCACCATCCAGGCCGCAGCCGAACTCCGCGGCTATGGCGTCACCGCCAACGCGATCGCTCCGGCGGCGCGCACTCAGATGACGATGGGGGCCGGCGACGCGATGGCCGCCCAGATGGCTGCACCCGCCGACGGTTCCTTCGACGCGATGAACCCGGCCAACATCTCACCGCTCGTCGTCTGGCTGGGCTCGCCTGAGTCGTCGGCTGTCACCGGCCGGGTCTTCGAGGTCGAGGGCGGACGTATCACCGCGCTCGACGGGTGGCAGCGCAGCGTGGAGCGGGACAAGAGAAGTCGTTGGGAGCCTGCGGAACTCGGCGCCGTCGTCGAGGAGTTGCTGGCCAAGACCCCCGAACCCGTGCCCGTGTACGGAGCGCGGTGACCGACGACCGCGCCCAGGACCCGGTGGCGACCGCCCGGATTGCGGCGGCCAAAGCCTACGTCGATGCGCTCGTCAGCCATCGATCCGGTGACGTGTCCCTGCATCCGGATTGCACCCGTGTGGAATTCGGTATCAAGACCGGACGCAACGGGCCGCACATCGCGCGGAGTCTCGCCCGTGGACCGCAGTTCCGGCTCATCCACCGCATCAGCGGTTTCGAGGCCGAGGTCGACGGGCACACCGTCACCACGCGGTATTTCGTGCACGTGCACCCCAAACCGCTGGGACTCGCGGCTCCGGTGTCGGAGACCTTCGTCATCGACGAGGACGACCGCATCCGGGCGATCGTCGCGCGGTTCGGGGTGCCGCGCCGGCTACGGGACTGACGTTCGCCGTCAGGCGCCCGGAGCGCGGACCACCATCGGGACGCCCGGGAAGTAGGCTGCCATCTCCGAGCGTGACTTGCGTAGCGCCGCAGTGCCATAACCGTGTTTGCGGTGCTCGGGATGTATCCAGATCCGGACGTCCACCTCGCCGTCGGTGAGTTCGCCGAAGACGAAACCGACCTTGGCGGAACCTTCCTCGGCCACGAGCCAGACGGCTTCCTCGTTGTCCACGCGGCTCGTCGCCTTGGTGATCTCGTCGCTGAGGTCACCGGCGGGCCGGCCGGATCCGTCGCCGGCGACGCCGAGCTCCTCGGTGCGCACCTTGAACAGATCGGCGTCGGCGTCGGAGGAGAAGGGCCGCAGTTCCAGGTTGTCGCCGCTGCTGGCCGGGCGCTCGCTCAGGGTGAAGGTCAACGCCGAGTTCAGGTCGTCGAGTTCGGCCTGATTCTTGCGACGCTCGTCCTTGGTGAGCTGATCGAGCTTCATGTCGAGAATGGCCCGGGCACCGAGCTGCGACTTGCCCAGCAAGTCGACGATCGCCGCGACGGCTTCGTCGTGATTCTCGGCGTCGACGATGGCGTCGAGCACCTCGTGACGGCGCTCGAGCGCGGTGAGTAGGGCGTCGGCGATGTCACGACGGGTGGTTGCCTGGTCAAGATCAGTCATGAGGACGATCCTAATGGACGTGCGCCGGTGCCGCCCCGCTACGCCGCACTGCACCGCAGTGCCGGTGAGTGTCGAAAATGCAACACGTTCCACTTTGGTGTCGGACGCGGTATGTGCATGTGAACGCGGTTTCCGATCGATTGACTTCCCTGGAGTTGAAACACGTCCTAGTCTGGTTGCATGACCGACGTTGCGCAGCAGGCCACCGACTTCGACCATCTCCGCGGGGGAACCCACATGGGCGACCTGATGGTCGCCGCACTTCGCCGTCACGCGGATCGCAAGGTACTCGTGCTCGGCGACACCGAGATGACCGGCGGTGAGATGGCCGCGGCGGTGAGCCGCTACATCCAGGCCTTCGAGGCGGTCGGCGCGGGCACGGGTACCGCGGTGGGGCTGCTCGCCCTCAACCGTCCGGAGGTGCTGTTCGTCATCGGGGCCGGGCAGACGCAGGGGTGGCGGCGTACCGCGCTGCACCCGCTCGGCTCCCTCGACGACCACGCCTACGTCCTCTCCGACGCCGGGGTCACGACGCTGGTGATCGACCCGGTGCCGATGTTCGTGGAACGTGCCGTCGCGCTCCTCGACCGCGTCGACGGTCTCAAGCAGATCCTCACGCTGGGGCCGGTGCCGGAGGCGTTGGCGGCGCACGGACGCGACATCATCGCCGAGGCCGACACGTATGCACCCAAACCGCTTGTGGCGGCGCAGCTGCCGCCCGAACACGTCGTGTCGATCACCTACACCGGTGGTACCACCGGGAAACCCAAGGGAGTCATCGGTACCGCGCGTGCCATGGCCACCATGACCCAGATCCAGCTCGCCGAATGGGAATGGCCGCAACATCCGCGATTCCTGCTCTGCACCCCGCTCTCACACGCGGGTGCCGCCTTCTTCATCCCGACCCTGATGAAGGGCGGGTCGATGGTGGTGCTCGCGAAGTTCGATCCCGCCGAGGTGCTGCGTACCATCGAGGAGCAGAAGATCACCGCCACCATGCTGGTGCCGTCGATGCTGTACGCCCTGATGGACCACCCGGATTCGCGGACGCGTGACCTCTCGTCACTGGAGACCGTGTATTACGGTGCGTCACCGATCAATCCGGTTCGTCTCGCCGAGGCGATCGACCGCTTCGGACCCATCTTCGCGCAGTACTACGGACAGTCCGAGGCGCCGATGGTGATCAGCTACCTGCCCAAGGACGCCCACCCGCGCAAAGGTGAGGACCAGCGTCGGCTCAGCAGTTGCGGCCGCCCGTCGGCGTTCCTGCGGACCGCTCTGCTCGGTCCCGACGACAAACCGGTCGAACCGGGCGAACCCGGCGAGATCTGCGTCGCCGGACCACTTCTCGCAGGCGGGTACCTCGGATTGCCCGAGCAGACCGCCGAGACCTTCCGCGACGGTTGGCTACGCACCGGCGACGTGGCTCGCGAAGACGCGGACGGATTCTGGTACATCGTCGACCGCACCAAGGACATGATCGTCACCGGTGGTTTCAATGTCTTCCCTCGTGAGGTGGAAGACGTTGTCGCCGAACATCCGTCGGTCGGTCAGGTCGGCGTCATCGGAGTACCTGACGAGAAGTGGGGTGAGATGGTGACCGCGGTCGTCGTGCTGCGATCCGACGTCGCGGCCGACGATGCGGCGAAGGCGACGATCGCCGCCGAGATCCAGGAGGCCGTCAAGGAGCGCAAGGGTTCGGTCCAGTCACCCAAACAGGTCATCTTCACCGACGCCTTACCGTTGACCGCGCTGGGCAAACCGGACAAGAAGGCGCTGCGGGCACAGTACTGGGAGGGCAGCGACCGCGGCGTCGGCTGAGTACCGTCAGTTGAAGCAATCGCAACAGTCGCAGCAATCGTCGCAGTTGTCACACGTGTTGGCGTCGCACACTGGTGATTTCCATTTGTCCGAGCAGTGATTCCAGTGGTCGGCGCAGCATGCCCGGCCCGTGCAGGCGACTCCCGCGAACCGCAGAAGTCGTTGGTGCAGTCGTCGATTCGGCTGAAACGGTGGCGGGTAGGGCCAGTTGGTGGGGAAGTCCGGTGGCCGCTGTCCGGGCCAGATGACGGGCTGGCGTGCCTGTGTTCGATGGCCGCCGCAGCGACCGTGATTCGGGGTCCGGCGCGAGACTGCATGAGTCAAGCCGTCGAGAAGGACCGCACGGAGCAGCCGGTCGTCGTGGAGAGCCAGCGTGTCGTAGCGGCGGCGGATGGCCGACACGAGTCGTCGGCAGTCGGCCAGCGCGGCGGCGACCGTGGTGCCGGTCGCGTCCAGTGGGTTGAATGAGCCGCTGCGCCGGTCGTCATCCAGATCGTCGATGGCGTTAATCAGATGTGCGACGCGACCGAAGTCGAAACCCATGGCGGCCAGGGTATTCCGATTCTGATCTGCGCCGGCGAGGTCGGCTGCGGAGGCGAAGACCGCGGCGGCCGCTTCCGCCGACGCGCGGGTCAGCTCATCGAGGCCGGCGGACTGCGTCTCGACGACATGCTGGCGGGACAGCCGAAGCAGGATGCCGTCGACGCCCAGGACGTCCGCGACGGTCGTGTCGGCGGCGGCACCGGCGCGCAGACGACCACCGAGGTGTCGGGCGATCATGCGGCGTGAACGCGACGGCGCCGCCAGCCCCGACTTCTGCTCGGCGACGGTGTCGTAGGCCTTCCCGGCCGCGAGAGTCAGCGACGCGGTGGTGGCGAGCCGGATTCCGGGGTCCTCGGCGACCACCACGTCGGCCGACTGCATACCTCGCAGCGGGCAACGTCCTGCCCGGGCCGACACCGGGGATTCCGCACGTTGGGCGGCGAGGAGCACCGACACCATGACCGCGTCGGTGTTGGTGGTCAGTCGTGTCGCCTGGCCATGGTTGTCGCGCAGCGAAAGACAGAGTCCGCAGAGATGAGCGCGCCACTGATCGGCCAGGTCGGCGTCCAAGGTATGGCGGCACGGCGCGAGAATCCCGAACATCCGACGATCAAACCACGATCCCGATCGGGCGGCGGCGCACCGTCGGTCGGTCGGGTGACACGTGTGACGAATCAGTAGCGCACGCCGAGTTCTTTCACCCCGTTGAGCCACCCGGAACGGACCCGACGCATCTCGCTGACCCGCGAGATGTCCGGCAGATTGTCGGCGATGGCGTCGAAGATCAGTTTCAGTTCGAGGCGCGCGAGATTGGCGCCGATGCAGAAGTGTGCACCGTTTCCACCGAAGGCCAAGTGCGGATTGGGGTCTCGGGAGATGTCGAAGGTGAAGGGGTCGTCGAAGACGTCTTCGTCGTAGTTGGCCGAACTGTAAAACAGGCCGACGCGCTGTCCCCTGGTGATCTCGACATCGCCGACCACGGTGTCGGACAACGCCGTTCGCTGGAATGCGTGGACCGGTGTCGCCCAGCGCAGGATCTCGTCGACGGCGGTGGCGGGCCGTTCGCGTTTGTAGAGTTCCCATTGATCGGGCCGGTCGAAGAACGCATTCATGCCGTGTGTTGTTGCGTTGCGGGTGGTCTCGTTACCCGCGGTGATGAGCAGGATGACGAAGAAGCCGAACTCGATCTCGCTGAGCGACTCCCCGTCGATGTCGGCCTGCACCAACGTGGTGGTGACATCGTCGGTGGGATTGGCGCGCCGATCCTCGGCCATCGCGTAGGCATAACCGAGCAGTTCGGCATTGGCGGTGGTCGGGTCGATGGCTTGGTCGGGGTCGTCGCTGTTGATGATGGCGTCGACGAGCTCATGGATGCGCGGACGATCGGGCTCGGGTACACCGATCAGGTCGAGGATCGCCTGCAGGGGTAGGTGTATCGCGACGTCGTCGACGAAGTTGCCCGCCCCCTTCTCTGCGGCCTCGGTGACGATGCGGGCGGCGCTGTCGCGGAGTCGGTCGTGCAGGGAGTTCACGGCTCGCGGCGTGAAGATGCGCGACACGATCTTGCGCAATCGCGTGTGCTCGGGCGGGTCGTGGTTGATCAGCAGCGCCTTGGTGAACTCGATCTGATCGGGGGTCACGTACTCCGGCAGGCGGATGATCGCTCCGTTGGCGTTGGTCGACCACAGTCCGCTGTTCTTCGAGATCTCGCGGATGTGGGCGTGTTTGGAGATCACCCAGTACCCGCCGTCGTGAAAACCGCCGCCGGTGCCGGGCTCCTGGGCGTTCCACCACACCGGCGCGGTCCGTCGTAACTCGGCGAACTCGCTGATCGGCATGCCGCGCTCGATGAGGTCGGGGTCGGTGAAGTCGAAGCCGTGCGGAAAGGGGCATGCCCTGGTGGGAGCTGTCATCTGTCGCTGCCTTCCATCCGCCACTGTGGTCGTTGTCACCACACCATACACCCTTGGTTGATCCGTATGGTCGACGTGGGGCGCGAGGATGCCGCCTGCCTCGTGCCGGTGTCGTAGGGTTTTCAGCCATGGGGCCGTTGGGGGTAGTGGTGCACGAGGAACGCTGATGCGTACGCACGGATGGGGTGGCCGGGTCCCGGTCAACGACGACGAGGCAGTGGCGCGGATCCTGGCCGCGACGAGGTCGACAATCGACCGTCGTGGTTCATCCACCAGCCTTGCCGACGTCGCCCGCGAACTCGGCGTCACCCGGCAGACCGTGTACCGGTACTTCGCCGGTACCGATGAGCTGCTGGCCGCCACTGCACTCGGGGCCGTCGACGACCTGCTCGACCGCATGGCGCAGCGACTGCGCGGCATGACGGCACCCGACGCCGCGCTCATCGAGGGAATTGCCGCCGTGCTCGAAGAACTGCACGAGGACAGTTACGTCGGCCTGCTACTGCAGCCCGAACACATCAGTCTGCCGGTGCTCGGCGAGATGACCTCAGATCTGGGTCGACGATTCGCCCGCTCCATGGTGGAGCGCATGGACGTCGACTGGGCGGGTGCGGGTTACGGCGAGGCCGAGCTCGACGCGGTTGCCGAGATCGTGCTGCGCACAGTGCAGTCGATGGTGATCGATCCGGGCACACCACCACGAACCGGTGCCGGGCTCCGACGATTCCTCGACGTGTGGACAGGATCGGCGATCCGTCAGATCGGCCGTGGAGGAACCTGACCCGGCGGGATGCGATCCGTCAGCGCGGCTCGCAGATCACCACCGGGATGATGCGTTTGGTGGGTCCCTGATCGGTCCAGGCGGCGTAGGTGTCGAAGTCGGGGTAGTGATCCACGAGTTCCGGCCAGATCTGTGCGCGCTCGGAATCCGTTGCGGTACGGGCCCGCAACTCGTAGGTGTCCTTGCCGACCTGGATGCTGACGTCCGGGTTGTCCCGCAGATTCAGGTACCACGCGGGATGTGTGGCGCTGCCGCCCTGAGACGCGACGACCACGAAGTCGTCACCGCGGCGCAGGTAGAGCAGCGGTGCCGTGCGCGGCTTTCCGCTCTTGCGCCCGATGGTGGTGAGCAGCGCGACAGGCACCGGATTGCGTGCCGCGGCGCCGACTCGCCACGTGCCGCCCAGCCGGCCGCCGGTGGCTTTGTAGAGTGCCGTGTTTGCCCGCGAGCCCCACTTGATGAGCGCGGCCACCACGGGTGAATCCAGTTGCGCGGGACGGTTCTCGGGATCGAGGTGGGGTTTGCCCATCCTCAGATCCGCTCGATGATGGTGCCGGTGGCCAGCGCCCCGCCGGCGCACATGGTCACCAGGGCGGTCTGGGAGTCGCTGCGCTCGAGTTCGTGCAGGGCGGTGGTGATCAGCCGGGAACCGGTGCTGCCCACCGGATGTCCGAGCGCGATGGCACCACCGTTCACGTTGACCTTGTCCATGTCGGCGCCGTGCACGCGTGCCCAGCTCAGCACCACTGACGCGAAGGCCTCGTTGATCTCCACGAGATCGATGTCCGACAACGACATTCCCGCCTTGGCGAGCACCCGTTCGGTGGCCTGCACCGGTCCGTCGAGGTGGTAGTACGGCTCGGCACCCACCAGCGCCTGCGCCTTGATGCGCGCCCGCGGTGTCAGGCCCAGCGCGCGCGCCTTGGCCTCGTCCATGATCAGCACGGCTGCCGCGCCGTCGGAGATCTGCGACGACGTGCCCGCGGTGTGGATGCCACCGTCGATGACCGGCTTCAGTGCCGCAAGGGATTCCGGCGTCGTGTCCCGCAATCCCTGATCCCGGCTGACGTCGAGGACGTTGCCGGTGAGTTCGCCCTCGCGAGTGCGTTCGGGTGCTTTGAGGGTGAGGACTTCACGGTCGAAGCGTCCCTCGTCCCACGCCTGGCGTGCCCGCTGCTGGCTGCGCACACCGAGTTCGTCGACGTCGGCGCGGGTGATGCCACGTCGCTGCGCGATCCGCTCGGCGGCCGTGAACTGATCGGGCATCTCCACCTGCCACGACGGGGCGTGGTAGGGCCCGGCTTCGGTGCCGACGTTGGCGCCGAGCGCGGCCTGCGACATCATCTCGATCCCGCAGGCGATGCCGACCTCGATGGCGTCGGTGGCGATGAGTCCCGCGATCAGATGGTTGGCCTGCTGTGCGGACCCGCACTGGCAGTCGATGGTGGTCGCGCCGGCGGTCTCGGGGAGCCCGGCCGACAGCCATGCCTTGCGCGTGACGTTGCCGGCCTGCGCGCCCGCCTGGGTGACGCACCCGCCGATGACCTGTTCGACGAGGGCGGGGTCGATACCGGCCTTCTCGACCAGTCCGCGCTGGGTGATGCCCAGCAGTTCCTCGGCGTGCAGGCCCGACAACCACCCTGCGCGCTTGCCGATCGGCGACCTGGCCGCTTCGACGATTACCGGCACACCCATGTGCGTTTCCTCTCGATCCACTTCGTGACCTCTCAAAATTAGAACAAGTTCTCGTTTGCGTCCATGCCCGTTGGGGATGCAGTTCGCCGAACGTGTTCTCGATGGCCGGTCCAGGGGCTGTGGAGGGGCGCCTGCGGGGGTCCGACGAGCGCGTATCGCCGATTTGCCAACGAATATTGGTAGAGTTTTCCCACGTCGAACCGTGGGGCGGTTGGAAAAACTAGAACAAGTTCTCATCCAGGACTGTCATTCGCGTCACAATGTGCTCTAATGAGATTTGAAACAGGTTCTAGTCTCAGTGAGTTCTCACAGCGAGGTGGTGTGACGTGACCCAGGCCCAGAGCGCCCCGATCGGTAGCGAATCGGCAGCGGCGGGTACGAGCACTTCGGACAGTGTCGCGAAGTGCCCGTTCATGCAGCAGGACGGGTGGGATTTCACCAACCCCGACCTGCTGGAGCGGGGTATCCCGGTTCAGGAGTTCGCGCAGTTGCGCCAGACCGCCCCGGTCTGGTGGAACGCGCAGGAGCCCGGCAAGGGAGGCGGGTTCCACGACGGCGGCTACTGGGTGATCTCCAAGCATCAGCACATCCGGGAGATCTCCAAGAACAATGCCGACTGGGCGACCGCGACCAACGGCGTCATCATGCGCTTCGACGACGAGATGACCCAGGACCAGCTCGACGTCACCAAGGCGTTGCTGATCAACCACGACCCGCCGGAGCACACCCGTCTGCGCAAGCTCGTCTCCAAGGCCTTCACCCCGCGCGCGGTGCAGGCCCTCGAAGACAAGCTCGACGACGCGGCCCGCACCATCGTGCGTGCCGCTGCCGACAAGGGATCCGGCGACTTCGTCCACGACGTGGCCGTCGACCTTCCGCTGCTGGCCATCGCCGACCTGCTCGGGGTGCCGGAAGCCGACCGCGGCAAGCTGTTCGACTGGTCGAACAACATGATGAACTACGACGATCCCGAGTTCGGCGAGGACCCGCAGATGGCCTCGGCAGAGATCCTCGGTTACGGCTACACCATGGCCGAGGAACGTCGGAAGTGTCCGGTCGACGACATCGTGTCCACCCTGGTGAACGCGGACATCGACGGGCAGTCCCTCGACGAGACCGAGTTCGGCTTCTTCTTCATCCTGCTGACCGTCGCCGGCAACGAGACGACGCGAAATGCCATCAGCCACGGCATGAATGCCTTCCTCGATCACCCCGATCAGTGGGAGCTGTTCAAGAAGGAGCGGCCGGCGACGGCGGTGGACGAGATCGTCCGGTGGGCGACCCCGGTCAACTGCTTCCAGCGCACCGCCAAGAACGACACGCAGGTCGGCGGCGTCGACATCAAGGCAGGCGAACGAGTCGGAATGTTCTATGGCTCAGCCAATTACGACGAGGAAGTCTTCGACGATCCGTTCAGTTTCAACATCCTGCGCGACCCCAACCCGCATGTCGGCTTCGGGGGCAACGGTGCACACTTCTGCGTCGGCGCCAACCTCGCGCGGATGGAGATCAACCTGATGTTCAACGCCCTGGCCGACATCGTGCCCGACATCACCAAGCTCGACGCCCCGCGTCGTCTGCGGCACGGGTGGATCAACGGCGTCAAGGAGCTCCGCGTCGACTACGGGACGAAGTGATCGAGTGTGACTGCCACCAGTGACACACCCGCGTATCTGAACATCGACCGCGACAACCATCCGGCCGTTGTGGCCGGGCGGCGTTCGCGCGAGTTCGTCGCCTCGCGTGACAAGCAGTCCTGGGTCGAGAACTTCGCCGCTGAGGGGTCGGTGGAGGATCCGGTCGGGCCGTCGATGTTCGACCCGGAGGGCAAGGGTTTTCACGGCCACGCCGAGATCGCCGATTTCTGGGACAAATCGATCGCCACCACCGAGAGCATCGAGTTCGTCTTCGACGAGGAGATCATCTGCGGAAACGAGGTCGCCTACATCGGCAAGATCGTGACGCACATCGCCGGGCATGTCTCGCAAGCCCGTGGCGTGTTCACCTATCGAGCCGACGACGACGGCAAACTCGTTGCGCTGCGGGCGTTCTGGGAGGTCGAGGCGACGATCAACTCGGTGCGCCGGGCCTGAGAGGCCGGACACGAATCCACCCCACCCCTTGTTTTCGCCCCTCTCTCGGAGAAGGGTGGGACAGGTCAGGTGGGGTGGACGTGTTTCCGCTCCATTCCGTGGGCTGCAAAGGTGGAGCGATGCGAGTAGTGGATCGGACTCGGGGGTTCGTGCGGGCGTTCGGGTCGGCGCGACGACATCGGAGCGATCTCGTCGGCTGGCTCGGCCGACGGCCTCAGGTGCTGGTGGGCACCGGGGTCTACGAATCGGCGTTGTTGTTCAGCAACGCGCTGGACCCCAAACTCAAGGAGCTGGCCGAACTCAAGACCGCCGGTCTGGTGGGTTGCGAATTCTGTCTCGACATCGGGTCGGCACTCGCACGCAGTTCCGGTGTCACCGAGGCCCAGATGCGTGATCTACCGGTCTTCGCCGACAGCGCCGCCTACGACGATCTCGAGAAGCTGGTACTCGCCTTCGCCGCGGCGATGACCGCCACACCCGCCGTCGCCGACGACCTCGCCCGCATCCGAGATGAACTCGCTCAACATCTTTCGAAGAAGCAGATCACCGAACTCGCCGCCACCATCGCCTGGGAGAACCAGCGCGCCCGGCTCAACCAGGGACTCGGGGTGCGGCCGACCGGGATGTCCGACGGAGCGGCCTGTGCGCTGCCGGAGACGCGTCCGGCGGTGGGCTGAAAGTAGGGGAAGGAAAACCTTCCCCGAGGTCTGGCTTCATCCTCGAGAAATTCTTCGGGGATGGAACCAAGACCAGGGGATGAAATTCTTCCCCCAATTTCAGGCGGCGACGATGCCGGCGCGGCGCAACGCCCGTCGGATCTTGGCAGCGAACTTCTGCGGATCCTGGAGCTCACTCCACGTCCATCGCACGACGATGATGTCGCAGTCGCGGATGGCATCCTCGCGGAGCTTCTCGGCATAGATGACGTCCTCGGCGAGCCGTTCTCCGGAGGCCGCCGATTCCCGGTGGTACTTGAACCGACCATCGAATTCGCCGACGACGAGTACCTTGCCGTTCTCGTCACGCCACCCGAAATCGCAGCGCTTCACCGAACCATCGTCGACGACGACCACGACCTGCAACTCTGGAGTCGGCAGCCCGACTTCGGCAATGACGCAGCGACTCAACGATTCGCCGATGCTCTCGGACAGATCGGTGGACAGTGGGATGGCGGTGCGCAACCTGTCGATTCCGTGCCGGCCACCCATCGTCGACGCGATCGCCTCGAGGTCGACCTCGATGTTGCGTAGTCGGGCCTGGTAGCGCCCTGAATCGAGCGCACAGACCGCCTGGCGCAGGGTCCCTTTCAGTGCCTCGTCGCAGACGGTACGTCCGATGCCGGTTATCACCAGACCGTCGTCGACGTCGACGAGATGATCGTCGGGGAGCGGTGCCTGATGGATGGTCAGGCCGGGTGACTTGCGCCCCGACTTCGTCGAGGTGAAGTGCACCGTCGACCAATCCGGTTGCAGCAGAGGAATGGTTAGGAGAGCAGCGGCCGACTGGTGGCTCGGATGGCGGGTGCGCCCGCCGGTGCGGATCGCCGCGTGCACCTTTTCCACATACAGCTGCGCACGGCGCGCAATCGAATTGTCGGCCCCGGTGGCCGGGACATACGAGCCCCACCAGATTCGTTCGATGGCGTTGTCGTGCAGGCTCCGTCGGATCTCCGCGTCGCTGACGCCCGTCGGCAGCACCTCGCGGCGCAGGATCAGGCGGTCTGCGGCATGGCTTCGGGTGAAGTCGAACTCGTCGGGATCGGTCATCACCCGATCATGCGGCCTGCGTGGCTCGTCGTCGGGGCGTTGTCCACAGGGTGCGGACCCGTGGGCTGAAAGTAGGGGAAGGAAATCCTTCCCCTACGTTTGGTTCTGTCCCCGAGAAACTACTCCGGCATGGGACCAAGAGTGGGGGAAGGAAAACCTTCCCCCACTTTCGCATCGGCGACGACGGTCAGTGCTGCGGCTTGTCCGCGCCCACCAGCCACATCGAGAAGTATTGTGAGCCACCACCATAGGCGTGACCGAGGGCTTTGCGGGCGTCGGGGACCTGGTGATCGCCACCCTTGCCCATCACCTGAATCGCCGCCTCCGCGAAGCGGATCATGCCCGACGCACCGATCGGATTCGACGACAACACACCGCCGGAGGCGTTGAACGGGATACGCCCACCGATCTCGGTCTCGCCGGCCTCGGTGAGCTTCCACCCCTCACCCTCCGGTGCGAAGCCGAGGTTCTCCAGCCACATCGGTTCGAACCAGGAGAACGGCACGTAGACCTCGGCGGCGTCGATCTCGTCGAGCGGGTTGCTGACGCCACCGGCCTTCCAAAGTGCTGCCGCGGCATCGCGTCCGGCCTGCGGGCTGACCACGTTGCGGTGAGCGAAGGAGAGGGGTTCGGTGCGCATGGCGGTGGCGTGTACCCATGCCACCGGGTCGCCGGCGGCCACCGCGTCGTCGGCGGTCTGCTCGTCGCCGATGACCACCGCGCACGCCCCGTCCGACGACGGGCAGGTTTCGTCGAATCGGATGGGGTCCCACAGCATCTGGGAGCTCATCACCTTCTCCACCGTCTGGTCCGGCTGGTGCAGGTGGGCGAGCGGGTTCCGGGCGCCGTTGCGTCGGTCCTTGGCGGCGACGATCGCGCCGATGTGATCGGGCGCCCCCGACTGGCGGATGTAGGAGCGCACATGCGGGGCGAAGAAGCCGCCCGCCCCCGCGCCGACGGGCTTGGTGAAGGGAACGGGAATCGACAACGCCCACATGGCATTCGATTCGGACTGCTTCTCCCAGGCCACGGCCAGCACACGCTTGTGGACTCCGGCGAAGACGAGTGATGCGGCCACGTTGGCCGTCGACCCGCCGACCGAGCCGGCAGTGTGGACGCGGATCAGACGTTTTCCGACGGCGCCGATCGCCTCGGCCATCGCCAGTTCGGGCATCATGGTGCCCTCGAACAGATCCGGTGCCTTGCCGATGACGATGGCGTCGATGTCGTCCATGCCGACCTTGGCATCGGCGAGGGCGGCGTCGATGGCCTCGCGGCACATGCCGGCCATCGTCACGTCGTGCCGTTTGGCGACGTACTTGGTCTGTCCGGTACCCAGGACTGCCGCGCGATTACGGTGTGCCATCAGTTGTCTTCTCCCGCGAGTGTGACGACCATGTTCTGTTGCAGCAGCGGTCCGCTGGTCGCATGTGCGACGGCGGTACCGGCGTTGCCGGTGAGGATCTCGTGTGCGGCGTATCCGATCCGCTGCAGACCCGCCGAGAACAGGGAGTTGCCGGTCAGTGAACCCCCGGATGGATTGATACGCACCGTGTCCGGAAGACGCAGTGCGTTGCGGACGATCAGCTCCTGGTGAGTGAAGGCGGCGTTGATCTCGGCCACGTCGACGGCCCGACTGGCCTCACCGAAGGCGGTGTCACCGGCCAGGGTCGTCGACGGTGAGACGGTGAGGTCGCGTGCCCCGAAGTTGGGGGTGTCGATGCGATGGTCCCAACCGGTGACGAAGGCAGGGTTGGCGACGAGTTCGCGGGCCTTGCGTTCACTGGCGATCACCACTGCTGCGGCGGCGTCGGTGTAGGGCGCGATGTCATGTGCGCGTAGCGGATTCGCGACGTAGTCGGCGCTAAGCAGCTCATCTGCCGACGTGCCGGTCGTGCGGGCGGCGACGGCGGCCATGTCCGCCTCGGTCCAGACGCCGGCATCGAGACCGGCGCGCGCCTGCAATGCGGCGAGTGAGGCGGCATCCGGCCACAGCGGGGCCACCGTGTACGGATCGGTCTGCAACGCGAGTGTCAGATCCGAGTAGCCTGCAGTCGCTTTGCCGAAGCCGTAGGCCAGTGCCAGATCGACCTCGCCGGTGGCGATCTTGACCCACGCCTCATACAGGGCCCATGCACCGTCCATCTCCACATGTGACTCGTTGATCGGCGGCATCGCGCCGATGGAATCGATCGCGGAGATGAAGGAGAAGGCGCGACCGGCAAGGTAATCCGACGATCCGCTGCACCAGAACTCGATGTCGGTGCGGGTGATGCCGAGTTCGGCGTAGAGCTTGTCGAAGCACGGGATCAGCATCTCGACGCCGTTGGTGGTGCCGTGGGTGCCGACGACGTTGGGGCTGTGCGCGAACCCGATGATCGCGATGCGCGGCAGTGCGGTCGAGGATCCGGTCATCAGAGGTGATCCTTATAGGTCTCGTAGTCGGCGTCGTCCTCGCCGGTCGGCGCGAAGTGGCTGATGTTGCCGATGGAGTACTCCCACTCGTCTTCGGGAGCCCAGACGGCTTTGACCCGCATGCCCATTCGGACATCGGCGGCCTCGCAGTCGAGGATGAGATGCAGGAAGGGGATGTCGGCACCGTCGAGCAGGACGTAGGCGGCGACGTAGGGCGGTTTGATCTGCTGGCCACGGAACGGGACGTTGACGATGCAGAAGGTGGTGACGATTCCGGTGTCGGGCAGCTCAACGCGTTCGACACTGCGCGAGCCGTCGGCGGGACTCACCGCGCGCGGCGGGAAGTAGACGCGCCCGGCGTCGACTCCCGAGCCGATCCGGCTGCCGATCAGCTTGCCCGCCTTGAGACCTTCGAGGTAGACCGATTCCTCCTCGTTGGCCGAGTGAATGATCTCGGTGGTGATCGGGGTGGTGATGATGACGTCGGTGTCCTCGGAGTTCTCGGCGGTGTTGTCCGGAGCGGTCTGCGCGGTGTCCCCGGGTGCGAAATGGGCGATGTCGTCGATGCGGCCGGTGCGGGCGGCGGACCAGACGGCGTGCACGCGCATCCCGGTGTTCATGGCGTCGGCGGAATCGACCGCGACGGCGTGCAGGATCGCCGTGTCGGCGCCGTCGAGTCGGATCAGCGCCCAGGCGAATGGACGGTCGAGTGGTTGTGCCGCAACCGGTTCCGGCTGCCACGACCAGGTGGTGACGGTTCCGGTGGTGGCGACGTCGACCAGCTCGGACGTCGGTGCCCCGGTCGTCGGATCGAACTCCACGGGCGGGACGGACACCGTACCGTCGCTGTTCGCCGAGCCGACGATCCGACCGTCGCGCAAGGCGAGCGCGAACTGGCTGAGCACCGGGCCCAGCGACCGGGTGTAGTCGAAGGAGTTGGTCAGCGGGGCGGTCAGGATCGGGGCTTCGGGTTCCGCGACGGCGGCCACTGGCGACGCGTGGCCAGGCGAGGTGGTTGCACTGATGCTCACACCATCGAGTAGAACACGTTCTAGAATTGGGCACAAGATGCACGTCACGGACTCGCCGACAGGGTGCGGCGAGCAGGATCTTCTGGAGGATCGTGAAGCTCGGACTACAACTCGGCTACTGGGGTGCCGGACCCATCGCCAACGCGCCAGATCTCGTCGCCGCTGCCGAGGAGAGCGGCTTCGACGCCGTCTTCACCGCGGAGGCGTGGGGATCAGATGTCTACACCCCGCTCGCCTGGTGGGGCGCGGCGACGTCGTCGGTGCGGCTCGGAACGGCCGTCGCCCAACTCTCGGCGCGGCCACCAACGTCACTGGCGATGGCCGCCTTGACCCTCGACCATCTCTCCGGCGGCCGGCACATCATCGGGCTCGGCGTCTCCGGACCGCAGGTGGTGGAGGGCTGGTACGGGCAGCCCTTCGGGAAGCCGCTGGCCCGCACTCGTGAGTACGTGCAGGTGGTGCGCGACGTCCTGGCGCGCGAGAGTCGGGTTACCAACGACGGCCCGCACTACCCGTTGCCCTTTCCTGCGGACGGCCCGGGCGCGACCGGACTGGGCAAGGCGCTCAAGCCGATCACCCATCCGCTGCGCTCCGACGTCCCGATCTGGCTCGGCGCGGAGGGACCGAAAAACGTTGCGCAGACCGCCGAGATCGCCGACGGCTGGCTCGCGATCTTCTTCAGCCTGCGACTGGCCGATCAGTACAACGCCTGGCTCGACGAGGGATTCGCGCGTCCCGGGGCGCGACGGACCCGTGCGGATTTCGAGGTGGCCGCCACGGCGCAGGTGGTCGTCACCGACGACGTCGGCGCCGTCCTCGACGCCTACCGGCCGTCGACGGCACTCTATGTCGGCGGAATGGGCGCCAAGGAGAAGAACTTTCACGCCGAGCTGTACCGCCGGATGGGCTACGGCGAGGTCGTCGGCGAGGTCGTGGCCAAGTACATGTCCGGCGACAAGGAGGCGGCGCTGGCCGCGGTGCCCGACGACATGGTGCGCGAGACGATGATCGTCGGCACCGAGGACGAAGTGCGTCAGCAGATCAAGCAGTGGGAGGCGGCCGGGGTCACCATGCTGATGGTCACCGCGCGTGACCCGGCGCAGATCCGCATGCTCGGGACGCTGGTGTAGCCCGGCGGGGAGTCAGATTGATGTGAAAGTTCTTGGGCGCCATGGTGAGACGCTCGGTGACGTCGAGCCGGTAGTCGGCGTCGGGGGTGATGTCGTAGCGATGCACGAGGCGCGCGAGCACCAGTACCGACTCGTGCAGCGCGAACTGCCGTCCGATGCAGGCCCGCATCCCGGTGCCGAACGGTTTGTAGCTGTGCGCGGGCCGCTTCCTGATCTCTTCGGGGAGAAAGCGATCCGGGTCGAAGGTCTCGGGGTTCTCCCATACGGCCGGATCGCGGTGTACCTGCCCGAGCATGATGAGCGCCCAATCCTGGCTGCGCATAGGGTATTTGCCCGCCAGGACGGTGTCGGCGACGGGCCGTCGGGAGAAGGCTGGCACGGTGGGCCACAGGCGCAGTGACTCGTCGAGGCAGCGACGGATGTAGCGGAATTTCGACACCTGCTCGAAGGTCGGTTCGGCATCGGGATCGGTGCCGAGGATCTCGTCGGCCTCCCGCTGCGCCCGTCGCAGGCACTCGGGATTCTGCGACAGGAAATAGAGCGTAAACGACAGTGCGCCGGAAGTGGTTTCGTGCCCGGCCACCAGAAAGGTGAGGATCTGATAGCGCATGTTGAGACGCGAGAGCCGTTCACCGGTCTCCGGGTGGCGCACCTTGAGCATGATGCCGAGGAGGTCGTCGCGATGAGGACCGTCCACCCGGTCGGCGATCATCTCGTCGACCATCTCGTAGGCGTAATCGGTCACCGGCGCCGCGCGGTGTGCCAGGTAGCGCCCGTAGAGCCGGCCGCCGGGGGCGGTCCGTAACGCGCCCTTGCGGCGTGAGGTCCGCAGGGCGGTGATCATCGACTGCACGAACGGGTGCGGGCGCGGGGTGGTGAACGAGCCGAAGTCGCGGCTGAACGCGGCCCGGCTCAGCGTCTCCATGGTCAGCTTGGTCATGTCGCGGGTGACATCGACCCGCCCGCCGGGTATCGCGTCCCAGTAGGCGAATAGTTCGGCAGCCGTGTCCAGCATGATGCGGTGATAGCTGCGCATGGCGGGTTTGGTGAACGCGGGCATGAGCAGATCGTGGGCGAGTTGCCAGTTCGGTTCGGTGGTGTACGCGGTGAACAGACCGTCGCCGCCGTAGTCGCGTAGTGCCGCGATGGCCGGCGGCAGGGTTTTGCAGAAGCGGGTCTCGTCGCAGAGTTCGGCGGTCAGTTCCGCCGATGCCACGAAGACGAACTTCTGTCGGAAGACCTTCAGCTCGTAGATGCCGCCAAATTGGGTACCCAGTGCGAGCACGCTCAGAATCGGGTTGCGCGGGTCGGAGACGCCGAGGTCGCCGATGAACGGTCTGCGCTTACCGGGATGCGGGAATTGATGCCCGGACCAGCTGTTGCGGATCCAACGAGCGCGGAGGGTCGGCATCGACTTGCGAACCACTTGTCGACCCCCGTCGTCGTCACCCCGAGTCTCGCAGCCTCGCGCCGAGCCGAGACCGGCAACCATTATGCCGGACGTTTGCCCAAGTCGTACCCCCTGGGTACAGAATCGGACACCCGCCCGGCGGGTGATAGGCGTGCGACGCCGCGCGGGCGATCAGGGGTTCAGCGACGCGCAGACCTCGGCAAGGCTTGCATCGGCCATCGGGAACGGTTGATAGAGCGCCACGCGGTCGGAGATCCCTGCGGTGCGGGCGGTGATGGTCGCGGCCACCCGTTGCGGGGTGCCGTGCGCGACGATGAGGTCCAGGGGCGCGTCGTCGATGAGGCCCGCCATATCCTGCCAGCGTCCCTGTTTGGACAGGCCGTTGAGTTCGGGCTGCAGCTCGCCGTAACCGTGCAGATCCAGGACCGGCCGGTAGGCAGGGGTGGAGCCATAGAAGGACAGCAGCCGCCGGGCGGCATCGAGTCCGGCGGTGTACTCGGCCTCGTCGCGGCCGGTGGCCACGATGATCTCCGGGGTGATGGTGAACTCGGCCCGGGTGCGGTGTGCGGCGGCGAGTCCGGCGTCGACGAGGGGTAGCACCGACTCCCGCACGAAACGGTCGGTGGTGAACGGCATGACCAGCAATCCGTCGCAGTGGGTGGCCACCGCCCGGGTCAGTCGCGGACCCAATGCGCCGACGTGGATGGGCGGCGGCCCATACGGATCGGGGCCCGGGTTGAAAGCGGGGGTCATGAGCCGGTGCCGGTAGAAGCGGCCGTCGACGTCGAGCCGGGTGCCGTTCTGCCAGCAGTCGAAGATGGCCCGCAGAGCTCCCACGAACTCGATCATCCGATCCACCGGGTGATCGAACTGCGCGCCGAATCGTTTCTCGATCTGCGGCCGGATCTGGGTGCCGAGGCCGAGGGTGAACCGGCCGCCGGAGATCAGCGCGAGATCGTTGGCCTGATGTGCGACGTGGATCGGGTTGCGCGGGAACGCGATCGCCACATTCGTGAGCAGCCGGACCGGTGCGGAGCCGGCCGCCAGTACGAGGGGGGTGAAGACGTCGTGCGGACCTTCGAAGGTGAAGACGCCGTTGACTCCGGCCTCGTGCAGGGCCACGGTGCGGGCGGGTGCGTCGAGAGGACCGAACAACGCGGTCCAGATCTCCATGATGAGACGACTATTCGCCGGTGAAGACGGGCTTTTCCTTGTTGGCGAACGCCTTTGGACCGACCTTGGCGTCCTCGCTCTTGAACACGGCGATGCCGAGCTTCGACTCGATCTCGAAGGCGTCGAGTTCGTGCAGGCCCTCGGTGTCGCGCATGGTCTTCAGGATGGCCTGCACGGCAAGCGGACCGTTGGCGGCTATGGACTCGGCGATGGTGATCGCCTTGTCGAGTGCGGTGCCGTCGGGGACGACGTATCCGATGAGGCCGTACTCCTTCGCTTCGGCCGCGGTGATGTGGCGTCCGGTGAGCAACAGGTCGGCAGCGATGGTGTACGGGATCTGCCGGGGGAGCCGGACGGCGCTGCCACCGAGCGGGAACAGGCCCCAACGGGCCTCGGCGACACCGAATTTGGCGCTCTCGCCGGCCACCCGAATGTCGGTGCCCTGCAGGATCTCGGTGCCGCCGGCGATGGCCGGACCCTCGACCGCGGCGATCAGCGGTTTGGTGAGCCGACGGCCCTTGAGCAGGGCCGGCAGCGACGCGGGATTCCACGTGCCGGCATCGACGGTGTCGCCGGGGGAGTTCTTGGCCATCGACTTGAGATCCATGCCGGCGCAGAACGCGCCACCCGCGCCGGTGAGGATGGCGACGCGGATGTCGGGGTCGGAGTCCACCTGATCCCACGCCTCGACCATGATCCGCATCATCTCGGCGGAGAGCGCATTGCGTGCCTCGGGCCGGTTCATCGTGACGATCAGGATGTGTCCGCGCTTCTCCACGAGGCATTCGGGTGCCTTCTCGGTGGCGCTCGCGGAGTCGGTGAGAGTGGTCATCGTCGTCCCCTGGGAATCCGTGGTGATTGCTGCTTGCCCAAAACGATAACACGTTCTAATTTTGATGCCATGGCCTACACGATTGCCGACCTCATCGAGCATGCGGTCGACTTGATGCCCGAACGCGTGGCACTGGAGTCCGGCGCGACGACGCGCACCTACGCCGACCTCGAGGCGAGGTCCAACGCGCTCGCCCACACGCTGCGCGGCCTCGGTGTGCAACCCGGCGACAGGGTGGGCCTGTACAGCCGGAACACCATCGAAGCGGTCGAGGCGATGGTCGCCATCTTCAAGGCCCGCGCGGTCATGGTGAACGTCAACTACCGCTACGTGGAATCCGAGCTGGAGCACATCTTGACCGACTCGGGGATGTCGGTGCTCATCCACGAGCGGCAGTACTGCGAGCGAGTGTGTAACACGTTGCCGAATGCACCCGACCTGCGCGCCAGGATCGTGATCGACGACGACTCCGACGCCGACCTGCGATGTGCGGGCCACTCCGATGCGATCGGCTTCGAGGACGCGATTGCCGGAGCACCCGCCGAACGCGACTTCGAGGCGCGGTCCTCGGACGATCTCTACATGCTCTACACCGGCGGAACCACGGGTAAACCCAAGGGCGTGGTGTGGCGGCAGGAGGACATCTGGCGGGTGCTCGGTGGCGGAATCGACTGGTTCAACAGCGAACCCGTCACCGACGAGTGGAAGCTCGCCCGCGATGGCGCCGCCGGCGGCCAGTTGGTGCGTTTCCCGATTCCGCCGTTCATCCACGGCGGCTCGCAGTGGGCGATCTTCCAGTCGCTGTTCGCCGGCGGCAAAGCCGTGGTATACCCCGAATTCAGCGGACGCGCCGCGTGGGAGGCGGTCGCGCGGCACGGTGTCAACGTCATCTTCATCACCGGAGATGCGATGGGACGCCCCATGATCGAGGCCCTCGCCGACGCCGGCGAGCTGGATCTGAGCAGCGTGGTGACGGTCGCGTCGTCGGCCGCACTGTTCTCGCCGAGCGTGAAAGAGCAATTCCTGGACCGGTTCCCGAACGCCATCGTCATCGACGCCATCGGATCGTCGGAAACCGGCTTCGGGGGACTGGGTGTGGTGGCCAAGGGGGCACCTCATACCGGCGGCCCACGGGTCAAGGCGGACAGCGAAACCCACGTCCTGCGTGCGGACGGCACCCGCATCGAGCCGGGCAGTGGCGAGATCGGGATGTTGGCGCGTACCGGGCACATCCCGCTGCGCTACCACAACGATCCGGAGAAGTCGGCCAAGACGTTCCGCGAGTTCGGCGGCGTGCGTTATTCCCTGCCAGGCGATTTCGCGCAGATCGAGGCCGACGGCACGATCACGATGCTCGGGCGAGGATCGGTGTCGATCAACACCGGTGGGGAGAAGGTGTTCCCGGAAGAGGTGGAGGGCGCACTCAAGGCGCATCCTGACGTCTTCGACACCGTGGTCGTCGGGGTACCCGACGAGCGCTGGGGTCAGCGGGTCGCGGCGGTCATCGCGACGCGTGACGGCGCACGACCGTCGTTGACGGATCTCGGTGACGTCGTCCGCAAGGAACTTGCCGGCTACAAGTGTCCGCGCAGTGTGTGGTTCGTCGACGAGATCAAACGGTCCCCGGCGGGCAAACCCGATTACCGCTGGGGTGTCACGGTGACCCAGGAACGTCCCGCCGACGAGGCGCAGCCCGCGCCGGGAAAGAGCTGACATGCGTACCGAACTGGCCGACCGTTTCGGCATCGACTACCCCATCTTCGGGTTCACACCGAGCCAGCATGTGGCTGCGGCCATCAGCCGGGCCGGTGGGCTCGGGGTCCTCGGGTGTGTGCGGTTCAACGAGACCGAAGAACTCGACGCGGTCCTGGAATGGATGCACGAGAACACCGACGGCAAGCCCTTCGGCGTCGACGTCGTGATGCCTGCCAAGATCCCCACCGAGGGAAGCAAGGTGGATCTCGACTCGATGATCCCGCCCGAGCACCGGGCCTTTGTGGAGCGGACGCTCGACGACCTCGGTGTGCCACCGTTGCCGGACGGCGATCGCGTCGACGCGGGCGTGCTCGGCTGGCTGCATTCCGTCGCGCGCTCGCACGTCGACGTCGCGATGGAGCACACCCGAGAGTACGGTCAGATCAAGCTGATCGCGAATGCCCTGGGATCACCGCCCGACGATGTGATCGCCACCGCGCACGACAACGGTGTGTTGGTCGCGGCGTTGGCCGGGGCGAAAGAACATGCGCTGCACCATGTGCAGGCCGGCGTGGACATCGTCATCGCGCAGGGCTACGAGGGCGGCGGCCACACCGGCGAGGTCACCTCCATGATCCTGTGGCCCGAACTCGTCGACGCCGTCGGCGATTCCGCGCCCGTGCTGGCCGCCGGTGGCGTCGGCAGTGGTCGGCAGATTGCGGCAGCCATCGCTCTCGGTGCGCAGGGCGTGTGGATGGGTACCTACTGGTTGACCGCTGCCGAATATCAGCTCGGCAAGGCGGAGGGCGTGCAGGGGCCCTCGACCGTCCAACAGGCGCTACTGAAGGCGACATCGCGCGACACGGTGCGTCGCCGCATCTACTCGGGCAAACCCGCGCGACTGCTCAAGACCCGCTGGACCGACGCCTGGGACGCCGAGAGCGCGCCCGAACCATTGCCGATGCCGCTGCAGAATCTTCTTGTCGCACAGGCACACGCGCGGATCTCCCAGGCGGACAACCCTGACGTGGTCGCCATGCCCGCCGGCCAGATCGTCGGGCGCTGCAACGAGATCGTCCCGGTGGCCGACATGATCGCCGGTATGGTCGCCGAATACGAGGAAGCGGTCAAGCGGCTGGGGTCGACGCTGGATTGAGCGGATATCTATCCAGAAAGTACACCCCTGAACGTGCCGACATGTGCCGGTGCAGGTCGAGGAGCTCAGCGGTGTACTTTCGGTACGCCTGCAATCAGGCGTGGCGATAAATCTGGCCGTCACGCACCCAGGTGGGTGGGGCGTCCGTGTCGCGAAGGTGACGTTTGACGGTCTTGAAGGTGGCCGTAGTCGGGAGCTCGGACACCAGGCGCACCCGGGCGGGCCACTGCTTGGGTCCGAGATCGGTTTGTGCGCTGAGGAACTCGCCGAAGGCGGTGGCGTCGAGATCGTCGGCCACCAGCACCGCCTCCACCTCGTCGCCGATCTCGACTGGTCTGCCGAAGACTGCCACCTGGTGAATCCGTGGATGGCGCAGCAGGATCCGTTCGATGGGCCCGGTCCCGAGGTTCTCGCCGTCGACGCGCATCCAGTCGCCGAGCCGGCCGGCGAAGTGGAGGTAACCGGCGTCGTCGACCCAGGCGAGGTCGCCGGTGTGGTAGACGCCACCGCGTAGCCGGTCCGCGGTCGCGTCCTCGTCACCGTAGTAGCCCGAGAACAGGCCGGGACCAGACGAATTCACGATCTCGCCGATCTCCCCGACGCCGACGGGTGTGCCGGTGTCTGGGTTGACGACGGCCGTCGGTGCCCGTAGTGGACCGAGCGCGTCCGGCGGGGTATCGGGGGTGCGGGTGATGGCCACGCCGCCTTCGGTGGACCCGAAACCGTCGACCACCCGGCAACCGAATCGGGCGGCGAACCGTTCGCGATCGCGCGCGGTGGCCTCGTTGCCGTACATGATCCGCAAGGTGTTGTCGGCGTCGTCCGGCGCCTCCTCGGTGGCGAGGATGTAGTGCAGTGGTTTGCCGACGTAATTGGCAAACGTCACCCCGAACCGGCGGACGTCAGGGAGGAACCGTGACGCCGAGAACCGCTGGCGCAGAGCGATGGACGCGCCGCCGGCTACCGCAACCGACCACCCGGCGATCACCGCGTTGGAATGGAACATCGGCATCGAGAGGTAGACGACGTCATCGGCGCAGATCTCGAACCGCTCGGCGAGCATCGCGCCACTCGTCGCGAAGGTGCGCTGCGTGCAACGGACCGCTTTGGGATCACCGGTGGTGCCGGAGGTGAAGATCAGCATCATCAGGTCGTCGGGCGAGACGTCACCGGGGTCGATGAACGCCTCGGGCGCCGTGTCGATCAGATCGGCCCACTCCTGTGTGTCGGCGTCGACGACGCGGACCCCGGGCAGCGGCACGTCGTCGAGCAGATGCCTGGTGGCGGAGTGGGTGAGCACCACCTGACAGTCGGCGCGCGCGATATCGGCGGCCTGCGCCTCCCCGCGTCGCGTCGTGTTGAGTCCGACCATGACGAATGCGCCGAGAGCGGCCGAGCCCAGCAGCACGCTGAATTCGAGTGTGTTCTCCATCAGCACACCGACGTGCGGCGGGCGATCGTCGTCGAGCAGGCTGCGCAGCGCGGTGCCCCGCGTGGTCGACGCTGCCAGATGGTCGCGCCAGGAGAGGCGCCGCTCACCGTGGTGGACACCGCGATCAGCAACGGACCGCAGTGAGAGCAGCAGAGCGGCAAGGGTTTCCGGATGGGGAGGCCGGGACGGGGGTTGGCTGGTCGCCGACGCTCCGCGCACCTCAGGAGTCGTCAACGTTCAGGCGGGCGTCGCGGCCAGCGCCGCCCCGATGGTCCGTAGGGTCGCCGGCACATTGCCCGCGGTGAACTCGTTCTGCTTGGCGCGCAGGAAGTACCGGTGGACCGGATGGCTGGTGTCCAGCCCGACGCCACCATGCACGTGAACCGTGGTGTGGGCGACACGATGTCCGGCCTCGGCCGCCCAGAACTTGGCCGTGGCGATGGCGGTGTGCAGCTCGGAATCGGCGGTGTCCGCGCCGGCGTTGGCCAGCAGCCAGGCCGCCTGCGTGGTGGTCAGCGACAGTGCCTGTGCATCGATGTACCCGTCGGCGAGGCGCTGGGCGACCGCCTGGAACGAGCCGATGGCCCGGCCGAACTGTTCGCGTTCCCGCGCGTACTCGGCAGTGAGTTCTAGTGCGCGGGAGACGATTCCGGACTGTTCGGCGCACACCGCGAGGGTGAGCCGGTCGGAGATGTCAGCCACCGTGTCCGCGCCGCCACTCAAGATCCGATCGGCGCTCACAGGGACATCGGTGAAGTCGACCTCGGCGGTGGGCACCAGCCCGGTGGAGGTGGTCGGGGTGACGCGGACACCCGGGTCGTCGGCGAAGACCGCGACCGCCACGGTGCCGGACGGTCCGGTCGCGTTGACGAGGAACACGTCGGCGGCAATTCCATAGGGCACGTTGACCTTTGCGCCGCGCAGAACGGGGACGTCGTCGGCGCTCAGCGTCGCACCGGGCTCGGTCGCACCGGCGCCGAGATCCTCCTCGAAGGCAACGGTGAGCACGATGGTGCCGGCCGCCGCGGCGCCGAGGAGGCGCTCGCGCAGTTCGTCTCTGCCGCGCTCGGCGAGTACCGGCAGCGCGGCCAGCGCGTGCGGACCGAACGGGACACGCGCCAGGTGCCGGCCGAGTTCCTCGGCGACGCCGCAGTTCTCGATGGCCGTGAGATCACCGCCGGAATCACCGGCGACAGCCGACGAGAGTTCCAGGCCCAGCAGACCGGCGGCGCCGAGCTCACGCCACAGGTCGGTGTCGAGCGGGGCATCGTTGTGTTCGAGTTCGGCGATGCGGTCGTCGGTGCTGATCTTGGTGGCGATGTCGCGGGCGAGACCCCGGACGTCGGAGGCGGTTTCGGGGAGAGTGAAATCCATGATCTGGTCCTGTGGTCGGCGGGGTGGGTCAGCGGCGCTGGTGGGGGAGTCCGAGGGCGAGCATCGCGATGATGTCGCGCTGGATCTCGTTGGTACCCCCGCCGAAGGTGAGGATGAGTGAGGTACGGGCGAAACGTTCGAGGCGGCCATGCAGGTGGGCGCCGGGGCTACCGGCACGCAGCGTCGCGGCCGGTCCGACGACCTCCATCAGCAACCGGTATGCCTCGGTGGCGAATTCGGTGCCGAACACCTTGGTGGCCGAGGCGTCGGCCGGACTCGGGGACCCGCCCGACGCCGCGACCGACGCGATCTTCCAGTTGATGAGTTTGAGAAACTCCACCTTGGCGTGCACACGGGCCAGATTGGCCTGCACCCAGGGCGCGTCGATGACACGTTGTCCGTCACCGGTTTTGGTGTGTTGCGCCCATTCGATGGTCTCGCGTAGCGCGGTCTGGATCGGGGCGGCACTGCACAGTGCGACACGCTCGTTGTTGAGCTGATTGGTCACCAGCGCCCAGCCGCGACCCTCCTCCCCGACGACGGCGGTCGCCGGGACCCGCACATCCTGGTAGTAGGTGGCGCTGGTGTCGACGCCGGACATCGTGTGCACCGGGGTGTAACTGAATCCCTCGGCGGAGGTCGGCACGATCAGCACCGAGATGCCGTGGTGCTTCTTGCCGCCGGATTCCAGCGTCGACGGATCGGTGCGGCAGGCAAGCCAGATGTAGTCGGCGTAGGCGACCAGCGAGGTCCACATCTTCTGTCCGTTGATGACGAAGTCGTCCCCGTCACGGACCGCGGTGGTGCGCAGCGCGGCGAGGTCGGTACCCGCGCCCGGCTCGGAGTAGCCGATCGAGAAGTGCAGTTCACCGGTGGCGATACGGGGCAAGAAGAATGCTTTCTGCTCGTCGGAGCCGTAGTGCATGATCGTCGGCGCCACCGAATTGATCGTCAAGAAGGGGACCGGTGCGCCGGCGATGGCGGCCTCGTCGGTGAAGATGAGCTGGTCCATCATCGAGCGGTTCTGCCCGCCGAACTCGGTCGGCCAGCCCAGTGCGAGCCACCCGTCGCTGCCCATCTGGCGAACCACGTCGCGATAGGCGTCGCCCTCACCGAGCTCGCCGTCACCGCCCTGCAACGCCGCACGACGCTCGTCGGTCATCAGCCCGGAGAAGTAGGCGCGGAGTTCTCGCCGCAGTTCGGCTTGTTGATCGGTGTAGGCGATGCGCATCGGGACTCCGTACTCTTCAATGGCTGTGGCCAGGCGATCCGGCGCCCGGTATCGTCAAGTTCTGAAACACGTTCTAACCTGTTTGACGACAGCCCGTCAACCGGTCGTGAGTCGATGAGGAGAAGGTTGCCATGCGTATCAAGGCTGATTTCGACCTATGCGAGTCGAATGCGATCTGTGTCGGGATGGCACCAGACATCTTTGACCTGGATGACGACGACTACCTGGTGATTCTCAAAGACGAGGTGCCCGAAGGGCGCGAAGAGGAACTGCGCCAGGTGGTCGCCAACTGCCCCAAGTCGGCACTGTCGATCGACGAGGACTGAGGGACGCCGATTCGCGCATTCGTTTCCATCCGGGCGGGGATCATGCTAGAACAGGTTCTAGTTTTCAGCTCAGGGAGGAAATTCGGTGGGTCACACTCTCGAAGGACGCGTCGCCGTAGTCACCGGTGCCGGAGCGGGCCTCGGCCGCGCTGAGGCCATCGGCCTGGCCGCGGAGGGCGCGACGGTGATCGTCAACGATCTGCCGCGCGCACTCGACGACAGCGACGTGATCGAGCAGATCACCGCGACCGGCGGGACGGCGCATGCCCTTCCCGGTGATATCGGTGAATCCGCCACCGCAACCGCGATCATGACGACCGCCACCGAGAAACTCGGCGGCCTCGACATCGTGATGAACAACGCGGGCGTGGTGCGCGACAAGATGTTGTTCAACATGTCCGACGACGACTGGGACCTGGTCATCCGGGTCCACCTGCGTGGACATTTCCTGCTCAACCGCAACGCCGCCGCTCACTGGCGGGCCGCGTCCAAGCAGGCCGGCGGCCCGGTCTACGGCCGGCTTATCAACACGTCGTCGGAGGCCGGGTTGCTCGGTCCGGAGGGGCAGGCGAACTACGGCGCGGCGAAGGCGGGTATCACCGCCCTCACCCTCTCGGCGTCCCGCGCGCTACGGCGCTATGGGGTGCGCGCCAACGCGATCTGTCCGAGAGCGCGGACGGCGATGACCGCAGACGTCTTCGGGGAGGCGCCGGCCGACGGCGTCGATCCGCTGGACCCCGCCCACGTGGTGCGTCTGGTGACCTACCTCGCCGGGCCCGACGCCGACGACGTGACCGGACAGGTCTTCGTGGTCTACGGTCCTCAGGTGACGTTGATGGCCGCGCCTACGATCGACGAGGTGTTCACGGCTGACGGTGACGCGTGGCAGCCAGAGGATCTATCCAAAGTGCTGACCAGCTATTTCGCGAGTCGCGAACCGGGGCGGAGCTTCTCGGCCGCGTCGTTGGTCAACTGACCTAACCGGCAGGTATCTGCGTGATAGTTTCGCGGTGGTCCGACGGTGAGGAGTGCTGGTGCTAGGGAAGCTGGCAACGCCGCTCGGGGGGATCGGAGATTTCGTCGCACTCGGGGTCGACTCGGCCCGAGAGCTCTTCCATCGCCCCTTTCAGTGGCGTGAGACGGTGGAGCAGTCCTGGGCGATTGCCCGTGTCTCCATGGTGCCCACGCTGCTGGTCGCCATTCCGTTCACGGTCCTGGTGAGCTTCACCCTCAACATCCTGCTGCGCGAGATCGGCGCACAGGATCTCTCCGGTGCGGGCGCGGCCCTGGGCACCATCACCCAGATCGGTCCGATCGTCACCGTGCTGATCGTCGCCGGTGCCGGCGCGACCGCCATCTGCGCCGACCTCGGCGCCCGGACGATCCGCGAAGAGATCGACGCGATGAAGGTCCTCGGCATCAACCCGATCCATCGGCTGGTGGTACCGCGCATCATCGCCTCGACGGGGGTGGCGGTGCTGCTGAACAGCCTCGTCTGCACGATCGGCATCGGCGGTGGCTTCGTCTTCTCGGTGTATCTGCAGGACGTGAACCCCGGCGCGTTCATCGCCAACCTCACCCTGCTGACCGGCTTCGGTGAACTGATGATCTCGATGGTCAAGGCGGCCCTGTTCGGGCTCTTCGCCGGCATGGTGGGCTGCTATCAGGGGCTCAACGTCAAGGGCGGCGCCAAGGGCGTCGGCGACGCGGTGAATGAAACGGTGGTCTACTCCTTCATGGCGCTGTTCGTGGTCAACGTGGTGGTCACCGCGGTCGGTCTCAAGGCAACGGCGGGCTGAGCGATGGTTCTTCCGTTCACCACGCGCTTCCAAACGGCCCGCGTCGCGATCAAACGCGCGGGTGAGGACTGGGACCAGGTCGGCGACCAGGCGCTGTTCTACTGGGACAGCATCGTCGCGATCCCGCGCGCGCTCCGTCTGTACAAGAAGGAGACGCTGCGGCTGATCGCCGAGATCTCGATGGGTACCGGTGCGCTGGCGATGATCGGCGGCACCGTGGTGGTCGTCGGCTTCCTCACCCTGTTCACCGGCGGCACCATCGCCGTGCAGGGCTACAGCTCGCTGGCCAACATCGGTGTGGAGGCCCTCACCGGCTTCTTCTCGGCATTCATCAACGTGCGCATCGCGGTGCCGGTCATCTCGGGTATCGCGCTGGCCGCGACCATCGGCGCCGGTGCCACCGCGCAGCTCGGCGCGATGCGGGTCAGCGAGGAGATCGACGCGCTGGAGACAATGGCCATCTCCTCCATCCCCTACCTGGTCAGCACGCGTATCGTGGCCGGGCTGATTGCGATCATCCCGCTCTACGCGCTGGCCTCGCTGGCGTCCTTCCTGGCCAGCCGGTTCGCCACGGTCTTCATCTACGGGCAGTCACCCGGCGTCTACGACCACTACTTCGACACCTTCCTCATCCCCTCGGACATCCTGTGGTCGTTTGTGCAGGCGATCTGTATGGCGGTCGCGGTGATGCTGATCCACACCTACTACGGCTTCAACGCCTCGGGCGGCCCGGTCGGCGTGGGCGTCGCGGTCGGCAACGCGGTCCGGGCCTCGCTGGTGGTCGTCGTCGTCATCACTCTGCTCACCTCGCTCGCCATCTACGGCGCCGACGGCAAATTCAATCTGGCGGGGTAGGCGATGTCTCGGAGACAGGAGCGCACCCGGGCGGTGCGACGGACGGCAGCAGTGGTGATGGTCGGCCTGCTGCTGGCCCTGATCATCGGTGCGACAGCGCAGTTCCTGGGTTGGTTCAGCGGCACTCAGCAGGTGACCCTGGTGGCGCCGCGCGCCGGTCTCGTGATGAATCCCGACGCCAAGGTCAAGCTGCGGGGCGTCGAGGTCGGCCGGGTCCAGAAGATCAGTGAACGCGACGGTCATGCCGTGCTCACCCTCGACATCGACGACGCCTCGATGTCCAAGATCCCGGGCAACGTGACCGCGGACATCAAGTCCAACACCATCTTCGGTGCCAAGGCGGTCAGTCTGGACATCCCGCCGCAGGGTCCGCAGGGGCATCTGAGCGCCGGTGCCGAGATCACCGCCGACCGGGTGGTGGTGGAACTCAACACCGTCTACCAGCAGCTGGTCTCCGTGCTCGCCCAACTGCAGCCGGAGAAACTGAACGCGACGCTGGGTGCCATCAACACCGCACTGTCCGGCCAGGGTGCCCGCATCGGCGTCGCGCTCGATCAGCTCTCGGGTCTGCTGGGCAAGACCAATCCGCACCTGCCCGAGCTGAACCGGCTGTTCCGCGAGGGGGCCACCGTCACCAACGTGTACGCCGACTCGATGCCCGACCTGCTGCGGACCGTCGACAACTTCACCACCGTCGGCAACACGCTGGTGGACAAGTCCACCAACCTCGATGCGCTGCTGATCAACACCACCGGGATGGCGAACACCATCGACGGCGTGATCGCACCGACCAAGCGGACGCTCATCTCGGCGCTCACCGACATCGGGCCCGTCGCACAGTTGCTCGGCTACAACGCGCCCGGCATCAAATGCTTCATCACCTCCACCGCGTCGGCCGCGCAGGTCGCCGAACCCTACCTCGGCGGCAACAACGGCACCCTCATGCTCGACGCGAGCATCTTGCCCGGCAAGGACCCGTATCAGTACCCGTACGATCTGCCGCAGGTCCGCGCCTACGGACCCCCGACGTGTGAGGCAGGACTGGGTAATCCGTCGTCCACCGAACACGTCAAGTTCTATGTGAGCGACAACGCCAACTACCCGTACCAGCCGAGGACGACGCCGAAGGTGAACTCGCAGAAGCTCTTCCAGCTATTGTTCGGTGAGCCGCCCCGTGGATAACCGTGCCCGCGCGTTTCGCGCGACCCTGATCAAACTCGGCGCCTTCACCGTCGTCATGTTGTTGGTGTTCGCCGCCCTCGTCGTCGTGTTCAGCCGCTACCGGTCGGGCTCGTCGAACGACTACACCGCGGTGTTCACCAGTGCGTCGGCCATGAAGTCGGGCAGCAAGGTCAAGATCGCCGGCGTGGAGGTGGGCTCCGTCGACGGCGTCTCGCTCAACCGGGACAACGAGGCCGAGGTCGACTTCACCGTCGACCGCAAGTATCCGCTGCCGAAGTCGGTACGTGCGCTCATCCGTTACGAGAACCTGACCGGCGACCGCTATCTGGAACTCGAACGCGGCACCGGTGATGTCAGCGACACGCTCTCCGACGGTGGGCGCATCCCGATCGCCCAGACCGAACCGGCGCTCGATCTCGACAAACTCGTCGGCGGGTTCAAGCCGCTGTTCCGCACGCTGAACGCCGACGAGGCCAACGATCTCACCGCGTCGCTCATCAAGGTCTTCCAGGGCGACGGCCAGACCGCGGCGCTGACCGAATTGCTCAGCAACACAGCGCAGTTCACCAACGCGATCGCCGACCGCGATCAGCTGATCGGACAGGTCATCGATAATCTGAACGCCACCCTGGGCACCATCGACGGTGACCGCGCGGGCCTCGACAGCAGTGTGAACCTGCTGCAACAGCTCGTCAGCGGACTCGCCGAGCAGCGCGGGACCATCGGATCGGCCATCACCCAGACCTCCCGGGTCACCAACGGGCTGGCCGACCTGCTCAGTACCACCCGCTCGGATCTGAAACAGACGATCAGCGCGACCGGGACCACGTCGCAGAACCTGCTCAACGCCGAACCGTATATCCGCCAGCTCATCTCGCGGCTGCCCAACGACTATCTCAAGCTGTCCAACCTGGGTAGCTACGGTGGCTGGCTGCAGCTGTACTTCTGCCGGATCCGGCTGCTGCTGCCCGGACCCGGCGGACAGCAGGTGTTCTTCACCTCCAACGACGTGATGGGTAAGACCACGCGGGCCGGCGGGCGGTGTGCGTCATGAGCTTGCCGTTCGGAGGGCTGTTCGCCAGCCGCAGAAGCGGATCCGACGAGGCCGACGTGGCCCGTGAGGCCAAACGCGGCGGCCGTGGCCGGGTGCAGATCGGGGTCATAGGACTGGTCGTCACCGCGCTCGTGGTGATCACCGCGATGCAGATGGACAAGCTGCCCTACCTGTCGCCGATCAGCACCTACAGCGCCTACTTCGACGACGCCGGTGGATTGGTGAAGGGCGACATCGTCTCGGTGTCGGGGGTGAACGTCGGAACCGTCGAGAAGATCGCGCTCGCCGACACCGACCAGGGCACCAAGGTCCGGGTCGATTTCCGGATGGCCGACACCGTCGAGATCGGCGATCAGTCCCAGGCCGCGATCAAGACCGAGACCGTCCTCGGCCGGCGCAACCTGACGGTGATCCCGCATCCGGGCGGGCGGATCAAGCCCGGCGGCTCGATTCCGGTGTCGCAGACCATTTCTCCCTACTCGTTGCAGGACGCGCTGGAGGGGGCCACGTCGACGTTGTCGGAGACCGACACCGATCAGCTCAATGAGGCCCTGCAGACCCTGACGGTGACCTTCCAGTCCACGCCGACGCAGGTGCAGGGCGCCGTGAACGGCGTCGCCCGACTGTCCAAGACGGTTGCCGACCGCGACAACGCCTTGCGCGCGTTGCTGTCCAAGGCGAATCAGGTGAGCCGCGTGGTCGGGGACCGCAACCAGCAGATCAACCAACTCCTGCTCGATGCCAACACGCTCGTCGGCGAGGTGCAGGCGCGTAGATTTGCTCTGCAACAGCTGATCTCGGGCTTGCGGGACGTGACCACGCAGCTCAACGGCTTCATCGCCGAGAACAACGAGCAGCTCAAGCCGAGCCTGGAGAAACTCAACCGGCTGATGACGATCCTGTCCGACAAGGAACGTGACCTCAAGGCCACCATCGATCGTATGGGCCCCTACGCCAACGCACTCGGCGAGGCCGTCGCCTCGGGACCCAACTTCGACTCACTGGTCGGCGTCAGCACCTTCGGTGACTACACGGCCGCCTTCATGTCTGCGCTGCAGGGCAAGTACCCGCAGTTGTGGAAGGCGATCATGAACTCCGGATTCCCGTTGCTGCCCAACGCGTGGAGCGCCGCCCCACCGGCCGGATCGGACCCGCCACGCCCGCCCGCGCCCGCACCGACCTATCCGTCACCCACACCGAGTCCAGGAGGCTGACCATGACCATGGGACGTCGTCTCATCCTGGCCGGCCTGGCGGCGGTGCTCGCGGTTGCGCTGATCGTCGTGGGCTACACCGTGTTCACCCGCGCCACCACCAAGACCTTCACCGCCTACTTCGCTTCGGTCACCAGCCTCTACAAGGGCGACCCGGTACGGGTCCTCGGCGTCAACGTCGGCAAGGTCGACGAGATCACGCCCCGTCGCGGTGATGTGAAGGTGGTCCTGCAGGTCGACAAGAACGTTCCCATCCCGTCGGATGCGATGGCGGTGATCGTCGCGCAGAGCCTGGTGTCGGGGCGGTTCGTCCAGCTCACCCCGGTCTACTCCAAGGGCGGGGAGATGGCCGATGGCGCGACCATCCCGATGGAACGCACCGCCGTGCCGATGGAGTGGGACGACATCAAGAAGCAGCTGACGCGGCTGACCAAAGCGGTTGGCCCGCAGGCCGACAACGACGGTGCGGCCGTGGCGGCGATCAACACCTTCGACGCCAACCTGGCCGGCAACGGCGCCGCGATCAACAACTCGATCACCCAGATGTCCGATGTGCTCGGCACCCTGGCCGCCGGGCGCGGAGATCTGTTCGCGACCATCCAGAACCTCCAAAAGCTGACCGACGCACTCTCCCAGAGTCACGAGCAGCTGGTGCAGTTCAATGGCCGGATCGCCTCGGTGAGTTCGATTCTGGCGCAGAACACCACCGAACTGAACGACGCGTTGCACGGGGTGTCGGACGCCATGACGGAGGTTCGCACCTTCATCGAACGCAACGGCGCCGCGATCACCGAATCGAGTCAGCGGCTGGCCACGACCCTGCGGATCGTCGCCGACAAGGACGAACAACTGCGCGGACTGCTGCACTCGGCGCCCAGCCAGCTGGCCAACACCTACAACATCTACAACCCGCTGTCCGGGTCGTTGTCGGGTGTGTTCGGCCTCGGCATGGGCACCAACCTGATCACCCTGCTGTGCGGCACCATGGACGCCAACAATCGTCCCGGCTTCTCCGGCGCCGATGTCGATCACTGCGTTGACGTCCTCGCGCCGATCCTGTCCACGATCTCCATGAACTATCCGCCGTTCCTCGCCAATCCGGTGCAGGGCAAGAACGCCAACCGCGATCAGATCGTCTACCAGAACGCCGACGTGCGGGCCCGCGCACGCGGCAACCAGCAACGCATCGACGACGAGACCCGGCGCGACAACGGCAACACACCGCTGAAGAATCTCCTTGTCCCGTGGGAGGCCCAGCGATGAGATGGTGGGCAAGCCAAACCCGAAATAGTATGCGGCACAAGTGGTTCGCGTCGATCGCCGTCGCGGCGACGGTCCTGCTCGCCGGGTGTTCGTTCGACGGACCCAACTCGCTGCCCGTCCCGGGGGCCGAGGGAACCGGTGGGGGCTCCTACGAGATCACGGCGGTGATCCCGACGGCGGCCGGGCTGGTCAACAACGCACCCATCCTGATGGATGACGCGACCGTCGGCAGCATCGGCGACATCGAGGTCGAAGACTGGAATGCGCTGATCACCATGCGCCTCAACCGCGGCACCATGGTGCCGGAGGGATCGCATGTGATGGTCGGCATGACCAGTGCGCTGGGGTCGATGCATCTGCAGATCGTGCAACCCGAACATCCCAGCGGCACGATGATGCACGCCGGTGAGCGGATTCCGCTGACGAAGTGTCCCGAGCAGCAGAACATCGCCGCCCCGGATGCCCCGACGGTGCCGGACATCAATGCCGCGCAACAGGTTGCGTTGTGTACCTATCCGTCCACCGAACAGGTGCTGAGCTCGTTGTCGGTGGTGCTCAACGGCGGGGGACTGAGCCAGTTCGGTGACATCGTGCACGAGATGGATCAGGTTTTCTCCGGCCATCAGGACGCGATCAGGGCGCTCATCCCGCGGCTCAACACCCTCGTCGGCGACCTGAACACCCAGAAGGACAACATCATCCGGGCCACCGAGGGACTCGACCGGTTGTCGGCGACGATGAATCAGCAGTCGCCGACCATCGAGAAGGCGTTGAGTGACGGCCCGCGGATCCTGCAGTTGCTGGTCGATCAGCGTAAACACCTGACCGATTCGCTTGCCGCCGTGGACAAGGTGTCCCGGACCACCAACGACATCCTGACCGCCAACAGCGACGACATCCGCAGCTTCGTCCGCGGATTGCGGCCCGCACTCCAGCAGCTCGCGGCGACCGGACCGGCGCTGTCGCAGTCGCTCAACATCCTGCTCACATTCCCGTTCTACGAGCCCACCATCGGCAAGATCGTCAAGGGTGACTACGTCAACTCCGACCTCGTCCTCGACCTCACCTTCGCCCGGCTCAACAAGAGCATGTTCGCCAGCATCGGACTGACCGGACCCGAAGGCGTGCTGGGGCGTCGGGCCGGCGCTGCGGCCCGAGGACTCGATCCGTTCATCGGTCCGCTGCAGCTGGGCGGCGAACGGCCCAGGGACACCGACGAACCGGTACCCGCGCCGGGGATGCTGCCCGCGGGTGCGACCCGCACGCCGGCGCCGACGGTTCCGGGAGGCGAGAACTGATGAAGATCACCCGCTTCGTACGCATCCAGCTCATCATCTTCGCCATCGTCACGGTGATCGCCATGGTCGCGATGGCGATCTACTACATCCGCGTGCCGTCCATGTTCGGCGTGGGCAGCTACCGCGTCGAACTCAACCTGCCCAGCAGCGGCGGACTCTACGAGAACGCCAACGTGAGCTTCCGTGGCGTCAACGTGGGCAAGGTGAAGGCCGTCCGGCTCACCGACGAGGGAGTGCAGGCCGAACTCACCATCGACAACAGTGCCCAGATCCCCGAGTCCGCCAAGGCGTCGGTACGCAGCGTCTCGGCGATCGGCGAGCAGTTCGTCGAATTCACACCGCCGCCCGGCGGCGGGGAGGGTGCCACTCTGCACGACGGTTCGCAGGTCTCCAGTCGGGATGTGCCGGTAGAGATCTCGTCGATGCTCGATCAGGCCGATGCGCTCCTGCAAAAGGTCGGTGACACCAAGCTGCGCTCGCTGATGGATGAGGCGTTCACCGCGTTCAACGGCACCGGCGAAGCGCTGCAACGACTTCTGGACTCGATGGCGCTGTTCGTCGACGAGGCCAACAAGAACACCGACACCACCATCAGTCTCGTCGACCAGGGCGGTCAGCTGCTGGCGACACAGTCACGCACCGCCGACGACATTCGTGCCTGGACCCGGGACGTCACCGCCTTCACCGACCAGTTGCGGGCTAATAGACCGGAGATCACCGACATCCTCGACAAGGGTCCGACGACGGTGTCCGACAGCGAGCAACTGTTCGCCTCGATGAACGAGTCGTGGCCGATGCTGGTCTCCAACCTCGGGGTGGTCGCGAAGACGCAGGCGGTGTATCTGCCCAACATGCGCCAGATCTTGGTCATCTATCCGCGCCTGATCGCCGCGCTGATCACCGCATTGAACTCGGGCAGTGTCCGCTACGGACCCAACGTCAACTTCTCGCTCGGCTTCCAGGACCGTCCGCCGTGCAACATCGGCTTCCTGCCGGCCGATCAGTGGCGCTTCCCGTCGGCGCAGAACGCCCGTGAACTGCCACCAGGCATGCTGTGCCGGGTGCCGCAGAACTCCAACATGGCCGTCCGCGGTGCCCGCAACTACCCGTGTGTGGAGTTCCCCGGACGTCGTGCCCCGACGCCTGCCGAGTGCCGGACCGGGTACAAGCCGTTACCCGGCTCCGTCGACCCGTTCCAGCACGGGCTGCCGTTCGGCCTCAAATGGGAGGCACAGCGCTCGGGTAACGTGACGCCGGGTACCCCGTCGAGCTACAGCCCGGAGCCCGCGGTGTACGCGACCACATACGATCCGGTTTCCGGCGACTTCATCGGTCCCGACGGCAAGACCTACAACGCCGGCACCGGGACCAAATCGCAAGGACAAGGTGGTTCATGGCAGTCCCTGATCACCGGGACGGTGGGCAAATGACCCCGAAGACCGACGAGAATCCGACCGCTGAGAACCCGACCGCTGAGAACCCGACCGCTGAGAACCCGACCGCTGAGAACCCGACCGCTGATGACTCGGCTGCCGAGAATCCGGCCGCATCGCGGGGCTCGCGTGCCCGGACCCGGCCGGTGCGCACCGCACCGATGCGGCGTGGCGGCCGTGCGGTCGGCAAGCCGGTACGTCGACCCTCCCCGGCGTCGTCGGCCCCGACCCAGAGCGACCCGGCCGAGAGCGAGACCGATCAACCCGCCTCCGGCACCGGGGTTCCCGACAGCGGCGACGAGGAGTGGACCGGCGTCGACGACGCGGCGCTCCCCGCGCAGGATGGGCCGACGACGGTGGTCCTGACCAAGACCCCGGCGAATCCCGCACACGAATCCGGCGTCGAGGCGACCACGACGATCGAACCCGACCCCGCCGACGTCGAACGGACGATCAGCTACCGGGAGCGTCGTCGGGCCCGGGTGGCCACCGGCGACGTCCCCCGCAGCCGACGGGTGCGCTACCGCGGATCGTCGGGACGCTCCACCCGCCGGATCGCGCTGGCCGTCGTCGCCGTCATCGCGACCATCGCGTTCGCGGTCGCCGCGGCGGTCTTCGCGATCGGGATCAACCGGCAGCAGGACCTCGACGAACTGCGCAGTGAGTACTCGTCGTTCGCGTCGCAGTTCATCGTGAACATGACCAGCATGAACCCGTCCAACGTCGACCAGGTGCTCAAGACCGTGCAGGAGGACACCAGCGGTCGCGTCAAACAGCAGCTGCAGGATTCCACGCAGCAGGCGGTCGGACTGGTCCGCGACACCAACGTCGAGACCAAGACGTCGATCCTGTCCGAGGCCGTGACGAAGGCCGAACCCGACGAGGGCTCGGTGATCATGGTGTTCGGCTGGGAGCAGCGATCGCTGGACGGGAAGATCCCGACGCAGGTGCAGACCTTCCGCTGGCGGGTGGACATGACCCGGATCAACGGTGACCTCAAGGTCACGAACTTCGAGTGGGTGGCGTGATGGGCGGCCGTGACGGCACGACGCGCCGGTCGATGGGCCCGGTGCTGATCGGGTCGGTGCTGGTGGTGCTGTTGCTCGGGTCCGCGGTCGCGGCCGGGTTCCTCGGCTACCGCTACTGGGATGGCCGGGCGACGGAATCGGCGCGCGAGTCGTCACTCGCGGCGGCCAAGGAGTACGCGGTCGACATGTTCGGCTACAACGCGAAGAACGTGAGCGACCACATCGACCGGTCGATGAACATCCTGACCGGGGCGGCGAAGCCGGAGTACGACAAGACCGTCACCGATGCGAGTCTCGCCGCCGAGGTACGCAAGCAGGACATCGTCTCCGAGGTCACGATCCAGGACGCCGGCGTGGTCACCAACACGCGCGACACGGCAACGGTGCTGCTGTTCATCAATCAGTCCGTCACCCGCAACGGGAACAAGGAAATGGTCAGCATCAACCCGAGCCGCCTGACCTACAGCATGGAGCGGTCGGGGGACCGCTGGCTCGTCAATGGGATCGACGTGATCACCGACGAGTCGTTCCGCAGCAAGATCGACGTCGGCGGCAGTGTGCCACCGGGCGCGAAACCTGTTCCCGGCCTGCCCACCTCGCAGTCACCGACCGGTTCGGTACCGCCGGCGCTACCCGCACCGCAGACCGGCGCTCCCGTCCCGACCCCGTGACCACGTGCCGTTGACCGTGCGCCCGAAGTCGTTGATCGTGCGTCCCGGATCGTCCGGTGGGAAACCCGGTGCAGAAAATCCGTTGCCCGTCTCTGGACACCCGGCGTAGGTTCGCAGGTACACAAGGAAGGAGGTGGTCTGAAGTTGATTGACATACGGACACGTGAGGTGACCATCCGTTAGACGCTGACCGTGTGGCATTCGTGTCGCACCGTGGTGGACACACCCGGCGCCTGCGAATACCCGATGGTCACCCGACCCCCGCACCCCGACCCGTCCGGTCGGCCGGGCCCCATCCGGGGCGGTGCGGGGGTCGTTCCATGTCGGGGCCCGGTAATCCCGGTCTGCGATTGCGGTCTGCGATCCCAGTCGGTGTTCGGGTGGTCCGAGGGTGCGGTTCGCGTAGTGCACTACTCGTGAGTTCGGCGTCGAAGACGAGTGAAATCGTGTACATCAGCCGCTTCGACAGAGGAGACAGCGATGAGTACCCCAGCGACACAGCGGGCCACCGTTCACCGGCCGGTGTCGTGGATCGGGCGGACGGAGCCGGCCGTCGACGTCGTCGCGCCCGCGACCGCCGAACTCGACTTGCCGCAGAGTTCCTGCGCACCAGCAGATTTCGAGGACATCGATCCCGGTGGCAGGTACTGGCGCCCGGGGCATGCGGACTTCGGGAGTCGTCGCACACCGGACTTCACCTTCGGCGACCCGCACGCAGCGGGCATCTTCCACAGCGTCGACGACGGTGCGGCGACGATCCATAACCGCGGCGACGAGGTGGTGGCGCTACTGACGCTCGGGACCGAGGTCCCGCTGGGTCTGGAGATCCTCGCCCCGGGTACCTCGGCGCAACTGCCGGCCGTCGACCTGCTCTGCTACGTTCAGGGCGCCCGAGTTCACGGCTCGCCCAGGGTGTTCGGTGTGGTGTGGATGTCCGACGGCCGGTCGATGCCGAGCACGCTGCCGGTGCCGACCCGCCGCGAGTTTCTCGATCAGCACTACCTGACACCGTGGAGTGCGGACTGGAACGGCGGGTACACCCATCAGGATCACCGCGATGCCGACGCCGACGGTCTGTCCTTCCAGTACCGCACCGGCGGATCGTCGATCACCATGCGCAACACCGGAACCGAGTGGATGGCCGTGCTGCACAAGGATGGTCACACGCGTTCGGTGACCGAGCTCGCGCCGGGATCGCAGGTGAGCTTCCCGGTGTCGGTCACCGCCAACACCGGCCAGGTGTTCTCGGTGGTGGGCCGGCGCGAGGGCGGTTCCCCCGGCCGCGCGCCGTACCGATCGGCGTCGGGCACGATCCATCCCGGCTGGCCCGGGCGTCCGGGAACGGCCACCCACTACGGTTCGGTGGTGATCATGCTGGGCACCGTGGTCTACAGCGCGCTGCCGAAGCGCAATCTGTACCTTGCATGGTCGGACCGGCGGCGGTTGCGCGTCGGTTGCCGACGCCGCGCGTGAGCGTGCCCGATACTCAGCCCACGTGGCGGCGCAGCTTGGCCGACAGGCGTGGGACGAGCTCACCGTCGGGGTCGACGCGCTCCTCGACGTAGGCGAAGTCCCCGTCCTCGACGAGGCCGTACAGCCGTTTGGCACCGCCGGCGTGGCGTCCGGTCTCGCTGCGGATGACGACATCGGTGGTCAGGTTCCACGACGTCTGGTTGAGCGGGCGGCCGTAGAAGAGCTCGATCCAGCCCTCGGCATGGGCGAGGAGGAATTCGATGCTGTCGTCTTCGGTGATCCGCCAGAAACCGGTCTCGCGCAGATCCGGGCGGACGAAGTTGGCGTCGTCGTCGATCACCCAGGACCGTGATTCCCAGCTGAGGAAATTCTGACCGTCGTGGCTGACGACGATCTGCTGCGCGAAGTGATAGTCCTCACCGGTGTGTGGATTGTGGCCCTCACCCTCGCCGCGCCAGACACCGACCATCGGCAACAGCGCCAGGAGACCGGGATGGAGATCAGCGCCCAGCCGGAGGTTGGCGGTGTCGGCCGGAAGGGGCAGGTCTTCCCAGGTGGGGACGTTGCGTTCGCGGCTGCCGGACTCGGCGGCGCGGGCGTCGGCCTGATTGATCGCCTCATCGCCGGACCGTCGGGGTCCGGTCACGTCAGGGTCGCTGCCACCGGCTTCGGAGCCGGGGTCGCCGCTCACGACTCGTCGGTGACCAGTCGGTAGAGCACGTACACGGCGAACCAGGTGATCAGCACCGCCGCCAGCACCAGGAGAATTTCGAAGAAGAGCACCACGTGGACGATTCTACCGCCGGCCGTCGACCCTTCGCGCATCGGCCTCCGCCGCATGGTCCTGGTCTCTTCGCTCGGTCCTGGCCCCGGCGCTGCCTGCTGAGCGATGATGGGCGGATGGCTGAGTCATCGCGCATCGTGTCGGCGTCACGGCGGATCGCCGCACCTGCAGAGTCCGTCTTCGAGCTGATCGCCGATCCGGCACGGCAGCCCGAATGGGACGGCAACGACAACCTCGCGCACGCCGACGACGGCCAGCGGATCACCGGCACCGGGCAGGTGTTCTCGATGCGACTGACCAAGAAGGGTGCGATCCGGGAGAACCACGTCGTCGAATTCGCCGAGGGCCGCCTCATCGCCTGGCGTCCGGCCGAACCCGGACGTGAGCCCGTGGGACACCTGTGGCGTTGGGAGCTCGAGCCCGACGGCGATGGAACCGTGGTCGTCCACACCTACGACTGGACCGATCTGCACGATCCGTCGCGGCTCGAACGCGCGCGGGCAACCACGGCCGAGAAACTTGCCGCATCCATCGAGCGGCTGGCCGCGATCGCGGAGCGCGGCTGAACCGACGGCCGGTGCACGATCAACGAAATCCGGTGCACGATCGACGAAACCGGGCCCACGGTGAACGTGTTCGGGGGGACGATCGACGACGAGGGCCCGGTCACCTTGCGGTGACCGGGCCCTGTTGTCGTGACGACTACTTGCTGACGGTGATGTCGTGCTCGTGCACGCCCGGGCCGTCGGGGTTGATCGTCTTCTCGCCGTTGCCGACCGAGCTGAGCGCACGCAGCGTCCAGGTGCCCGGTGCGGCGAAGAACCGGAAGTCGCCGGTGGGACTCGCGACGACCTCGGCGGTGAACTCGCCGGTCGAGTCGAGCAGACGCACGAAGGCGCCGGCCACGGGGTTACCCGAGCCGTCGGTGACCTGTCCGGTCAGGACGGTCTCCTTCTCCACGTCGACGCCCGCAGGCAGCTTCTGTCCCTGTTTGGGTGCAGCACACATAGTGAATTACTTTCCTTCTCCGAGTTCGATCGGGACACCGATCAGCGAGCCGTATTCGGTCCAGCTGCCGTCGTAGTTCTTGACGTTCTGCTGGCCGAGCAATTCCTTGAGCACGAACCAGGTGTGGCTCGAGCGCTCACCGATGCGGCAGTAGGCGATGGTGTCCTTGGACCCGTCGAGGCCGGCCTCGGTGTAGAGCTCCTTGAGCTCCTCGTCGCTCTTGAAGGTGCCGTCCTCGTTGGCGGCCTTGCTCCACGGCACGTTGATGGCGCCGGGGATGTGGCCGGGACGCTGGCTCTGCTCCTGCGGAAGGTGCGCCGGCGCGAGGATCTTGCCGGAGAACTCGTCAGGGCTGCGCACGTCGACGAGGTTCTTGACGCCGATGTCGGCGACGACCTCGTCGCGGAATGCGCGGATGGTGTTGTCGGGCTCGCCCGCCTTGTAGCTGGTGGCCGGGCGGCTGACCGCGTCGGTGGACAGCGGACGTCCGTCGAGCTCCCACTTCTTGCGGCCACCGTCGAGCAGCTTGACGTCGTTGTGGCCGTACAGCTTGAAGTACCAGTACGCGTAGGCCGCGAACCAGTTGTTGTTGCCGCCGTAGAGAACAACGGTGTCGTCGTTGGCGATGCCGCGCTCGGAGAGCAGCTTGGAGAACTGCTCGGCGTCGACGAAGTCGCGTCGGACCGGATCCTGCAGGTCGGTCTTCCAGTCGAGCTTGACGGCGCCGGCGATGTGGCCGCCGTCGTAGGCGCTGGTGTCTTCGTCGACCTCGACGAAGACGACGCCATCGGTGTTGAGGTTCTGCTCAGCCCAATCGGCGCTGACCAGGACGTCGGAACGTGCCATGGTGGGGTCCTTCCCAGATGTGTGGATGGGGTGAATCGTTGGTGGATGAGGATGAGGAGATCTCGCCTCGGGGGAAGATGAACGACGCGATGTCGGCACACAGTCGTCAGACGCAGAGGGTCTCAGACGTGTGATGACGATCCGGTCGTCATCGACGGTGTGGTGCCAGTTGGAGAAATGACCCGAACACCGTCTAGAGGTGCGGGCGACAGCAACAATCGGCGACGCGACAGAAGTCGATCGCCCGGCGGCGGGTGAGCAGGAACTCACGGCGCTGTTGCATGCCCACGAGGGTACAACAGCCCGCCGGTGGCCCGAAAAGCCCGGGCCTGTTCTGCCGATACCGCTCAGAACTCGTCGAGAACCAGGTCGGTGGGCCCGGTGTCGGCGAGCAGCCGGATGTCGCCGCCGAGGCTGGCCGCGCGCTGCGGAACCAGACCCCACGGGAGCGGGATGGTGGGCAGTACCGTGCTGAATCGGTCGAGGACAGCCGTGCGCATCTCCGCCGGAACGTCGTCGTCCTCGTGCCGTTCCGGCCCGGTGTAGTAGCGGGTGGCCCGCACCTGTAGCCGTCCGTCGACGATGGCGAGGTCCACGGCCACACTGACCTTGACCTTGGGACCCTCATAGGACGACGCCGACGGCGGGTTATGCGGGTCGTCGCCCGCAGACGGGGGAAGGGCGACGGTGCCGGTGAACACCACGCCCGATTCCCGGCTGGGTGCCCCGTCCTGGGGGCCGCCGCCACCGGCCTTGCCGTCCGGCGCCGGGGTGCTGACGGTGAGATCGGTGATGCCGAGATAGCGGGCCATCGCGATGGCATCGAGCTTGGTGTAGGCCGATACCGACGCGGTGTGCACAACATCACCCGGCTGGAATCGCCATCCGTCGCCGACGCTGAACGCGCCGAGGGTGGCGCCGAGTTCGCCCCGGCAGCCGCCTCTGCCCGCGCAGCCGTCCAGAGTGACGTCCCGAGCGGCGATGACGGCGCCGTCGAACTCGCCGGCGCGAGCATGGGTGGTGAACGGAAATCCCTTGAGCGTCACCTCGGGATCGAAGGTCACCCGCGGTGAGGCGGCGATCGCCCGGGACATCTGGTATTCGCCCCGGACGGCCAGTCCGGTGTCGACCAGGGCGGCCACCGCAGCGACAACGACGACCACGACGACCGCGAGAACGATGCCGCGGCGGTTCCGCCGGCCCCGTCGGGAATCCCCCTGCGACGAACGCTCCGGACCCGATTCGGACACCTCTGTGCCTGCCTTGTTAACTGCGAACCCCGCCATTGGCGCTATTCTGTCACCTATCGCGCACACGTTGGTAAGCCGTCGTAAACAAGAGCCGGGGTGTGCGCGACAATGGCTGCTCCCACGCGAGGGGCTGCTCACACGTGAGGCGCTCAACGAGGAGTATCTCGTCCACCGTGGATACCGGGCAGCCCTGGGTGGGGACACAGAGGAAGATCGGAGTGACCATGGATCTCCTGTTGCTGACGGCGGACCCCAATCCGGAATCGGTACTACCGTCATTGTCTCTGCTGGCGCACACGGTCCGGGTCGCACCCACCGAGGTGTCCTCGCTGATGGAGGCCGGTAACTCCGACGTCGCGATCGTCGATGCCCGCACCGATCTGGCCGCCGCCCGCGGACTGTGCCGGTTGCTGGGCAGCACCGGGTCGGCCGCGCCGGTCGCCGCGGTGCTCACCGAAGGCGGCCTGGTCGCCGTCAACGCCGACTGGGGGATCGACGAGTTCCTGCTGCCCGGAACCGGACCGGCCGAACTCGATGCCCGGCTGCGGCTGCTGCTGGCGCGCACGCGCGGGGTGAGTACCGAGGAGGCGTCGGGCAAGGTGCCCCTCGGTGAGCTGGTCATCGACGAGGGAACCTACACCGCCCGGCTGCGCGGACGCCCGCTCGATCTCACCTACAAGGAGTTCGAGCTCTTGAAGTACCTCGCCCAGAATGCCGGGCGCGTGTTCACCAGAGCTCAACTGCTTCAAGAGGTCTGGGGTTACGACTTCTTCGGCGGCACCCGCACCGTCGACGTCCACGTACGTCGCCTGCGGGCCAAACTGGGCAGCGAGCACGAGTCGTTGATCGGTACCGTGCGTAACGTCGGCTACAAGGCGGTCCGCCCCAGTCGCGGACGGTCGGCGGGATCGGATGCCGCCCTGGGGGATTCGCCGGCCGTCGACGACGAGTTCGACGACGCTGCCGACGACTTCGCCGACCTGCCCAAATCCGACCCCTTCGACGAGGAGTTCAGTGCCAGCGCCAACGGGAACTGATCACCCGGACATCACCGTCACCGATTCGCTGGGCGAGCACGACGTCGCCCGTGCCCGACTGATGGTGGACGGTGCTGCTGCGGCCGACGGGATCTCGCCACTGTCCGAGCAGGCGGTGGCCGCGATCGACGCGGCAGCGGGCAGCGGCGTCCGGCACGTCATCTCCGCCGCCGGGTATGCCAACATCAGTCCCGGGCGCGGGGACGAGCCGGCCATGATCGAGGCCGTGGTGGATCCGCAGCTGCGTCGTCGTGGACACGGACGGGCACTGCTGACCACCGCATTCGGCGAAGCCGAACGCGCCGGTGACGCGCGGGTGTGGGCGCACGGCGATCTGCCCGGCGCGCAGGCGCTCGCAGCGTCGATGGGATTGGTCCGACGACGCGAACTGCTGCAGCTGCGGCGCGGTCTCGGAACCGGGGCGCCGGCGTTGCCCGAGCTGATCGTCGACGACTCGGTGCGGCTGCGCACCTATGCCGGTTCGGCCGACGATGCGGAGATCCTGCGGGTCAACAACGCCGCCTTCGACTGGCATCCGGAGCAGGGCGGCTGGGGAGCCGAGCAGATCGCGGAACGGGTCGGGGCCGCGTGGTTCGACCCCGAGGGTCTGTTTCTCGCCTTCGACGCGGCGAATCCCGAACGGCTGCTGGGATTCCACTGGACCAAGCAACACGACACCGAGCTGGGCGAGGTGTACATCGTCGGCGTCGATCCGGCCGCACAGGGTCGCGGGCTGGGCCGGCTACTCACTCTCGCAGGTCTGCATCATCTTGCCGCCACCGGACGCTCCGAGGTCAATCTCTACGTCGAGGGTGACAACACCGCGGCGTTGCACACCTATGAGCGGCTCGGCTTCGGCCGCTACGCCATCGACGTCGCCTACGGTAGGCCCGAGGGCGACTGACGCGTTGTCCGACAACACTGTTCGTGCGGGGACCGCACGCGCCGCGCGACGCTGGGATGGTCACCGGGTGGTGCGGACCGTGGTGATGCTCGGCGGCTGGGGACTGGTGGGTGCCGGGATACTCGGTGTCGTAGCGCATGTCTCGGGGCTGGTCAGCTCGACGCTGTCGCGGCTGGCTTCGTTCACCCCGGTGTTCGTTCTGGGCGCGATGGTCGGGCTGGTCGTCCTGGGCGCCGCGCGGCGAGTGTATTCGGCAGCGGTCGCACTGGTCGTCGTCGTGGCGGGGATCGCCACCCAGCTCCCCCTGTTCGTGGGAGCCGACGAGGTGGTGGCCGATTCCGATCTACGTGTCATGCAGGCCAACATCTATCTCGGACAGGCGGATACCGCCGATCTGGCCCGCACGGTCGCCGACCGCCGGATCGATGTGCTGACCGTCGTCGAACTGACCCCGGACGCCGTCGGCCGGATCGACCGCTCAGGTCTGCGTGCCCGGCTGCCGTTCGTCTACCTCGATCCGCGGGACGGTGGCAGCGGCGCCGGCATCTATTCGCGTTTCCCGCTGACGGATCGGCACGCGCTCGCCGGGATGGAGCATGCGAATCTGCGTGCGGTGGCCGATGTTCCGGGTGTGGGACGTCGCGCGCTCTACGTCCTGCACCCGATCCCGCCGTACCCGGAGCCCGCCTGGAAATGGGATCTGGAACTTCGGCGTCTCGCCGGTGCTCTACGCGCCGAACAATTGCCGCTGATCATCGGTGCCGATTTCAATTCGACCTACGATCACCGCAGGTTCCGTGATCTGCTGTCCGGATCGTCGAGTCCGGGATCTCCGCAACTCACCGATGCCGCAGAGCATCTCGGCACCGGCATCGTCGCGACCTATCCGGCCGACCGGACCATTTCCCCGATGCTCGCCCTCGATCGTGTGCTCACCCGCGCGGGCCCGGTCCCGACGAGCTTCGTCGCCGTCGATCTTCCCGGCTCCGACCACCGGGGTGTGGTGGCGACCGTCCGGCCGTGAGCCCGGGGGTGGGTGGCTCGCTCGGCCATGGGGGTGGCTCGAGTCGGCTCAACCGGCGAGTGGATGCAGGTGGTCGCGGATGAGGGATACCACCTCGTTGATGTGGGGTTCGCGCACGATGGAGACGTGATCGGAATCGACTCGGGCGACGGTGAATTCGCCTCGGGCGATGGTGGTCTCCCAGAAGTGGGGGTCGTCGACGTTGTCACTGCCCTGCACGAGGAGCACTGGACCGTCGTAAGGCTTCGGCCGGTGCAACCGGCCCACCCGCACACCGATCTCCTCCATGGCCTGCGCGGCCCGGGCGGGTGAGCGGTAGAGACCGGCGAACGGGACCAGCAGGCGTCGTCGCCAGAGTTCGCGTCGGGGCAGCGGCGGGCGTTCCGGGGTCATGGTGACCGCCGGGTCGGTGCGGCGCACCTCCCCTCGGATGCGTGCGGGCACAAAGGTGTCCACCGCGACGACGAGCCGGACGTCGCCGCCGTCGGCACGCAGCCGGCGGGCGGCTTCGAGGGCGATGAAACCACCGAGTGAATGCCCGACGAGGACGTACGGGCCGTTCGGCGCGATGCGTCGCAGATCGCGCAGATGACGGCGGGCGGCCGCGGCCACCGTCCAGTCGGGGAGTCCGCGATTGTCCAGCCCGTTGGGAGTGAACGCGTGGATGGCGCCGATGCCCGCGGTGCCCGCCATCTGGTGGGCAAAGGGCACAAAGGTCAACGCCGAGGCGCCGGCCCCGGTGAAGCAGAACACCGGAACACCCTCGCCACCACTGAGTTTCGCCCCATCATGGAGTCTTACCGTTGTCGGGGACAGGCGCGCGCGCTGTGCGCGGACCCTCCTGCTCTCGATGGTGGCCGCCATCTCGGCGACGGTGGGTGCGGCGGCCGCTTCCGCCTCGGTGAGGCGCACACCGGTGGACCGGGTGACGTCGGCCAGGATCTGGGCGACGGTGAGCGAGTCGGCGCCGAGCGCGTACACATTCTCGTTGCGTCCCACCGAATCCAGTCGCAGCGCCGACGCCCACACCTCGGCGAGCGCGCTCTCCAAGGCATCGACGGGCGGTTGCGGCCGGCGCGCCGGAGGGTCGGGCAGCGCATCCCGGTCGAGTTTGCCTCGCCCGGTACGGGGGAGCGCGGTCAACTCCACGATGTGGGCGGGCACCATCCAGCTGGGCAGACTCGCACGCAGGCGCGCGCGGATCACCGATGTCGGTGGGGTGCGGACCCGTCCGTCCGGCACCACATAGGCAACGAGTTCGGTTGCACCCGAATCGGACACGCGGGTGATGACCGCCGCGTCGGCGAGATCACCGGAACGCAGCAGGGCCTCGCGGATCTCCGACGGCTCAACCAGATAACCGCGGACCTTGACCGCATCGTCCATCCGGCCGTGCAAAATTAGACCGGGGCCCTCCCACGCGCCACGATCACCGGTACGGAAGGTGGTGAGACCGTCGGCGTCGCGGATGAAGCGCCCGGCATCCGCGGCGGGGTCGAGGTAGCCGAGAGCGAGGTGACGCGACGACACCAGGACCCGTCCGTCGTCGTCGATCGTGATGATCTTGTGCGGCGCGGGAATCCCGGCCGGCAGATTCCCCGGCGACCGGGGCGTCGCGGCGCGCACGTCGTGATAGCTGATCGCCGAGGTCTCCGACGACCCGACCCAGTTGGTGACGGTGGCCTGCGGGGCGAGAGTGTCGCAGCGGCGATCTCACCGGTAAGAGGCTCGCCGGTGGTGATGATCCGCTCGATGACCGACCACGCGCGATGAGCGGCGCCACGGTCGTGTGACCGTGCCGTGGTGAGCGCGCGGAGCAGTGCGGGCGTCATGAATGCCACGTCGATGTCGTGGGCGGCGAGTTTGTCGAGGACGGCCGTCGGATCGTGTTGTCGGGGATCGACGGCGAGCACATCCGCACCGGCGAGCAGCGAGCCGATCAACACATTGAGTCCCGCGCCGAAGCTGATCGGCAGACAATGCGATTCGCCGCCCGGGACGCGCCCCGAACCCGTCGCGGATCAACTCCGCGTCGCACAGCCACATCGTGTTCGGGTGCAGAACGCCTTTTGGGGTGCCGGTCGATCCCGAGGTGAACTGGATACTGGTTACCGCCAAACCGGGGTCCGCCGGCGCGTTCTCCCGAACACGATGTGCCACCGACACAGTCGAAGGTGTGGCGGGTGTCTCGGTCCCGTCGATCAGGCCGATGCCCTCGGTGATGGTCACGACCTCGAGTCCGTGGGTGTCGGCCACCGCGTGTGACTCGCGCAGGTGCTCGGCGTCGGAGATCAGCAGACCCGCGCGTCGGCCGTGCAGTTCGAGTTGCCGGATGATCGTGTCGAGACGTTGCGCCGGCAGCTCGGGATCGACGGCGACGAGCGGTCGCCGTGAGCAGAACACCGCGAGCAGAACGGCGTGAGCTGATGGGTCGGCACGATCGCCGCGAACGGGATGATGGCGACGGCCGCGGTGCGCGGCGCACCACGTGAGGCCAGCAGCAGGGTGATCAGGCCGTAGGCGATCACCAGCGACCACGCCTGCGGCGAGAAGTAGTCCTGCCCAACCCAGTTCACGGTCTCCACGATGAACGCGGCGGCCACCGCGACACGTGCCGACAACCCGATCACGCGCGCGGCCGAGTAGACGACGATGGCGATGAGGATGTGGATGATCGGGGCGAACACATGTGCCAGCGTCGTCACCGGCAGGCCGGTGACCTCGCAGAACCAGGCGGCGGTGACGAAGAACGCGGGCCATTGGGCGTAGATGTCGGTGCCGTTTGGCGCGATCAGGTCATGGGCCAGGATGTAGTCGACCACGGCGAGATGCTTGTACGTCCAGTCGTAGACCGGGATCTCGGTGCCCAGCCAGGTGGTCACCCGGGCCACCACGATGGCGACCCCGACGGCTGCGGCGGCGGCCGCGGTGCGCCCGCTCACCGTCGCCACGACGAAGGCGGCCGTGGTCAGCGCCATCGCCGGGATCAACAGGATGGCGCGCCCACTGAACAACAGACCGTAGAAGCTCGCGTCGACGCCGGGCAGGCCGGGAATCGCTGCCGCCCAGCAGATCAGCGCCGCGAACAGGAGTAGGGTGGCCGCGTTGATCCCGGGCGCGGCGACGGTGTCGCGCACCACCGACCAGGCGGTTCGTCCCCACGTGCGTGGATTCGGCCACCCCGATCGCCACTGATAGTGCCCGAGACTCGCGGCGATCACGGCCAGCGCGGACAGCACCAGGATGCCGGTGGTGGACCAGCGATAGGACCACATCGCGGTCAGCGAGACGAGCGTCATCGCCGACATGCCCAGGGTCGGAACGGCGGCCGCTCGGGCCGCGCGCGGTAGACGAACCCACGCGCAGAAGGCGGCGCCGGGCCCGACGAACACGAAGGCGCCCACCAGAAGTGCCCGGAGCACGGCCGGCAGCGGGGCAGTGGCGGCCAGTCCGGTGAGTCCCGCGACGAGTGCGACGTCGGGCATCGACACGGGCTGTCGGCGTACCGGCCCGCGCGACCGTGGCGGCGTGGCGACCGGATGCGTGTCGGCGGCGGCATCGATCACCGCACTCATGTGGATGCTCCGGGTAGGGGGGTGGCGCGGCGCCCGCGCATCCGCTCACGCGCCAGCGCGACCGGGCCACCGAGCACGGAGAACACCTCGATGCGTCCGACCGCCGACGACATCTCCTCGGCGAACTCCCTGGGCGGCTTGGTGATCGCGCCGTAGTCGGCACTGGCCCGGGCGACGGCGCGGGCACGGCGTCGCAGCACCGAGAACGCCAGCCGACGATGCTGTCGGTTGACCGCGACCTTGGTCAGCCGGGCGCCGAGGCCCAGGCCATAGCCGCGTGCCTGCACCAGCAGCGCGTCGGTGTCGCTGCGATGGCGGTGCCAGATGATCGACGACGGCTCGTTGGCCAGCGCGTATCCGGCTGTCAGGACACGGAAGAACATGTCGATGTCCTCTCCCCCGCGCGTTCGGGTACCCGCACCCAACGCCTCGTCGAAGCCGCCGAGGCGCCGGATCGTTTCGCGGCGGACGGCGAAGTTGGCTCCGGTACCGTAGGCGCCGATCTGAAAGGGGAAGAGCGGCAAGTCATGCGGCGGGTCGTCGAGGGAGTACACCCGGGTGCTCATGGTGTCCGCCCAGGACACCCGCCAGTCGAAGTACGCCTGGGGCCGGGTGCGCAGTTCGCCGCTCGGGACCATGCCGCAGACGCAGGCGACGTCGGTGTCGCGGGCGAATCCGCGTGCGAGACCGCGCAACCAGCCGGGATCGGCGACGACGTCATCGTCGGTGAAGGCGACGATCTGGTGCCGGGCGGCGGTGAGTCCGCGGTTGCGCGCCGACGACAACCCGGCGACCGGCTCCACCACGCGACGGAACCGCGGATCGTCGATCTCCTCGACCACGTCGGCGGTGGCCGGTCCCTGCGGCGCGTTGTCGACGACGATCACCTCGAAGTCGGGGTAGTCGACCGTGCGGAGTGAGGCGAGCGCCACCCGGAGCTGCTCGGGACGCTCGTGGGTGCACACGACCACCGAGATCGGCGGTTGCTCGACGTCGGAATGATCTTGTGGCACTAAGAGTTCCGGGATGGGCACCCGGATCAGTCCGTCGACCACCTCGACGTCGACGAACTCGAGCGGGGTGAGACCGGCACGCAGCAGCACCCGCGCCCGGCGATAGCCATCGATCTGCTCGGGGGCACACAGGACCTCCGGGTCAGCGCCGGCCCCCACAGCACCGACGTCGAGCATCCCGACCCAGGTGGCGCCCGTCCATTCGGGAACGCCGTCGATCGGCATCGCCGGCGGGAGGGACAGCGGAGCAGTTGGTGCGTTCACAGTTTGATCACCCGAACCCAATCTATGAGCATGGTCGCCGATGCCGGCGTGGTCGAATCCGTCGGTCCCGGCCAGTTGCCGCCGACGGCGAGTGTGAGCAGGAGATGGAACGGCTGATCGAAGACCCAGCGCGCGTCCGGGGCGTGGTCGGCCGGCGTGGCGACGAACAGGGTCCGGTCGTCGATGCCCGTTTCGATCCGGCCCGGCGTCTTGTTCACCCAGTACACGTGGAACTGTCCGGCCAGCGGCGTACCGAACGGCGCCGACGCCGACAGCGTCTGGCCGCGCACCGAAGAAGCCTGCGGCAGATGGATTCCCGTGTGGTACGCGCGGCCGTGGTTGATGGTCTCGATGATGTCGATCTCGCCGGATGTGGGCCATTGGACGTCGTCGACGTTGTCGCCGAGCATCCAGAACGCCGAGTGCAGTCCCTGCCCGGCGGGCATCGAGATCCGGGCACTGACCCGACCGTAGGTGATTGACATGGTGTGGTGGGTGGTGAGCCGCGCCGAGGTCACGGTGTTCCCCGATCGCCGCGCGGTGATCGCCAGATGACCTTGCCCGTCGATCCGTGAGTTGGCGAGATCGTCAGTGTAGAGCTGGGTTTCGTTGTTACCCCAGCCCCCCGCACCCCGGTCGTGAACCCACGGACGTCCGACCGGCCGTGCCGGGCCGTCGAATTCGTCGACGAAGGCAGGCCCGTAGGGATCTCCCGCGGCGCTGCCGGGGGAGAAGGTGCACGCCGAAGACGCGGCGAGGATCGCGGTGATCACCGCGATGCGTAGCGCGTCGCGGAGCGAACGCGGATTCATGCCGCTACGGTGCGCTCGTCACGTGAATCACGCGACGTGTCCCCGGGCGCCGGTGCCGCGGGGTCGGAGGCGGTGCCGCCGCTGAGGCCGGCGATCAGCAGGGCGATGAGGATCGGGTAGATGATGAGGCGTTGCGTTCCGCCCGCCCCGAGCAGGCCGGTGAAACCTGCTGTGTAGCAGAAGTATCCGATGGTCGACAGGATTCCACCGGCCGTCAGGACCAAACGCACCGTCGAGTGCAGGCGCGTCGTCGACGACACTCCGATCAGAACGCAACCGAGCGCACCGAGCACCCCGAACACGTTCATGGTGAGCGAGTGCAGTGGGTAATCGATCTTCTCGGTGATGATGCCCGCGGCGGCGAAGCCGGCACCGGCGATCACCAGCATGAGCGCATGCGGCCAGGCGGTGCGGGTCCGTGCCATCCACGCGCAGGCCAGCGCGGCGATCGCGAGTCCGGTGATGACCAGTGCGACGTTCATCACCGGTGACAGCGCACTGCACGGCCAGGTGCCGCTCGGACCGCAGAACGGGACGCCGAGCGGTCCGACGGTGACATCACGATAGCCGTAATGTCCACGCCAGGTGGCCGATACGACCCACTCGGCGGCGAAGTACACCAGCAACGTCAGGGCACTGATGCGTGCGGTCTGACGCGCACCGATGAGGGTGCCCAGTCGGTTCATGCGAGGTCCTTTCCGACCGTGAGTCGTCCGGCCGCGAATCCGGTGCAGGTGACGAGGAATCCGGCGCTCAGGGCGATGACCCGGCCGTTTCCGGCGATGCCGCCAGACGCCGCTGGGCAGGACCCGCGTGGTGTAGAGGCGCTCGCTGGCCAGTGCGTTGCCGGTGGTCGTCAGGCGCGACAGCACGGCCTTGGAGCGGCCTTCCTGATAGCACCGGCGGAGAAAGTAGCGAAGCCGGGCGCGGTCGGACGGAACACTGTGCCGCACTGCGAAATCGGTATCACGCACGATCCGGGTTCCCGGATGGTGCTCGCGTAGCGAGATGCCCATCAGTGTTTCCTCGCAGCCGGCCGGGAAGGTTCCGCGCCGGCCGAGATGCGGTGAGAACCCCCCGATCTCGTGGATGTAGTTGCGCCGCACCGCCATTGCCGCCCCGATCGGATTGCGGATATCGGCACCGTTGTCGGCGATGCCGCGGTAGTCACAGCCCACCACCCAGCCGAACTCGTCGGGGAACCAGGCGGGTGGGCGGCCGGCCGCCCACTCCGCCTCGACCGCGCCGCCGACGCAGCTCACGTCCTCGTCGACGAAGCGGCGTCGCAGGGCCTCGAGGGCGTCGGGCCGCAGGGCGGCATCGTCGTCGACGAAGACCACCACGTCACCGGAGGCTTCGGCGACTCCACTGTTGCGGGCGTCGGACAACCCCTGGACGCCGACATTGGGCACCACGGTGACCTCGGGGGCGCTGCGGTACGTGGCGGTGAGGTCGGCGAGCAGATCCGGGTTGTGGTCGACGACGACGATCAGTCGGTCGGTGTTGCCGAGTTGCGTACGGGCCGAGGCGATTGCGCGGTCGAGCAGCGGCCGGCGCCGGTCGGTGTAGCAGCAGACGACCACGGTCAGCGACACGGCGGTGCGGTTCGTCGACGCGGAATGTGCGGTCGCGGGAAGGGATGTCGGGGACAACAGGCGAATCTTCCGGGCGGTGACACAGCGGTGTCGGGGCGGGTATGCAGCCTGCAGCCTAACCCAGTGACATTAGGAAAGGCTAACCAAAGTATGCACGCCGGGTGCGCTTGTGGTTCAGATCACGCGGTGATGATCATGCAGACTGCGGACGAGCGCCGACGAGCCGCTCGACGTGGAACGCGACACGATCGAGTGCAGTGCCGACCACGTCGGCCTCGAAGACGTCGTCGCGCAGGGTCGCCGAGAGGATGATGCCGCCGGCCACCATGGCCGAGGTGACGGTGATGCCCGACGGTGATGGCGGGTCGGCGGCGCCCACGACCGTCGCGCGCTCGGCGTCGGTGAATTGCCAGCGGCTGTCGGGCCCGCCGATGACACCGACGCTCGAGTGCAGCAGGTCGGCGACCCGGATATCGCCGCACGGCAGGCCGGGTGGGTGATCGAGCGTACCGGTTTCGCGGAGACGTCGGCGAGCTTTGACGGTCGTGACAAGCAGGTTCGCCGCCGGCCTGCCCATCCGCGCTGACGTGGACAGCTCGGATTGCAGTTCGCGTGGCGAGGTCGAGGGCCGCACGTCGAAGACGAGTCCCGCGGAGAAGTTCGCGAGAGTGGTGACCCCGGACGGGAGGTAGCCGCGGGCATCGAAGGGCAGCGTGACCATCGGGTTGAGGGTGATTCCGGCCTCGGCGAGCGCGGAGACCAGCGCACGGTGGTGAGCGCGAACATGCTCACCCCGGGCAGGTTGCGGTCGCGTGCGGCGCGTAGCGCGGCGCAGTGGTCGCGGGCGATCCGCGCGGTCTGCACTATCGGGCGGATCGGCGGGATCGGCGGGATCGGCCGCGTGGCCGCGACAGGCGGCGGGGGAGGCCGGCGTCGATGGAATCGGGCTAGCGCAATCAGCCGGCGCGGGTCGGCGGCCAGGGTGGCGACGGCCCCGGCGAGGGACCACGAGGCGATGGCCGCGCCACAGATCGGGATCGGCGGGATCGCGGACGCCCATCAGGACCTCGGCGATGACGTTGAGCAGTGCGGTGTCCCCGAGCCCGTGGTCGTAGTCCAAGGCCAGATGGTCACCGGCGAGCACGACGCGCAACTGCTCGCCGGGCGCCTCGCGCGCGATGCGCAGCAGCTCGGAGTGATCGTCGATCTGAGGCGCCGACGAGACGGCGTCGTCGAGTCCGGCGGGATCGAAGATCCATCGGTCGTGGACGGTCGACGGTCGCAACCCGATGCGCGCAGCGGGGCCGACCGCGGCCAGCCGACGGATGCGATCGGTGGCCACCTCGGCGTCGGGTATCGGGACCGGACCGAGGACGAAGGCCGACCGGTGCCTGCTGTGCGCGATGTCGACAGGTGCGACACGCACCGGGCCGGTCGTCTGGCGGGAGCGATGAATGGTGGTCATGAGAGCTTCGCAGCTATACCAAGGCTTACCTTATGTCTGGATCGTCGGTAACGCTGTGGCGTGTGAACCACCGCACGTGCCCACCGTGGAGATGGCTTGCCCAATTCATCTCTCGTTCACCTGCTGTCGACTATCAGTCCACCGCTGGCCCCTAACTTCAATTCGGACACTCCGGGCTCACCGGTGCGCCCGACGAGTGTGATTCCTGGATGAAAGGCAATCCCTGCGGTGAACATGAATCGGAAACCTGCCCTTGCTGCGGTCTCGGGCCTGGCGGCCCTGGCCCTGGTCATGACGGCCTGTGGTAGCGACGAAACCAAGACCATCAGCGGCGAGGGGTCGACCGCCCAGCAGAAGGCGATCGAGCACTTCTCCAACCTGCTCGCCGACAACACCGACATCGTGCTCGACTACACCGGCAGCGGCTCCGGCGACGGCATCAAGAAGTTCAACAGCGGTGACGTCGACTTCGCCGGCTCCGACTCGGCACTCAAGCCCGACGAGGCCGCCGCGGCCAAGCAGCGCTGCAACGGCAACGATGCCTGGCACATCCCGCTGGTGGCCGGTCCCGTCGCGATCGCCTACAACCTGAGCGGCGTGGAGAACCTGAAGCTGAACCCGACGGTCCTCGCCGGCATCTTCGACTCGCGCATCACCAAGTGGAACGCGCCGGAGATCGCCGCACTCAACCCGGGTGTGAACCTCCCGTCGACCAACATCGTCCCGGTGCACCGCAGCGACTCGTCGGGCACCACCGACAACTTCCAGCGGTTCCTCTCGGCCTCGGCCCCGCAGGCCTGGCCCTACGAGCACGACAAGAGCTTCAAGGGCAAGGGCGGCTCGGCGGCCGCCAAGTCGACCGGCGTCGGCGACACCGTGAAGAAGACCCCCGGTTCCATCACCTACGTCGAGTGGGGTTTCGTCACCGAGAACCAGCTCGGTACCGCCGCAATCGATTTCGGCGCCGGTGCGGTTGAGCTGAACGCCGACTCGGCCGGCAAGGCGCTCGACGCCGTCAAGTTCAAGACGCCGGGCAGCAAGGACCTCGTGGTCGACATCGACGCGCTCTTCGCCTCGAAGACCCCGGGTGCCTACCCGCTGCTGCTGACCACCTACGAGATCGTCTGCTCGACCGGCTACTCGGATGAGGCCACCAGCACCACGCTGAAGGAAGCCTTCACCAAGATCCTGTCCGACGGTCAGAACGGCCTCGCCGAGATCGGTTACGTGCCGCTCCCGCAGGGCTTCAAGACCACCGTCCAGGGCACCGTCGACGCGCTGGCCGGCAGCGGCGGCAACGCCTGATAGCCACCTCGATCCCGAGCGCGGAACCGCCTGGAGTCGTTTGCGGTTCCGCGCTCGTGGTTGACACACTGAAACGAGATTGGCGTGTCCACGAGACCGCGGGAAGTGGCCAAAGTGACCAGAGCCGAAACAGAAGGACGCATGACCTCCACAGCAGGCCAGGAACAGAGCGGCACCATCCCGCCCGGTGAGACGCCGGACGGTGCCCCCGCCGCGCCTGGCGAACCGGGTTCGAGCAGCCTGCACGGTGGGGCCCGTCACCAGATCGCCGACCGTGTCTTCCGATCCCTTGCCGTCGGCTCAGGGTTCCTGATCACGCTGGTCATCGCCCTGATCGCCATCTTCCTTCTGGCCCAGGCGATCCCGTCGCTGGCGAAGAACACCGCCAACTTCTTCACCTACACCGGTCCGTGGGTGACCTCGGGTACCGAACTGACCTTCGGCATCCCGCAGCTGTTCTACGCCACGGTCGTCGTCTCGGTCATCGCGCTGTTGCTCGCGATGCCCATCGCCCTCGGCATCACGATCTTCCTCACCGAATACGCACCCAAGCGGCTCGTCGGACCCATCACCTACACCGTCGACCTGCTCGCCGCGGTGCCGTCCATCGTCTACGGCCTCTGGGGCATCCTGGTCCTCGGTCCGGCGCTGGTCCCGGTCAACGAATGGCTGGTCGGCAACCTCGGATTCCTGCCGTTCTTCCAGCAGCCGACCCAGGTGGCCAACATGTCCACCGGCGGCACGCTCCTGACCGCGAGCATCGTGCTGGCGGTGATGATCCTGCCGATCATCACCGCGGTCACCCGCGAGGTGTTCATGCAGACCCCGAAGGGGCATCGGGAGGCCGCACTTGCGTTGGGTGCCACCAAGTTCGAGGTGGTCAAGCTCGCGGTGATGCCGTTCGGATTCTCCGGCTACATCAGCGGTGCGATGCTCGGTCTCGGTCGCGCGCTCGGTGAGACGATGGCGCTGCTGCTCATCATCTCGACCGTCGGCCCGATGAATTTCAACCTGATGGAGAGCGGCGAGACGTTCGCGACCAAGATCGCCAACAATGCGGCGGAGTTCGATTCACCCGCCAAAACCGGCGCCTACATCTCCGCGGGTCTCACTCTCTTCGTGCTGACCTTCATCGTCAACGCCGCGGCCCGTGCGGTCGTCGGAAGGAAGAAGTGACATGACCGCAATCACCGATTCTCACTCAGTCGAGCCGGTCAAGAAGCGGCCATCCGGTTTTCAGCCGATCGCCGGTCGCCGGCGGTTCTCCGACGTCGCCGTGCGCGGACTGGCCGTCGCCGCCTTCGTCATCGCGCTCGTACCGCTGTTCTGGCTGGTCATCACCCTGGTGCAGAACGGCATCGGCCCCATCCTCGATCCCGACTGGTGGGGTTCGCCGGAGATCAAGGGCGGCGCGTTCAACGCTATCGTCGGCACGCTCATCCAGACCGCGCTGGCCGCGGTGATCTCCATCCCGCTCGGCATCATGGTGGCGATCTACCTGGTCGAATACAGCACCGGCCGCTCATGGCTGGGAAGGGCGACCACCTTCATGGTCGACATCCTCTCCGGCGTGCCGTCGATCGTCGCGGCGCTGTTCGTCTACGCGGTCTGGCGGACCACCCTGGGTCTGCCCCGGTCGGGGTTCGTCGTCGCGATCGCCCTGGTGCTGCTGATGGTTCCGCTGGTGGTTCGGGCCACCGAGGAGATGCTGAAGATCGTCCCGCAGGATCTGCGCGAGGCGTCGTATGCGTTGGGCATCCCGAAGTGGAAGACCATCGCGCGGGTGGTTCTGCCGACCGCATTGTCGGGCATCATCACCGGCGTCATGCTCGCGATCGCGCGCGTGATGGGTGAGTCGGCCCCGGTGCTGATCCTCGTCGGCTCCACCCGTGCGATGAACTGGAATCCCTTCGAAGGCAACCAGCAGTCGCTTCCGCTGATGATGGTGCAGCAGTACAACAACGGTCCCAGCGCCTTCGACAAGGTGTGGGGGGCCGCACTGACGCTGGTGATCCTCGTCGCGCTCGTCTACTTCGGCGCGAAGTTCCTGCCCAAGCTGGTCGGGTTCGCCGTCCACATCTCCAAGACCTTGCGGAAGTCCTCCGCGCCCGCGCCCACCAAGACCCTCTGACCCCTTCGCGGCCCGGCCCCGCCCACGCCGCGGGGAGCGGACAACACAGATCGGAACCCCACCATGGCCAAGCGTCTCGACATCAAAGACCTGAACATCCATTACGGCAGCTTCCACGCCGTCAAGGACGTGACCCTCGAGGTCCCGCCGCGCTGCATCACCGCCTTCATCGGCCCGTCGGGCTGCGGTAAGTCGACGGTGCTGCGCACGCTCAACCGCATGCACGAGGTCACCCCCGGCGCCTACGCCACCGGTAGCGTGCTGCTCGACGGCGAGGACATCTACGGCAAGGGCGTCGACCCGGTCAGCGTGCGCTCGACCATCGGCATGGTGTTCCAGCGCCCCAACCCGTTCCCGACGATGTCGATCCGCGACAACGTCGTCGCCGGCCTCAAACTGCAGGGCGTGCGCAACAAGGCGCAGCTCGACGAGACCGCCGAACTCAGCCTCCGCGGTGCCAACCTGTGGGAAGAGGTCAAGGACCGCCTCGACAAGCCGGGCGGCGGTCTCTCCGGTGGCCAGCAACAGCGCCTGTGCATCGCCCGGGCGATCGCGGTGTCGCCGGATGTGCTGTTGATGGACGAGCCGTGCTCGGCGCTCGACCCGATCTCGACGCTGGCCATCGAAGACCTGATGGGCGAGCTCAAGAAGGAATACACGATCGTCATCGTCACCCACAACATGCAGCAGGCCGCGCGCGTGAGTGACCAGACCGCGTTCTTCAATCTCGAGGGCATAGGCCAGCCCGGGCAGCTCGTCGAGATCAACGACACGGAGACCATGTTCTCCAACCCGCTCAAGCGCGAGACCGAGGATTACATCTCCGGTCGCTTCGGCTGATGCTCGCGCTCAGAGACCGAGGAGCAGGAGCACCACGAGCGCGGCAAGCGCCGTGGTGATGGCCAGGTAGGTCAGGATCTGGCGGCGATGTGCGGCTTCGTCATGCTCGACGACGGCCCGCACATCGGGCTCGGTGGGATGGTGGAGACCCATATTCGCAAACCTAACGGCAGATGAGCCGAGGGAAAAATCTCGCCAAGTGTGCCACCACAACCGCCGGCCGAGATGCACACAGCATCTCGGCCGGCGGTGTGATGTGGGGGACTAGGAAACCTGCTGGAACTGCTCCGGCGTCTTACCTGTCGCCTGGAAAACCACGCGCCGACCGATGAGGACGGCGTGATCGGCGAAGCGCTCGTAGTAGCGGCCGAGAAGAGTGACGTCGACGGCCGCGGCCACGCCGTGACTCCATTCGCGGTCCATCAGGACGGTGAACAGGTGCCGGTGCAGATCGTCCATCGCGTCGTCGTCCTCCTGCAGGTGGACGGCGGCCTCGGGGTCCTGGGTCTCGAGGACCTCCCGGGCGTTGTGGGCGAGTTTCACAGCCAGTCGGCCCATCTCGGCGAAGTAGCCGTTGACCTCTTCGGGGAGGGCCTTGGCCGGGTGGCGACGACGCGCCACCTTGGCGACATGCAGCGCGAGCGCGCCCATCCGGTCGACATCGGCGACGATCTGGAAGGCACTGACGACACCGCGCAGGTCACCGGCGACCGGCGCCTGCAGGGCGAGCAACGCGAAGGCCTGCTCCTCGGCACGCGCCGACATCTCACTCATCCGGTCGTTGTCGGTGATCACGGACTCGGCGACCGACAGATCGGCCTGCAGGAGCGCCTGGGTGGCACGGGACATGGCGGCACCGGCGAGTTCACACATGTCGCCGAGGATCGTATTGAGCGCGTCGAGCTGCTCGTGGTACGCGGTACGCATGGAACCAGGATACCGGCGTGTGGTGGAGGTAACCCGATCCGGCGCGATGAACACACCGTGAACAGGGGTGAACGTTGCTGGTCGACGATCTCCCGGCGCTGATTCCGACGGGCCGGACTACGAGCAGGTGGTGTCGCCGGCGTTGGTGATGGCCAGGTCGTTGGGCAGATTGTTCGCGCGGACCGACGGCGGCAGCTGATCCACCGACACCGCGCTGCCGACCTCGGGTACCGAGCCGATGGAACCGGTGAAACCGCTGCCCAGGATCACCTCGACGCCGGACCGCACGGTGCGGTCGGACTGGATCGTCGCACCCGGGATGGTGGCGGCCAGGGTGGCGGCGGCGTCCTGCTGTCCGGGGCCGTACCGCACGACGGTGTCGGTGCGGCTCTCCGATGCGTCGGCAACGCCTCGGACGTCGAAGCCGCTGTTGGCGAGTTGCTGCGACACCTCGCCGGCGAGCCCGGTACGGCCCGTGCCGTTGAGGACCCGCACACCCACGTTGGCCGCGTTCTGTGCGGTTGCCGACACCCGGGTGGGGGTTTCCGGGGTGGTGGGTGGCGGCGTGCTCGACGAGTCGTCGGTGCTGGTGGTGGTGCTGCTGCCGGGGGTGCTGGCCTTACGGCCGCCCTCACGGGGGAGGGGCTGATCGTCGATGATCGCGTTGAAGATCGCGTCGATGCCCTCGGTGTTGGGTAGCTCGTTGTTGCTGCCGTCGGTCGCCGTGCCGGTGGTGGGCACGGTGATGAAGGAGACCTTGCCGGCGTCGATGCCCTCCATCGATTCGGCGAGGTCGAGCAGCGACTCGGTGTTCACGCCGTCGACGTAGCTGTAGCGGATGAAGGTGTTGACGATCGTGTTCAGCTTGGCCGGGTTGGAGAGCACGTTGTTCGACAGCACCGAACGCAGCAGCGACGACATGAACAGCTGCTGGCGTTTGATGCGGCCGTAGTCGCCGTTGCCCTCCGACGCGATGGTCCGCGCACGAACGTAATTGAGTGCCTTGCGGCCCTTGAGGGTCTGGTGGCCGGGGCGCTTGAGGATGTCGCCGAGTTCGTAGTCGTAGAGCGAGGTGGTGGAGCAGACGTCCACACCGCCGACCGCGTTGACGACCTTCTCGAAGCCGTAGAAGTCCATCGCGATGAAGTGGTTGATGTTCAGCCCGCTCATCGCGGTCAGCGTGCGGACCAGGCACTGCGGTCCGCCGTCGGCGTACACGCTGTTGAGTTTGACCCCGGTGGCGCCGTAGAGGGTGTCGCCGTAGGAACCGGCGTCGTTGTTCCACTGCTTGCAGTCGGGACGGTCGACCTGCAGGTCGCGCGGAAAGGACACCGCGACCACACGGCTGCGGTTAGCCGGGATGTTGACCAGGATGACGGTGTCGGAACGCGCGCCCTCCACCTCACTGGTGTCACCCGCACCGACGCGCGAGTTGTTGCCGCCGCGGGTGTCGGTGCCGACGATCAGATAGGTCTCGTCGCCGTACTGTCCCTCTTTGTTGCGGATGTTCGCGTCGTCGGGGTCGACGGCGGTGATGGTCCGCCACGCGCCGTTCCAGTTCTTGAGGTATCCCCAGACGAAACCGGTGCCGACCAGCGCGGTCACGCACGCGAGCGCCACCAGGACCCGCCCGGTGACGGTGGCTCGGCGGCGCACCGAGTGACGCTGGGCAGTCTTCTCCGGGTGATGCTCGGGGGTGGGACGCGCGGCGATCCGAGAGGTCAGGTCGGGGGTGGGTTCCAGCGGCGCGGGCGGAACCGGTGTCGCGGGCGGCGGGGTCGTGGGAGGCGGGGCAGCGTGGCTTTCCTGCGCGCGGGATTCCTCGAAGGCGCGCTCGGCGGTGGCCGCATCGGAGAGGTCGACGCCGGACGTGCTGGTGATCGGCGGGATCTTCTGGGTTGCCTCGATGTCCGGGGCGGGTGCGGGTGCCGGGGAGTCGGGCGAGGCGACGTCGAAGTGGTGGACCGCGGTGGGGCGTTCGTCGGGTGCGGGTTGCCGCGATGCTGCCGGAGCCAGGCCCCGTCGGGCGGGCGGCTCCTCGGCATTCATCTGCTCCATGAGCTCGCGCACGGTCAATCGCGTGCGGCCACGGACATAGCGGTCGGCCGCCCGCGGTTCCCGAAGGCTCGGATGGGCAGGCGAATCGGATGCCGGCGGGTCACCCGCGGCGGTAGTCGGCTTCTCGCCGGTTTCTCGCGCGTCACCGAAGCGTTCGCGGAAGTCGTTGGCGTCCCGGTCACGCCCGGCGCGCCGGCTACGACGGGGACGCTTGTCCCCGGCACCGGGCTCCGGACCGTCCGGTCCTGATGTCCAACGACTCACGTGATTCCTCTTAACCCCGAATGCCTGTGGCACCTCGCATCGGGCTGAACGCTGCGGTGCGCACCATGGCATGGTCCCGTCGGCCGGGACCTTCGGGACATAGTACTGATCGCACCTGAGAAGCCATCTCAGCCAAAGCGGTGTGTGACGACCGTCGCAACACTCGTTCGCGCTGGTAAAGCGGTCAGCCGCCAGAGTGCATGATCTCGGCGCCCTCCGGAACGACGTCCTCGTCGGGGTCGTCGAGCCAGCCGTCGGGTAGCGCGACCTTGGCCGGCGAACCCTGTCGGCCGCGCGGCCCGTGCCCGTCGGTGGGGAAGGGGACGTCGGCGGGCAGCGTGGCCACGAGTTCGCGGAGTTGGTCGACGGTCTCGACGAGTGCCATCTGCCGCCGGAGCTCGGAGCCGGCGGGGAAGCCGCGCAGATACCAGGCGACATGCTTGCGAATCTCGCGGCAGCCCTTCATCTCTCCGTGATGGGCGACGAGGAGTTCGCAGTGCCGCACGATGATGTCGGCGACCTCGCCGAGCGTCGGTGGCGTGGGCGCCTCGACGCCGTTCATCTCGGCGGCGAGTTCGGCGAACAACCACGGGCGACCAAGGCAGCCGCGTCCGATCACCACGCCGTCACATCCGGTGCGGCGCATCATCTCCACCGCGTCGACGGGTTCGAAGATGTCGCCGTTGCCGAGCACCGGGACGTCGGTGACGTGGTCCTTCAGGCGGGCGATCTCATCCCAGTCGGCTTGCCCGGAATACCGCTGCGACGCTGTACGGGCATGCAGCGCAACGGCTTTGGCGCCCTCTTCGGCGGCGATGCGCCCGGCATCGAGGTGGGTGCGATGCTCGTCGTCGATGCCGATACGAAATTTCACGGTGACCGGGATGTCGGTGCCCTCGGTGGCGCGAACGGCGGCGGCCACGATCTTGCGGAACAGGGTCCGCTTGTACGGGATGGCCGACCCGCCGCCCTTGCGCGTCACCTTGGGGACCGGGCAGCCGAAGTTCATGTCGATGTGGTCGGCGAGATCCTCGTCGACGATCATCTTGGCTGCGGCATAGGTGTATTCGGGGTCGACGGTGTAGAGCTGCATCGACCGCGGCGACTCCTCCGGCGCGAAGGTTGTCATGTGCATCGTCACCGGGTGACGTTCGACGAGGGCACGGGCGGTGACCATCTCGCAGACGTAGAGGCCCGAGACCGTCCCGGTCCGGGCGATCTCCAACTCGCGGCACAGGGTGCGGAAGGCGACGTTGGTGACCCCGGCCATCGGTGCGAGCACCACCGGGCTGGCCAGTTCGATGGACCCGATACGCAGCGCAGACGCCGAACCGGCGCCCTCGGTGATCGAGGGCGCCGGTGCGGTCATGGTCGTTGCGGTACTCAGGACGCCTGCTGCTCCCGCTTCTTGGCCTCGCGGGCGAGTGCGCGGTCGCGCATCTCCTCGAAGCGGACGGTGTCCTTCTCGAGCTGCTCGAGGAAGGCGGCGAGCTCCTCGCGGGTCTTCTCACCCTCCGCGGTGAAGTCCTCGCGTTCGAAGACCTTCCACTTGCGCAGAACGGGCTGGATGACCTCTTCGAGGTGCTGGCGCAGGTCGTAGATGCCGTGCTTGGCCATCAACACGCCGTGGCGGCGGAAGTTGGGCATGCCGGCGCCGGGCATCTGGAAGTTGGTGACGATGTCGGTGACCGCGCGCAGTGTCTGGTCGGGCGAGATGTCCATACCCGCACCGCAGATGTTGCGGTAGAAGATCATGTGCAGGTTCTCGTCGGCGGCGATGCGCTGCAGCATCTTGTCGGCGATCGGGTCGTTGCACGCTTTGCCGGTGTTGCGGTGGCTGACGCGGGTGGCGAGTTCCTGGAAGGTGACGTAGGCCACCGAGTGCAGGATGCCGAGTTCGTCGGCGTACTGCTCGAGTTCCTCGGTGCGGCCGGCCGCGGCCAGCATCGGGTCGTAGCCGTTGGTCATGTGGATCATGCGGGCCTCTTCGAGGGCCGTCGGATCCACCCCGCGGGTGACCACGAGGTAGTCGCGCATGACGATGCCGTGCCGGTTCTCCTCTGCGGTCCAGCGACCGACCCAGTGGCCCCACGCGGAGTCCATCGAGAAGTTGTCGGCGATCACCCGGTGATAGGAGGGCAGGTTGTCCTCGGTCAGCAGGTTGGTGATCATGGCGGCCTTGGCCACCTCGTCGAGCTGCGACTGTTCCGGGTCGTAGTCGACGCCGCCGAGTGCGGCGTAGTTCTTGCCTTCGTCCCAGGGCACGTAGTCGTGGGGATTCCAATCCCGGGCGGTCTTGAGGTGTCGATTCACCTCGTCCTGGGCCACCGGTTCGAGTTCCTTGAGGAGTTCGAGTTGGGTGAGCGCGCGTGCCATTGATGTCCTCCGAACGGTTTCGCGTGTCTCGAGCTGTCGTGTGGCCGGTCTGTCGCCGTGATCTCGTGTGCAACGGCCGACCGGCGTTCGGGGGCGTCGCCCCCGGTGGCCCCCCGGCCGCCACTGATCAACTGTCAAGCCTACGACACCTGGGCGGCATGCCCAAGTCGGTACCTACGGTGTCGTAGCTCGTGGTGTCGACGTTACGCCCCGGGTGTCCATCGTGCGGGTGTCTTAGGTCACCCTAACTTGTTGGGCCGTGGTCCAGTGTGGCCGACGACGACGGCGCTTGGCCAGTGGTCCGTGGCTTTCACAGCCGATTGACAGTTGTCTCAGGCGCGCGGCCGACGGGCGAACATGGCGCCCACCGAGGACATCCAGGCCTCGGCGGCGTCGTCGAGGGTGCCCAGCTCGCGGGCCTTCTCGCACCACCGCATCGCGGCCTGGCCGAACTCCATCGGGTTGTAGACGTCTTCCTCGCGCGACCACAGTCCGTCGCCGGCGTAGGTGAGGATCGTGATGTTGGTGGCGGTGATCACCGAGCCGTCACCCGGATCGCGCATCGGGTTGTCGACCTCACAGATCACCCGGGCCGTCGGGGCGTCGACGACATGCCACAACGAGGGATAGCCCACCATGTGGCTGCCCGGGAACGCCGTCATCGTCTTCCAGATCCACGCGCGGATCTCCTCGCGGCCGTGCATGGTGCCCAGCGCGTGTTCGATGTAGTCGGCGTCGGGGGTGAACAGGTCGGCAAAGCGGTCCCAATCGCGGGAGACCGCGATCTCGGCGACCGTGTGTTGGAAGTCGCGGAAGGCGGTGTCGAGTTCGGCGGCGGTGAACTGTGCAGTCATGGAGGCGATACTAGAACGTGTTCTAGATCGGCGGGTGTGTCTTCCGATGCACAGCTGGGTTGACGCGCGGGTTCAGGGAACGAGGAGATACGCTCCGGCGCCGTAACCCTGGAGGACGCGCACGGGGTTGTTGATCGCGAAGGTGTTGACGTTGAACAACATCAGGCCGGTTCCGGTTCCGATGATCGAACCGGTGAGCACCGCCGTGACGACGATCAGCAGCGCTGCAATTCGTTTCATGGCTGCTCCGTCACGTGCGGTTCGACTATTCGTGGTGTGCGATCACCGAACGAGTACGTAGTGTGACGTCCCGAGGGATTGTGGGGTTCGCACAGGGCTGTTGATTGAATAGGCGATCACCGTGATGTAGGTGAGCCCTGAACTGGCCGGTAGGTCGCGAATCAATCGCTGCCCCGGGCGAGGCCCGAATGTCCCGCGGAAGAAGTGGTCGACGGCATAGCTGCGGGCGCTGGTGACGTTCGCGCCGATGAGGACCCGGCAATGGGGGTCGCGAGCCCAAGCGGCGCCGTTGCCGATGAAGCCGGCTGAGATCAAACCGAGGCGCACCCAGCCACGCTTGCCAGGGGTTGCGGTCATACTGACGTGCAATGCGCCGCGGCAGAACGCATGATCGCCGAAAGTCCCGACGGTCTCGCCGTAGAACGACAATCGCTGCAATTGCGGTGCAGCTTGGGTGGGTGCCGCATGGATGGCTCCACCGGTGAGGGCGATCATCAGAGTTGCGGCAACAATGGTGATGGCGCGGGTGCGGTTCATGAGTCCTCGCTGTGTTGTGGAATGACTATCTCGGGTGCGTCGTCCACGCTGTATCGGTGTGACCATGGCGGCAGACTCAGGCGCGGTGTCGTGGGCCGGGATGCTCTTGTGGCCAGTCGATGTGGGCTCCGGGGATGATGTTCTCGATGGACTCTGAGTTCCGGCGTGTTCTCTCACGGCTGTTCTGCTCGGCTTGTGGGCCGCCGATGAGGGCGTAGGGGGCCAGGGCTTGTTCGACAGACCAGCCGAAGGCTGTGGCGCCGAGTTCGATGTGGACGTCGCCGCGGTAGTTGACGGTGTACTCCACGGCGGGTAGTCCTGCGCGGCGGGCGTGTTCGGCGGGTAGTTGGTAGCGGAACTGATCTGGCTGGTGGCCGGCTCGCTGCCGAGGTGTCTGAGGTTGGTCTCGCGGCGGTGCTTTCCAGGGTTCGGTGGGGTGTGCGCCCGGGTCGCCGGCGCCGAGCGCGTAGGCGAGTAGCCCGCCCATGGTTCCGCCGATGACGCCGCCGGTGACCGCGCCGACTGTTCCCAGCCCGACGCCTCCGACGACGGCACCGACGCCGGCGCCGATGAGTGCGCCTGGGACGGTGCCCGTGGGACCAAAGGGTGGGAGCGACCCGATCACGGCTCCCACGCCGGCGCCGACCGCGGCACCGCCGACCGTGCCGACGACGGCTGCCGGGATACCGAGGACGGCGGCCCCGGCCACGCCGCCGCTCATGACACCGATGATGGTGGCGGCGGCGCGTCGGCTGGCTTCGTCTTTGGGTACGCCGAGGGAGATCAGGCCCTGCGCGATCTTCGCTTCGCCGTAGGCCGACCATGCGTTGATCGAGTTGACGTCACGTTGCGACATTCCGGCCGGGATGTCGGCGACGACGTTGCCGACGCGAATCTTGTTCTCCGGCGGTGCGATCGGGCGGACCGGGGCAGCGGGTCGTGGTGTGTGTGGTCGGTTGACAATCGGGTCGTACTGGGTGTCGTAATCACGGGATTGCGGTGGCACCTACGGCTGGTACGGCGCTTCCTGCGGAGGTGCGGGAATCGAACCCGGCCCGGGAACCGCGATCGGTGCGATCGGCGCCGTACCCTCGGGGGTCCCCGTGGTGTCCGGAGCGGTGCCGCCTTGCTCCTGGCCGTCACCCTGCGGAGTGGTCCCGCCCTGTTCGGGCACCGCGTAGGCGGCGCCCGCACCCGCGGCGATCGACGTGGCCACGATCGCCGACGTCACGCCCACGAGCGCAGCGTTCGGCGGGCGCTTGCGCCGGTGACGTCCACGTCGCTGCCGATCTGTCATGTCAAATCCCCCCGTTATGGCACGCGAGCCATCGGCGCACAGATGCCTCTGGACCCAGCAGAGTCGCGTGGTGCGCCGGAATGTCTGCGCAGAGGCTAGCAAAGCAGCGTCGACGAGCGCAGGGCGCCTCGGCGTTGCCGGCGTCCCTTCGCCGTCCGCCCGGGTGATCGCAGGTCTGCGCCCGCCATCCGTCGCGGTGCTGGTGCGTTAGCATGCGGTGACGTGCACAAACGGACCGTTGGGAAGGGTGATGTACCAGGTTGGGGACCTGATTGCGGGCTACCGAGTGCTCCAGGTGCTCGGTCACGGCGGTATGGGTGAGGTCTACCAGGCCGCTCATCCACGTCTACCGCGGGCCGACGCGATCAAGGTGCTGCGCTCGGCGCACGCCACCGACCCGGTCTTCCGGGCGCGTTTCGAGCGGGAAGCCGACCTCGTGGCGCCGCTGCATCACCCCAACATCGTCGCCGTGTACGACCGTGGCATCTACGACGACCGCCTCTGGATCGCAATGGAATTCGTGCCGGGGAGGGACGCCGGCCTCATCGTCGACGCCGACGGTCCGCTCGACCCGCGTCTGGCGATCGCCATCATCACCGGTGCCGCCGCCGGCCTCGATGCCGCGCACCTTCGGGGCATCCTGCACCGGGACATCAAACCCGGCAACATCCTGGTCACGCCGGGCCTCGACCCGATGGTGCCGGATGCGGTGAAGCTCACCGACTTCGGCATCGCGCAGGCACTCGACGAGGTGACCTCGCTGACCGGGACCGGCACCACCGTCGGCACCCTGCGGTACTCGTCACCCGAGCAGATCGAGGGCCGACGCGTCGACATCCGCAGTGACACATACTCCCTCGGTGCGACCGCCTACGAACTGCTCACCGGCGCACCACCATTCGAGTCCACATCGTTGCACGGACTGATGACTGCGCATATGTTCGGCGAGCGGCCGCGCGCCACGCAGCGCAACCCGTCGCTGCCGGACGCGGTGGATGCGGTGCTGCAACAAGCGATGGCCACCAGCCCTGACGATCGCTTCGCCACCGCGGGTGACTTCGCGGCCGCGTTCGCAGACGCCTTCGACACCCGTCGAACACTCGTCGGCCCGTCGCCGACGCGGGCGCCTGCACCCACGCCCCCCGACCCGGCCGCAAGCCGCACACCGAGTGTCGATCCGCCACGGCAGCCGTGGTTCCGCCGGCTCCCGGCTCTGGGGTTCGTCGTCGTGCTGGTGGCGGCGATCATCGGTGGCGTGGCCGGGTTGCCGCAGTCGTCGGCGCGGACGCTGCCCACCCCGGAACGTCCGGACGCGCAGGTGATCAAGGAGGCGGTGCAGATCACCTGGAACGCCGTCGACGGGGCCGACTCGTACGTGGTGCGACAGAACGGCGCGGAGATCTTCGCGGGACCCGGGACCGGCTACACCGCACCGTTGCCACTGCCCGGAACGTACACGTATACCGTTGCCGCGCGCAGTGATACGGCGCCCGGGTCGGAGTTCTCGCTGACCTCGGAGACGGTGACTGTCTTTCTCACCTGGCGCGGACTGCAGTGGGTGGCCGACCTCTACCCGGATCTGGTGCCGGCTACTCCGTTGAGTACCAACTCCTTCGACGGGATGATCTGCTCGGGCGGAGGTGGCAGCCTGGCCTTTCCGGACAGCACCCAGACCTCCATCGACTGCGACAAGGACGACGCGGCCGGGAACCGCGTGTACCGCGTATCGGTCTTCGCCTTCGCGACCGCGGCCGAGGCGTCCGCCGATGCCGACATCGCCGCCGCAGGATCGCCCGGGACCCCGTTCACGACCACGCAGGGCAACGCCGGAACGCTGCACCAACGGGACACCTGGGGTGGAATGGCAACGCTCACCTTCGGTTCCGGACCGCGGACCCGCACCTACATCAGCGTCACCTTCCAGAACGGAACCGGCCGCCAGGCGGCCGACGTCATGGCCAGGCTGCCGATCTGATGTCCCGAACCCGGTCCACCAGGCATTCGCTGGGGCTCGCGCTGATCGCGGTGCTCGCCGTCGCGGCACTCGTCGGCGCCTTCCTGGCGGCCCGTGCCCTCACCGGTGCCGGGGCGCCGCCCGCGCCCGGGGGGCTGGCGGTGACCGCGGGCGCCGGTCACGTCTCGGCGCGGTGGGATGCGGTCGACGGCGCCACCTCGTATCAGTTGCTGCGTGACGACACCACGGTGGTCTACAGCGGTCCGGCCACCACCGCGCGCGACGACACCGTCGACGGTGGACGTCACCACTATCAGGTGCGGGCCGTCAGCGGCGGAATGGATTCGGCGCCAAGCGATCCGGTGGAGGTCGAGGCCACTCGCGGCTGGGGACTCTATGCGCCGCTGATCGCGCAGTTCCCGCGGATGCTGCCACAGGCACCGGACATCGCCTCGCCGTGGCAGGCCACCCGGTGTGTGTGGCTGCTCGGCGCCTCGCCCGACGAGCTCGGCCCGTCGGCCGCCGGCAGCGGTGAGGTGCGCACCGTGATGCGCATCCGCTGCGCGACGGAGAACCTGACGCACAGCTTCGGGGTGTTCTGGTATGCCTCACGCGACGGGCTCAACGCCGCCTTCACCGAGCAGACCGAAGGCGGTCACCCGGTGGGCTGGGCACACGGCACCGGACGGATCGATTCCCAGGCCGGCCGGGGCGTGTTCAAGATCGCAGATCATCCCGAACAAGAACTCGCGATGATCGTGGTGGCATCCGGTGTCCACCTCACCGACCGTCAGATCCTCGACTTCGTCAACTCGATGCCGATCTGAACATCCGGCTCGGTGCGTGAAACCGCCCGTCGCCCGGGCGACGATGCTCGGCGGCGAATCTACTCGGCCAACCCCGACCGCATGACCCAATCGATGCGGCATCATGTCAACAGGGCGCGGGTGTACCGCGATCTACCGGGAGGACGAGATGCGAGTGAGTGCATGGAACGACTGAGCGGACTGGACGCCTCGTTCTTGTATCTGGAGACCAGGGCGCAGTTGATGCACGTGATCGGGCTCGTCGAGATAGACCCGAGCACGATCGCCGGCGGCTACACGTTTGCCAAGCTGCGCAGCGAACTCGAACGACGGGTGTCGGCGATGCCGGCGTTCCGCCGAAAGCTCGACAACTCGATTTTCAACATCGACCACCCGGTGTGGATCGAGGACGACGACTTCGACATCGATCGGCACGTACATCACGTGGCCGTCCCGGCGCCCGGTGGTGCGGGCGAATTGGCCGAACTGGTCGGCCATCTCGCCGGGCAGACCCTCGACCGGGGTAAGCCCCTGTGGGAGCTGTGGGTGATCGAGGGGTCGTCCGACGGTCGGATCACCGCGATGCTGCGGATGCATCATGCCGGAACCGATGGTGTCACCAGCGCCGAGATGCTTGCCCAGATGTGCACTCTGACACCGGAATCCCCCGATCTCGATCCGGACAAACTTCTCGAATCAGCCGGCCCGTCGTCGCGCACCACCATCGCGGTCACCGGTGCGATGAACTATTTCCTCGGGCGTCCGGTGGCGATGGCCAAGCTGTTGCCGCAGACCTTCGGCGTGCCCTTGGGATGGTTACGGCGGGCGCGTGCGGATTCCGCGATGCCCGCGCCGTTCCGCGCGCCGCGTACGCGATTCAACGGACCCATCACCCCGCACCGTGGCATCGGACTGAGTCAGCTGTCGCTCGAGGACGTCAAGCGGGTCAAGAATCGCTTCGGTGTCAAGATCAACGACGTGGTGCTGGCCATGGTCGGCGGCGCGTTGCGCACCTATCTGCTCGAGCACGACGAGTTGCCCGAGCAGCCGCTGGTCGGCATGGTCCCGGTGTCGGTGCACGACGCCGACGAGAAGGACTTGGTGGTGGAGGGCACCAACAAGGTGACCGGCATGTTCACCCTGTTGCCCACCGACATCGACGATCCCGTCGCGCGGGTGGAGAAGGCCGCTGATTTCAGCCGCAAGAGCAAGGCGCATCACGCCGAGATCGACGCCAACATCTTGCGTGGCTGGGCGCAGTTCGCGCCCGGCACCACGATGGCGACGCTGATGAAGCTCTACGGCGACCGCAAACTCGCCACCATGCATCCGCCGGTGTTCAATGTGCTGGTGTCCAATGTCGCCGGACCCGATTTCCCGCTCTACTTCCTGGGCGCGCGGGTCACCGCGGTGTACCCGCTGGGCCCGATCTTCCACGGGCTCGGCCTCAACATCACGGTGTTCTCCGCCGACGGGCACCTCAACATCGGCATCGTGTCCTGCACCGATCAGACCCCCGACCCGTGGGCCATCGCGAACGCCTTCGACGATCAGCTCAAACAACTACTCGCCGCCTGCGATTGACGCCGATCGCACCTACCGCGAGTCGGAGAGTTGGTCCAGCCAGACCCGGGCCGAGGCGTCCGACGGGGACCGCCAGTCGCCGCGCGGCGACAACGACCCACCGGAACCGATCTTGGGGCCGTTGGGCATCGCGGTGCGCTTGAACTGATTGGCCATGAAGCGCTTGAGGAAGACGCCGAGCCAGTGCTCGATGGTCGCGGCGTCGTACTGATTGCGTCGTTCCGGTGCGATCATGTCCGACCACGGGCCGCGTTCCCGATCGCCCCACGCCTGCCGGGCCAGGTACGCGATCTTGTCCGGCCGATATCCGAATCGCGTGTGGTAGTAGAGGAAGAAGTCGTGGAGTTCGTACGGGCCGACGGTGTCCTCGGTGCTCTGGATGGCGCCGTCCTCGCCGGGGGGCACGAGTTCGGGGGTGATCACGTCGTCGAGGATTTCCACCAGCGTCGACGTGGTGTCCTCGGAGTATTCGCCGACGGCGATCATCCACCGGATCAGATGCTGGATAAGGGTTTTGGGGACCGAACCGTTGACGTTGTAATGCGACATCTGATCGCCGACGCCGTAGGTGCACCAGCCGAGGGCGAGTTCGGACAGATCGCCGGTACCCAGCACGATCGCCCCGAGGTGATTGGCCAGCCGGAACAGATGTGACGTCCGCTCACCGGCCTGCACGTTCTCGAAGGTGACGTCGAAGACCTTCTCGCCCCGGCTGTACGGGTGATCGAGGTCGGCCAGCATCTGTTCACACGACGGCCGGATGTCGAGCTCGGTTCCGCTCACGCCGAGGGTGTCCATCAGCGCGTGCGCACGCCGCAATGTCGCGCCACCAGTGGCGAAGCCGGGCATGGTGTAGCCGAGAATGTTGCTGCGCGGCAAGCCGAGTCGGTCGAAGGTGTCCACCGCGACGAGTAGCGCGAGCGTCGAATCGAGCCCGCCGGACACACCGATGACGATCTTGTCGATGTCGGTGGCGCGCAGGCGCGCGGCCAGGCCCTGCACCTGTATGTTGCGGACCTCGCGGCACCGTTCGTCGCGGTCGGCGGAATCGGCCGGCACGAACGGGAATCGGGGGACGACGCGACGCAAGAGGTCGTCGTCGCGGGCCGCGGTCTCGACGCTTCCGAACTCGAAACGGATGCGCCGCAGCGATTTCAGATCGTCGGCGAAATCACCCGCCTGGTCACGCAAGCTGATCATCCGCATCCGTTCCTGACGCAGCCGGTCGAGATCGACGTCGGCGCTGATGACCTGATCGGACATGGTGAACAGTTCGCTGCGCGCGAGCAGCGTCCCGTTCTCGGTGATGAGCGCGTCACCATCCCAGGCGAGGTCGGTGGTCGATTCACCGTATCCGGCCGCGACGTACAGATGGGCGGCCAGCAGTCGTGCGGAATGGCTGGTGCACAACGCCTTTCGGTAACCCTCTTTGCCGACGGTGACCGGGCTGCCGGACAGATTGGCCAGCACGGTCGCGCCACCCAGTGCAGCCCAGGTGCTCGGCGGGATCGCCACCCAGCCGTCCTCGCAGATCTCCACGTGCAACGCGAAACCCGGCAGATCCGCAGCGTCGAAGATGAGGTCGGTCCCGAACGGTGTCTCGGTGTCGCCGATGGTCACCGTGGTCGCGATGGCGTCCCGGGCCGCAGAGAAGAAGCGCTGTTCGTAGAACTCCCGGTAGTTGGGCAGATACGACTTCGGTACGACGCCGAGCAGCCGCCCGTTGTAGACGACGGCCGCACAGTTGAACAACCCGTCGCCGACCTGCATCGGCAGCCCGACGACCACCACGGCACCGACGCCGGCACTGGCGGCGATGATCTCCGTCAGTCCGGTGTGGCACGCATCGATCAGCGCGTCCTGGTGGAACAGGTCGTCGGCGCTGTAGCCGCAGAGACCGAGCTCGGGGAAGACGACGAGCCGGGCCCCCTCATCGGCGGCCTGTCGCATCAGTTCGATGGTGCGGGCGGTGTTGGTGGCGGGATCGGCAAGCGAGAGGACGGGGACCGCGCCGGCGACGCGGACGAACCCGTGGGCGTGAACAGACACGGTCCCAGCCTATCGACTGTCTCGTTCGACGGTGGGCGGTCGAGGTCAGTGCTCGACCCGCGCCACATGGTCGCGGGCGTGCTCGATCGCCTCATCGAGGGTGTCCATCAGATGCCGTTCGTGGCGCAACGAGTCGAACACCCCGACGCCGTCGAGGAGTCGGCGATGCTCGGGCTGCACCCCCTTGATGATGACGGTGATGCCACGCGCCTCGAGGTCGGCGACGATCTCGGCCAGCGTGTGGGCGCCGGTGGCGTCGAGCATGCCCAGATGCGACATCCGGATGACCACCACGGTCACCGTCGAATTGCCCGCGCCCGCGGAGATGGTGCTCGAAATACGTTCGGCCGCACCGAAGAACATCGCACCATCGAGGCGCAGCAAGGCGATCTGCTCGTCGCCGCGCCGGGGTGGTCCTGGGATCGGTTCACGGGTCACGCTCGACCGCTTCGCGACCTGCCGCAACGCGAAGAACGCGGCGACGACGATGCCGATCTGTACCGCCTCGATGAGGTCGAAGGTCACCGTGATCACCGCGGTCACCACGAAGATCACCGCATCCGAACGCGTGGAGCGCACGATCTTGCGGATGGTGCTCGCCGAGATCATCCGGAAACACGTCACCATCAGCACGCCCGACAGCGCGGCCAGCGGGATCTCGGCCACCGGTCCGGTCGCCAGGTAGACCACGCCCAGCAGGAACAGTGCGTGCACGATCGCCGACACGCGCGTCCGTGCGCCGGAGCGCACGTTGACCGCGGTGCGCGCGATGGCCCCGGTGGCCGGCATCCCGCCGAACATCCCCGACGCCACCGACGCCAGGCCCTGGCCGGTGAGTTCGCGGTCGGGATCGTAGGGGCCGGTGGGTGACATGGTGGCCGCGACGCGAGCCGAGAGGAGCGACTCGATGGCGGCGAGCGCGGCGATGGCGAGCGCGGCACCGAGCAACGACGAGAGCGCCGACGGATCCACATGGGGGAGGACGGGTGCGGGCAGATGCGACGGCAGTTCGCCGATCCGCGCGACATCGACGTGCAACACCAGCACCGCAACCGTCGCGACGACGACGGCCGTCAGCGATTCCGGGATACCGCGGTGGATGCGAGGCAGCCCGACCATGAGCACGGCGACCAGTGCCACCACACCCAAGGTGCGCAGGGCGACCGGCCAGTCGGCATGGATCACCACGTCGACCGCGGCGGGCAGCGTGCGTTCACCGGCCGGTGTGGTGGTCCCGAAGGCGGCCGGCACCTGTTGCAAGAAGATGATGACCGCGATGCCCAGGGTGAATCCCTCGATGACCGGCCACGGGATGAAGGTGACCGCACGCCCGAGGCCGACCGCCCCGGCGACCAGCACGATCAGCCCGGCGAGCACGGTGACCAGGGCGATACTGCCCAGGCCGTGAGCGGCGACGATCGGCGCCAGGATCACCGCCATCGCACCGGTCGGCCCGGACACCTGAACGTGGGAGCCGCCGAAGACCGCGGCCACGAGGCCGGCGATGACGGCGGTGATGAGCCCGGCGGCCGCGCCGACACCGGAACTGATGCCGAAGGCCAGCGCGAGCGGCAAGGCCACCACGCCGACGGTGACCCCGGCGAGAACGTCGCCCTTCCACGAGGACCGCAGGTCGCGATAGTCGGCCGCCGCGGGCAGCAGCCGCGTCAGCCGTGTGCGGGCCTGGCGGACGGCGGTGGCGGCGGTCATGCCGGTCATGCCCGGCCGACCGGCGGTAGCGACGCCAGCGTGTCGAGCTGATCGCGTCGGGCTCCCAGCGTGTCGGCCAGGAAGGTGCGTGCAATGACCAGCAACTCGGAGATCTTCGGGTGGGCGAGTTCGTAGAACACGGCGTTGCCGACGCGCTGACTGCGCACCACCTGATGTCGCTTGAGGACGGCGAGATGTTGGGAGAGCAGCGTCGCCTCGATCCCGGTGATCTCGAGGAGTGCGCTGACCGGGGTCGGGTCGTCGTTGGTGCTGAGCACCTCGAGGACCCGGATGCGCGCGGGATGGGCCAGGGCCTTGAAGAGATTGGCCTTGATCTCGTAGAGAGGCCGCTCGGCATCTCCGACGGTGTGTGGCATGGGGTTCCTTGGCGATTCTATGGATTGAACGAATACTCAATCCGTCAAGTGGATGCTACTCCGAGGGGCCGTCGATACCAAAGTCGGGTCCAGTTCATCGCCGCGGATAGCGGCACGACGTCCAGATCGCGGCCGGCCAGGCGCGCGCTACCGGGGTCAGCTCTGTGGGCCGGCGGCACCGTCGCGGGGGACGCGGACGCCGACGAGGTGTGCGTCGGCGACGGCCGCAGTGCCGAGTTCGGCCCACGGATCGCCGACGGCGACCACGGCGTAGGCCGAGGTGGGGAACCTGTCGATCTCGCCGTCGGGGTCGAGCGTGAGCGCGGTCTCGGGCATACCCGGCTCGTGTCCGACGACGAGAACGGTGCGTGCCTGCGTCGGCGCGTACACGCGGACGGCCTCGAGGACGTCGAAGGGCGTCCCCCCGTAGATCTCGTCGAGGTAGGTGACCGGCGCGTCGATCCCGGTGTACTGCAACGTCTCCCGCGTACGCGTCGAACTCGAGCAGAGAACGGCGTCGATGTGCAGACCCTCGTCGGACATCCATCGCCCGGCCAGCGCGGCCTCCCGCCGGCCGCGCTGCGCCAGTGGGCGTCCGTGATCGCCGGTGCCCGGCGGATAGCCCGATTTGCCGTGCCGCATCAGGACGAGCGTGCGCGGACGGTTCATGCGCTGCGCGCTGCCCGACGATCGGCCGGCTCGACCGCCATCATGCGCAGCGTCGCCACCGTTGACCGCCACGCCGAGGCCTCCTGGCGGTAGAAATGGGCGAGGTCGGTGTCACCGGCTGCCTCCGCCTCATCGGCGTGCAGGTCGTACTCGAGATACTCGTCGACGCCATGGGCGATGAGGTCGGCCACCGCGGTGGAATCGGTGCAGGCCATCTCGATCGTCGCGGCATCGAGCGTCGCCAGGCGCTCCAGATCTGATCGATACCGCATGGTTGAAATGTACGTGCCGGGACCGACACGCGGGGGTTGCGACACCGCCTTCGGCGATCTCACCACCGTCGAGTCCTGTCTTCCTGACTTGGCGACCGGCATTCGACGGCGACCATGTCTTAGCCTTGTGGACGTGCATACCTGGGTCCCCGCGCTGCTCGCCATCGTGGCAGCGTTCCTGATCGCCGGTGGCACGGTTCTGCGGCAGCGCGCGTCCCGTGCCAGTGGCGCGATCACTGCCGGCTGGTGGCTGGGGGCCAGTATCGCGCTATGCGGGTTCGCGCTGCAGGCCTCGGCACTCGGCCTCGGGTCAATCCTGCTGGTGCAGCCCCTGGTGGTCCTCGCGGTGCTGTTCGCCCTGCCCTTCGAGGCGTGGGCCGATCATCGGCACCCGGCCGCGATCGAATGGGCGTGGGGCGCCGTCCTGGTGGCCTGCGTCGTCACGTTCCTGCTGGTGGCACGTCCGGAACCGTCGATGCGTCGGCCCGACGAGATCGTGCTGTGGGCCGCCGTGGGTGCGGTGATCGCGGTGGTCCTGGGATGCGTCTGGGCGGCGGAGCGGTCGAGTCCGCATTACAAGGCGCTGTTCTACGGTCTGGTCGCGGGCACCCTGTTCGGGGTGTCGGCGCTGCTCATCAAGGCCATCGTGTACCAGACCACGCATTTCCTGCTGGGCGTCTTCGCCCACCCGGAGATCTATCTGTTCGTTGTGGTGGTGGTCTGTGCCGTGGTTGCCCAGCAAAAGGGTTTCGGCGCGGGTGATCTACAGACGTCGTTCCCGTCGATGACGGTGATGGAACCTGCCGTCGCGATGGTTCTCGGCGTGCTGCTGCTCGGCGAGAACCTCAAGGTGTCGGTGCCGACGGCGATGTTCCTCGGCATCGTGCTCGCGATCATGGTGCGAGCGGTCATCGAACTCGCGAAGCTGTCGGCGGTCCGTGGCCAGCAGGAGGAGCTCGCCGCGGCCGGTCCGACCATCGACGACGAGCGGTCAGCGGCCTGAGCCGAGACCGTCGTCGGATGTGGTTGTGTCAGATGACGGTGCGCCAGATCAGGACGCGGTGACCGGGTCGATGATCGGCGAGATGGTCTGCGCCCACTCCTCGGCCTGTTTGACGGGCTTCACGGCCGACGAGTTGTCGTGCCGGGAATGCTCGCCCACCTGCACGGCGCCGCGCTTGGTCAGCATCTCGGCGATGATCTCGCCGCCACGGTTGAAGGTCTCGCCGTAGATGGTGTCGCCGAGGCCGAAGACCGCGAAGCGCAGACCGGTCAGGTCGGGGTCGACCTCGTCGAGTTCCTCGGCGAACGGCTCGGCACCCGTGGGCAGTTCGCCTTCGCCGTAGGTCGCGCACACGATGACCACGAAGTCCTGCGGGTCGAGGTCTTCGACGGCGTATTCGCTCATGTCGTAGACCGACGGATCGTGATCGGCGGCGAGGACGTCGGCGATCGCGTCGGCGACGAGCTCGGAGTTACCGGTTTCGGTTCCGTAGAGGATGACGACCGACAAGATGGTCCCCTTTCGAGACGTGCGGGTGAGGTCGGGTGTCCGGCGGCAGGCCGGAAATCAGACCAAGGCTACCCTAACTAGCCGGTTGCTCGGCAAACGAGGGCACAAAGTCCTTGACGATTTACTTGGATGTCCTACTATTAGTGGTGTCACGACTTTTTCCGATCCGAATGCAGGTGATCCACCGGTGAGCGCAACCTCCACCACCATTCCGCACTACCTCGACGGCAAGCGCGTCAGCGCCGATCAGCTGCCGGGTGAGCATCGATACGCCGACGTCTTCAATCCCAGCACCGGAGCAGTGGCTGCGCAGGTCCCGCTGGCGAGCACCGATCAGGTCGCCGCCGCGGTCGAGACCGCCAAGGCCGCTCAGCGCGAGTGGGCCGCGTGGAACCCGCAGCGGCGCGCCCGGGTGATGATGCGATTCGTCGACCTGGTCAACAAGAACGCCGACGAACTGGCCACCCAACTCTCTCTCGAGCACGGCAAGACCCACGCCGACGCCAGGGGCGACATCCAGCGCGGCCTCGAGGTGATCGAGTTCGCCATCGGCATCCCGCACCTCATCAAGGGCGAGTTCACCGAGGGCGCCGGATCGGGTATCGACGTCCACTCGGTCCGCCAGCCCCTCGGCGTCGTCGCCGGCATCACCCCGTTCAACTTCCCCGCGATGATCCCGCTGTGGAAGGCCGGCCCCGCGCTGGCATGTGGCAACGCGTTCATCCTCAAGCCCAGCGAGCGGGACCCGTCGGTGCCGGTGCGTCTGGCCGAATTGTTCACCGAGGCAGGGCTTCCCGACGGCGTCTTCCAGGTCGTGCACGGTGACAAGGAGGCGGTCGACGCGCTGCTGACCCACCCGGACGTCAAGGCGCTCGGTTTTGTCGGCAGCTCCGACATCGCGCAGTACATCTACGAGACCGCCGCCGCCCACGGCAAGCGGTCGCAGTGCTTCGGCGGCGCGAAGAACCACATGATCATCATGCCGGACGCGAATCTGGATCAGGCCGTCGACGCGCTCATCGGCGCCGGCTACGGCAGTGCCGGCGAGCGCTGCATGGCCATCAGCGTGGCCGTGCCGGTCGGTGAGCAAACCGCAGAACGCTTGCGCGCCAAGCTGGTCGACAAGGTCAATGCGCTACGCGTCGGACACAGCCTGGACCCCAAGGCGGATTACGGGCCGCTGGTCACCGCCGCGGCACTCGAGCGGGTCCGTGGCTACATCGCCAAGGGTGCGGAAGAAGGGGCAGAACTGGTCATCGACGGTCGCGAACGCACCAGCGACGAGCAGACCTTCGGCGACGAGGACATCTCCAACGGCTTCTTCATCGGCCCGACCCTCTTCGACCACGTCACCAAGGGAATGACGTCCTACACCGACGAGATCTTCGGCCCGGTGCTGCAGATCGTGCGTGCCCACGACTACGAGGAAGCCCTCGCGCTGGCGTCGGATCACCAGTACGGCAACGGTGTCGCCATCTTCACCCAGGACGGCGACGCCGCGCGCGACTTCACCTCGCGCGTCGACGTCGGCATGGTCGGGGTGAACGTCCCGATCCCGGTCCCGGTGGCGTACTACACCTTTGGCGGATGGAAGCGGTCCGGCTTCGGCGACCTCAACCAGCACGGTCCGGCGTCGATCCAGTTCTACACCAAGACCAAGACCATCACCTCGCGCTGGCCGTCGGGCATCAAGGACGGTGCCGAGTTCGTCATCCCGACGATGGACTGACGCCTCGATGTCGATCTTCGCCGACAGCGCCCCCGCGGGCGGTCTCGACGCCGACGAACGTGTGATCGTCGAGACCGCAGCGGGTTTCGCTGCCAAGAAACTCGCCCCCTTCGCGCTGGAATGGGATGAGTCCAACCATTTCCCGGTCGACGAGCTGCGTGAGGCGGCCGAACTGGGGATGGGTGCCATCTATTGTTCGGAGGACGTGGGGGGCAGCGGATTACGTCGCCTCGACGGGGTGCGCATTTTCGCTCAGCTCGCCTACGCGGACCCGGCCGTCGCCGCCTTCCTGTCGATCCACAACATGTGCACGTGGATGGTCGATGCCTATGGCACCGACGAGCAGCGCGCCGAGTGGGTGCCGGGGCTCGCCACGATGGAGACCATCGCGAGTTACTGCCTGACCGAACCGGGGGCCGGATCGGATGCCGCCGCGTTGTCCACCAAGGCGGTGCGTTCCGGCGACGAGTACGTCCTCACCGGTGTCAAACAGTTCATCTCCGGTGCCGGGTCGTCGGACCTCTACGTCGTCATGGCACGCACTGGGGACGCGGGCCCCAAGGGCATCTCCACCTTCCTCGTCGACAAGGACTCGCCGGGACTGAGTTTCGGTGCGCAGGAACACAAGATGGGCTGGCACGCCCAGCCGACGGCGCAGGTGATCTTCGACGAGGTGCGGGTGCCCGCGGACCGGTTGCTCGGCGCGCAGGAGGGTATCGGCTTCGGCATCGCGATGAACGGTCTCAACGGCGGCCGCATCAACATCGCGGCGTCGTCGCTCGGTGGGGCACAGGCCGCCTTCGACAAGGCGGCCGCCTATGTGGCCTCGCGCAAGGCCTTCGGTGGGGCGCTCGTCGACGAGCCGACCATCCGGTTCACCCTCGCCGACATGGCCACCGGACTGCAGGCGAGCCGCCTCATGCTCGAGCACGCGGCAGCAGCCCTCGACGCGGACTCCCCGGACAAGGTGGAGCAGTGCGCGATGGCCAAGCGTTTCGTCACCGACACCTGCTACACCGTCGCCGACTCGGCGCTGCAACTCCACGGCGGCTACGGGTATCTGTCCGAATACGGAATCGAGAAAATCGTCCGCGATCTCCGGGTCCATCGCATCCTGGAAGGGACCAACGAGATCATGCGGGTGGTCCTGGGCCGGTCCATCGCGACCCGCTTCCGGGATAGTTGAAAGCCGCCCGCCCGCACAGCATTCGAACAACAGGAGAATCGACAATGACGACGATCGCGTTTCTGGGCCTGGGCAACATGGGTGGCCCGATGGCGGCCAACCTGGTCTCCTCCGGCCACACCGTCCACGGCTTCGACCCGGTTCCCGACGCGGTGAAGGCCGCGGAGGCCAACGGGATCAGCACCTTTCCGTCCGCGGTGGAGGCGGTGGGTGCCGCCGAGGTGGTGATCACGATGCTGCCCAGCGGGGAGATCGTGAAGAAGTGTTACGCCGACATCCTGCCGGCCACCCCCACCGGAGCCCTGTTCATCGACAGCTCCACCATCTCCGTCGACGACGCCCGGGAGATCCACCGTCAGGCTCTCGACCATGGTTTCGCGCAGCTCGACGCCCCGGTGTCCGGCGGCGTCAAGGGGGCGACGGCGGGCACCCTGGCGTTCATGGTGGGCGGTGAGGACGAGGCGTTCTCGGCTGCACGCGCCACCCTGGAGCCCATGGCGGGCAAGATCATTCACTGTGGTGCGGCCGGTGCCGGCCAGGCGGCCAAGGTGTGCAACAACATGGTGCTCGCGGTGCAGCAGATCGCCGTCGGCGAGGCCTTTGTGCTCGCCGAGAAACTCGGGCTCGCCGACCAGGCCCTCTACGACGTGATCACCGGCGCGACCGGCAACTGCTGGGCGGTGCAGACCAACTGCCCGGTCCCCGGACCGGTCCCCACCTCGCCGGCCAACAACGATTTCAAGCCGGGTTTCGCGACGGCCCTGATGAACAAGGACCTCGGCCTGGCGATGGATGCCGTCGCGAGCACCGGGTCGCGCGCCCCGCTCGGCACCCACGCCGCCCAGCTGTACCGCAACTTCGCCGAACAGCACGCCGACCTCGACTTCAGCGCCATCATCACGTCGCTGCACTGAGGGTTTCCTGCCGATCAGTATGACGTTTGGTCCGGATTCCGGTCCAAACGTCATACAGATCTGAGGGGAACCGAACGCTGGTCGGGTGCGTCCAAACCTGCATGGACATCCACGAGCTGACAGTTCGCCGCGATGGCGTGTTCACCACGCAAGAGGCGCTGGAGTGCGGCTTGAGCACATCAACGATCAAGCGGCGGGTGGCAGCAGGTGTGTGGAGGGTGGTGGCACCGCGGGTCTATCTCGTTGCCGGACACGCGCGCTCGGCTCGGGCGCAAGCCCGGATCGCGGTGCTCTCCGTACATCGCGGCGCAGTTCTCGGTGGTGTCGCCGCCGCCTGGTGGTTGGGGCTGCACACCGAAGAACCACGAAAGCACTTGGTCTTCACGCACACCAGAGGCCGGTCGCGACGGTCGTCGGCGACGGCGGTGCCACGATATCGAGTGCTCAAAGCGGAGGACATCGTCGTTTGCGACGGGTTGCGCACGACGGGGGAGGCGCTCACCGTGCTCGACGCGTCGGTGGATCTCGGTTTGACGCTGATCGATTCGGCATTGTTGTCGGGTCGCGTGACCCCCGAATCGCTGGAAGCCGCCCACGCTCGCTACCCCAAGCGGCATGGCGCCACAAAGGCGTCGGCCTACCTGCGGCTCATCGGCAGTGGTGCACGTTCGGAAGCCGAGCGCCTCACCGTCGAGTTGTTCGAGTCGGCCGGCATCTCCGGCTGGATCGCGAACCTCCCCGCGTGCGGGTATGTCATCGACTTCGCGTTTCCTGACCAGAAGGTCGCCGTGGAGATCGATGGACTTGCGTACCACCGTGATGCGAAGAGCTTTCAACGCGACCGGACCAAGCGCAACGCCCTTGGCAGAGCCAAGTGGAATGTTGTCAACTTCACGTGGGCCGACCTCATCGACCGGCCTGGGCAGGTGATTGCTGAGGTCAACGCCGCATTCGAGGCGGTGGCCGCATGATCCGTATGACGTTTGGACCGGAATCCGGACCAAACGTCATACAGAGCCTGGCTCCGTCTCCACCCGCCCCGCCACCATCACCACCCACTCGGAGATGAACCGCTCATCGTCGGCGACGAGCGGTTCGACGCCGAGGAACTGTGGCATCGTCCGGTGCGCGTAGAGCGCGTTGAGGGCCACCGCCGCGATCGCTTCGGCCTCCTCGCGCGTGACGCCGGTCGCGTGGCGCATCACCCAGTCGGCCATGCCGGCATACGAGCCGTTGATCAGGGCGGCGAAGGTATCGGCGAGTTTGCGTGGGCGGTCGCGCAATTCGGAGGAGATGATGCGCAGCAACTGGGTTTCTTCGTCGATGACGCCGAGGGTGTAGCGGCCCAGGACGGTCAGCTCCGAGCGCAGGTCGGTGAGTCCCTCGAAGATCTGCCGGATGTCGTGCAGTGCGTTCATCCGGTCGAGTTGGCGGTCGATGCCCGCTTCGAGGAGCATCTCCTTGGAACGGAAGTGGTGGTAGAGCCCACCGGACCCCGGCGCCAGACCGGCGGCCGCCTCGATCTGCGCCACACTCGTTGCGCGATAACCCTGTTCGCCGAAGAGCCGCATCGCCTCGTCGATCAGGCGATCCCGGGTCGATGTCGTCATCGGCGCTCCCAAGTGTTCATTGACACCTCCCAAGTGCTCACTTAGTGTGGCAAGTGTAGCGACCTAAGTGGTCACTTGGGAAGGACGGGCATGATGGGTGCACCCGATTCCGCGGTCACGCCGGTCCGGCTGCCCTGGACTGCCGACGCCGCCCCGCGCGATTACGCGACACTGCGTGCCCGGTACGGACCGATCGGCTTCGACGCCGAACTCGACGCGTGGCTGGTTCTCGGCTACGACGCGGCGCGCACGGTGCTCTCCGGACGCGGATGGACCAGCGACCCGATGGCGGCCGTCGCCAACCGCCACGCGCTCGCCGCGATCGGACTCGCCGAACCCCCGCTCGCACGCACCATGCTCCTACTCGACGGCGATGACCATGTGCGCCAACGTGGTTCGGTGCGCGATGTATTCACGCCACATTACGTCGCACAGCTGGCCGCGGGTATCGAGGTGATCGCCGACGACATACTCGATCCCATCCCCGCCGGCACCGTCGTCGACCTGATGACCGAGGTGGCCCAACCATTTCCGATCGCGGTCATCGCCGAATGGCTGGGGCTGGACCTACCGACCGCGCGGGTCCTGTGGGCGGAGGCCGCGGCCATCGCGCCGGCTCTCGACGGTCTGGCCGACGTCGACGCAGCCCCCGCAGCCGCGTCGGCCTTCACCGCCCTCATCGGCGAGTTCCTGCCGCTGGCGGCCGGGCGCCGAGCCGAGCCGCAGGACGATCTGCTGAGCCTACTGGCCGTTGACCCGCGACTCGACCTCGACGAGGTGGTGGTCAACGCGATCCTGCTGGCCGTCGCCGGCCACGAGACCACCGCAAACCTGTTGGGCGGTGCGGTATCCCGACTGCTCGACGACACCGGCGGGACGCGCCTCGTCGATGGTGTCGACGTCGACGATCCCGCCGTCGTCGACGAGGTGCTGCGGCTCGACGGCCCGGCGCAGGCGGTGTTCCGCGTCGCCACTCAGCGCCACGAGATCGCCGGGCACGCCGTCGAACCGGGGGAGCGTGCGGTGGTGGTGATCGCTGCCGCCAACCGCGATCCCGACATCTTCGACGACCCCGATCGTTTTCGCATCGACCGGGACCAGCGGTTGCCCAACCTCGCTTTCGGGCACGGGCCGCACCGCTGTCTGGGCGCTGCCCTCGCTCGCCTGGAGGTGCAGATCATGCTGCGCGCCTTGATTCTTCGTGACCCGGAGCTCGCTGGGACCGCCGTGGTGCGCGATACCGCGATACTCCGCGGATTCGACGAGGTGCCGATTCTCTTTCGGAAAGGACAACCGTCATGACGGAGGAATCCTCCCCGGTCGCCGACCGTTTCGGCGAAGTCCGGTCCGGGCGGGTCCGCCGGACGATCCCGGTGGTCGGCTTCGCCGCGCGATCGGCAGGCGGGCGCCTGGTTGCCGGGTTGCGGGAACGCGCGGGTGATGTGAATGCCGTCGACGATTTCCACCGTCGCACGGCGGATCGGTACGCCGACCTTCTCGGCCATTCGAAAGGCGTTCTGATGAAGGCCGGGCAGTTGATGTCGACGATCGGGTCGGACCCCGCGGCCGCCGGCCCGATGGGGGTATATCAGCAGGCGTTGCGCCGCCTACAGGCCGACGCCCCGCCGATGGATTTCCAGACGACCCGCGAGGTCGTCGAAGCCGATCTCGGGAAGCCGATCGACGAACTGTTCGCCACCTTCACCGCCGAGCCGATGGCCGCGGCCTCGATCGGACAGGTGCACGAGGCCTGGTTACCGGATGGCCGGCACGTCGCGGTCAAGGTCCAGTATCCCGGTGTGGCACGCGCGATCCGTGACGACCTCGCCAATACCGAACTCCTCGCGACCTTTCTCAAGCTCGGAATGTCTCTGACCCCCAGGGCATTTCGTACCAATCAGCGTGCTGCGGCCGCCGAATTGGCCGAGCGCATCGCCGAGGAGGTCGACTACCGACACGAAGCCCGCAGCATCGCCCGCTTCGCCGAGCTCTACCGTGGGCATCCCTTCATCCGCACCCCGGAACTGGTGCCCGAATGTTCGACGGAGCGGGTGCTCACGATGACCTACGTCGACGGGGTCGGCTGGTCGGAGGCGCTCGTGGCCGATAAGGACTTGCGGGATCGGTGGGGAAGCATCATCGCGTGTTTCGCCTTCGGCGCCTACCGGCACAGCAACCTGTTCAACGCCGATCCCCATCCCGGCAATTACCGGTTCAGTGCCGACGGGACCGTTGGCTTCGTCGACTTCGGTTGTGTCAAACAGTTTCCCGAGCATGTTCGGGCCGGAATCGTGCACACCTTCCGCGCCACCTGCGAGGGTGACCGCGATGAGGTGTACCGGCTTGCCCGGCTACACGGATTTCTCGAACCGGGGTCGGAGCTCACCGTCGACGACGTCTACGGTTGGTGGTCGATGATGAGCGCCGCCGCGCTGGCCGATCAGCCGCATACCTTCACCGCCGACGACAGCACCGAGGCGATGCGGTCCTTCCTCGGCGAGACCGCGGCGAGCGCGGCGTTTCGGCAGATGACCATCCCGAGCGACTACGTGATGCTCGCGCGGATCAACCTCGGGGTCAATGCGGTGCTGACCGAACTCGGCGCGACGTTCGACACCCGCGAGCAGGCCGACGTCCTCGACGGGGTCAGCGAACCACGTTCGGAGCTGACCCGCGCGCACGCCGCCTGGGCGCGCGGGCGCGGCCTGCCGTTCGGCCTGGATCCGCGCTGAGCGGTATCAGAAGTCTCCGCTGTGATGCCGCAGCGAATGGATCGCGTCCACGAGTCCGGTGATCTGGTCGTCGGTCATCCCGACATCGGCGAACACCTCGGCATTGAGGGTGGTGGTGGCGTCCTCGACGGTGGAACGGCCGAGTTCGGTGATCTGTACCAGCGTCGTCCGGCCGTCGGTGGGGTGCGGAAGGCGGCGGACCAGCCCGTTCTCCTCCAGGCGTCGAATCGCGTGGGTGACGCTGGTGACATGGACCTGCAGACGATCACTCGCCTTGGTGATGGGGAGTTGACCGTTGCGCGAAAAGGCAAGCAGGCGTAGAAGTTCGAAGCGCGAGAAGCTGAGATCGTAGGGCCGCAGCGCGGATTCGACGCGGGCCAGCAGAATCTGGTGGGCCCGCATCACCGAGGTCACGGCGACCATGCCATCGGCCACATCACCCCATCCAGCCTGGGTCCAGTTCGCCTTGGCCTCGGCGATCGGGTCGAAACTCATGCTGCGGCCTGCCATGAGGGTCAGCCTAGTGGCTCGACGTCGGGAGGCAGGATGCCGCGTCGCCACCCCTCGATGATCGCCTCGCCCGCCGCGATGGGGTCGGCGTCGGCGGGATAGTGCCCGGACAACAGGAGTTGCGCCATGCCATGCACCTGCGCCCACAGCGACGCCGCGACCGTCCCGACGTCGGCCTGCCGGAACGCCCCGGTCTCGATGGCGCGGGCGACGCCGTCACGCAGCGGTGCGATGGCGCGCGCGGCGGCGTCGAGGGATTCGGGGGTGGGTTCGATGCCGGTCAGTGCGTCGCCGAACATCAGCTCGTAGAGTCGCGGATTCGCCAGGGCCCAGCCGATGTAGGCGGTGCCGAGCGAGCCGAGGTCGGCAGCGGCATCCGGACTGGTGGAGATCGCGGTCTCCACCTCGGTGAACGATTCGAAGGCGCGCACCTGTACCGCGCGGGACAGGCCCTCCTTGTTGCCGAACAACGAGTACACCGCGGTGGTCGACGTGCCGGCGGCATGGGCGACGTCGCGTACCGACAGCGCTCCGATCCCACGCTCGGCGACGATCGCGATGGCCTCGTCGAGCAGCCGGTCGCGCAGATCGTCGGTGTGCACCTTGGGTCTTGCCACACTGCCCATTGTGGCATAACGTTGTTATATAACAGCGTTTCAAAACCTGAGGGAGCTGTCATGTCCAAGCCGATCGCCGCACGCATGACCAACCGGACACCGCCCGAGGGGACTGCGTTGTTCCTCATCGGTATGCGGGTCACCAAACCCTGGCGGGTGCGCGCCTGGACCTACGTGTTTTTCGCGATGCCGCGGATGCTCAGACATCTGACGCGTTACCGCGACGCCGGAATGCTGCATCATCACGTCTATCTCGTGCCGTCGCCGCTGGTGGTGTCCTACTGGCGCTCGCCGGAAGACATCCGTCGCTTCGCCGCGGACTCGGCCGCACCGCACCTACCGGCGTGGCGGTGGTTCAACAAGCATCTCGCCGACGCGAACGCGGTCGGCATCTGGCATGAGACCTACGAGATCGGACGCCACGAGAGCATCAGCAGCGGAATGCCGCCGTTCGGTCTCGCGGCTGCGGTCGGCGCGGAGCCGGTGGGCCGGGCGACCGCCACGGCGGCCCGTCGGATCACTGCGTCCGATCGTGCTCCAGCAGCATCTTGATCGCGCCGATGATGGTGTCCACCAGGCCGGCCGCCGTGTGCTCGCCGAGTTCGCCGCGCTGTTCGTCGCCGCGCATCATGATCACGGACTCCACGAGGCGAAACGGCAACAGATTTCGCCGGTCCGACGCCGTGCCCAGCACCTCGGTGGCCAGTTGTGTATAGGCGTCGGCGAGTTCGGTTCGCGCTGTGCGGAATTCGCTGAATCTGTCGTTGCGTAACTCCGGAAGAAGGTACAGCGCACCGAGGTTCCAGCGCGACGCGGCGAGTTGCGTGACGTCGAAGCGAGCCAGATCGAGCAGGCGCTCGAGTGCGGGGCCGTCCTCGGTCAGCAGGTGCCGAGCGCGTTCGAGGGGGGAGATGACCGTCGTCTCGAGCAGGGTCGCGAGGATGTCGTCCTTGGTCGAGAAGTAGTGATACATCGACGCCTGGCGGATGCCGACGGCGTCGGCGATCATCCGGGTCGACGTTCCGGTGTAGCCGTGGCTGGTGAACAATTCGGCTGCGGCGTCGAGGATTTCCTCGCGGGCGGTCTCACCGCGGCGCTTGGGCTCCACCAGTCGTGGTCGGCCGGGGCCGGGGGTGGTACGGCGCGCGACGCTCGACGCCATGGTCTGCTGCCTTCCGAATCGGCTCTCGACGCCCAGCCGAACGTCGTCGGGCCAGTCTAATCGCCGGTGAGGGGTCCGCGTGGGACGCCCGCCTGTGCATCGGCCCGGCTGACCTCGGATATGTAACACACCGGTAGCACGCGTTTCCACGAGAGAAACAATTCTGTCACTCGATAGAAATAGCGCAGCGGTTATCTATCGACTGACAGATAGAACGCTCAACGGGGAGCCCCACGAGTTAGGACCGCCCACCGATGACCTCCACCGCTTCCACACCGGCCACGCCCGGCGTAACGTCGCCGCCCGTGCCCCCGACCGCCGGTCATGACGCCAACGACCTGTCGGAGTTCGGCTATGACCAGCAACTGCACCGCTCGCTCGGCAAGTTCGCGTCCTTTGCCGCCGGGTTCTCCTTTGTCTCCATCCTGACCACGATCTTCCAGCTCTTCGGCCTGGGTTTCGGATTCGGCGGCCCGGCCTTCTTCTGGACCTGGCCCATCGTCTACGGCGGCCAGTTCCTGGTGGCCCTGTGCTTCGCCGAGATCGCCGCGCGTTACCCGATCTCCGGTGCGATCTATCAGTGGTCGCGCCGAATGGGCGGCGAGGTGATCGGCTGGTTCGGCGGTTGGTTCATGATGATTGCCCAGATCGTCACCGCCGCCGCGGCCGCCATCGCCCTGCAGGTGGTATTGCCGACGGTGTGGACCGGCTTCCAGCTCATCGGCGACGACCCGACCCTCACCAGCACGAGCGGCGCCGCCAACGCGGTACTCCTCGGGTCGATCCTGCTGGTCGTCGTGACCGCCATCAACTGCATCGGCGTCACCTGGATGAGCCGGGTCAACAGCATCGGCGTGACCTGCGAACTCGTCGGCGTCGTCGCTGTGGTGCTGGCGCTGTTCACCCATGCCAAGCGCGGCCCGGACGTGGTGTTCGACACCGGCCTCCCCGGCCAGCAGCCCGGCTACATCTGGGCGTTCATCGTGTCGGGTCTGATGGCCGCCTACGTGATGGTCGGATTCGGTTCTGCCGGTGAGCTCGCCGAGGAAACCCGTAACCCGCGCCGGGTGGCGCCGCGCACCATCCGCATGGCGCTCACCGTCTCCGCGATCGGCGGCGGTCTGATGCTGCTCGGTGCGCTGATGGCCGCGCCGACGCTGGGAGAGGAGCTCGCCACCGGCGGCCTGCCCTACGTGCTGGAATCGGTCCTCGGCAGCTTCTGGGGCAAGGTCCTGCTATGCGACGTCGCGGTGGCGATCTTTATCTGCACCTTGGCAATTCAGACCGCATGTTCGCGGCTGATGTTCTCGATGGCGCGCGATGGCCGACTCCCGTTCTCCAAGCAACTCGCCCACGTGAACAGCCGTACCGGCACCCCGATCCTCCCGTCGGTCCTGATCGGTCTGCTGTGCATCGGCATCCTGCTGGTCAACGTCGGCAACTCGGCGATCTTCGCGACGTTGGCGAGCGTCTGCATCATCCTGATCTACCTCGCCTATCTGGCGGTCACCGCGCCGATGCTGTACCGCCGCTTCCAGGGCTGGCCCCGCGGGGGTGTTGCCGTGGATGCCGAGGGCAAGAAGCTCTTCGGGCTCGGTCGGTTCGGGATCGTGGTCAACCTGCTGGCGGTCGTCTACGGCACGCTCATGGTCGTCAATCTGGCCTGGCCACGTGCCGAGGTCTTCGACCCGACCGGCGAGATGCCGATCCTGCGCTGGGCCGGCCCGATCTGCATCGCCGCCACCGTGCTCGTGGGCATCGCCTGCTACCCGCGGGGCAAGCAGCACCCCAAGCCGGTCGTCGTCGGCGCCTGAGTGCACCCGGCCTATCTCAAACCCCACCAAGGAGTTCCACCACCATGTCCACCATCACCGAAACCCAGAACGCGGCCGGAACCGGGACCACCGCCGGCGCCCGCGAGCACGCCCGTGCACAGGCCGGGACGATCACCGATTCGATGCCGGTGGTTCCGGCAAGCAACTGGCCCAACCCGCCCGCCGACGTCGACCCGGCGTCCCTCACCTGGGCCGAAACCGTTCCGGGAGGCCGCTACACCGGCAAGGTCCTGGCCCGCGGCACGCGGATTCGCCTGCGGGACGTGACCGGTTCGGCGTGTGCGCACATGCTGCTGTGGCGCGCCGACGCACCGTGGGAGCGGCTCAACGTCGCTGACACCGTGAAGGTCCCGTGGCAGGCGTACCTGTCGTCGGGCCATCCGTTGCTCAGCGATCAGGGTCGGGCGCTGGCCACCGTCGTCGCCGACGATTCCGGGCATCACGACGCCCTGTGCGGGACGTCGACGCTGGCTGGCAATACTGCGAAATATGGTTCCGGTCATGTGCATTCGACCAGCCCGGCCGGTCGCGAGATGTTCACGCTCGCGGCCGCCAAGCACGGACTGACGCCGGCCGACGTCGCGCCGTCGCTGTCCTTCTTCCACGGCGTCGTCGTCGAGTCCGACGGCACGCTCACCTCCAAAGGTTCTGCGGGACACGACAAGTCGGTCGACCTGATCCTGCATCTGCCTTGTGTGGTCGCGATCGCCAACACCGCACATCCGCTCGATCCGTCCCCGACCTTCGACACCGGACCGCTCGAGGTCCTGGCCTGGAGGGCCGCCGCCGACCTCGATGAACTGCTCGCCGGCGTCGCCCAGACCGATCCCGAGTATCAGCGTGCCGTCGCCAACTCCGAAGACATCTGGGCCGCAAGCCATTTCTGAGCAGGCCATCTCGAAAGACAGGAACCATCATGACCATAACCACCGATTTCGCCCACGCGCCCGCCGATGAGCTCGCCCTGGTGCCCGGCACCGTCGTTTACGACGCAGAGGTCGGCGACCGCGGACCCTGGTCCGGTGTCGTCGCCGCCGGTGACGTGCTGACCATCGTCGACCTCCACGGCAATCAGGCAGTCGACACCTTGTTCTACGGTGCGCACGACCACACGATCCGCTACTCGGCGCAGGCCACCATCGCCGCCCAGGGCAACATCTTCCTGACCACCGGTAGCGTTATCCGCGACCAGGAGTCGTTGCCGCTCATGACAATCGTCGCCGACGAGGTCGGCAACCACGACACGGTGGGCGGTGCGTGCTCGCAGGAATCCAACACACTGCGCTACGGGCATCACACCAAACATCAGCACGCCTGCGTGGAGAACTTCCTCATCGAGGGCAGCCGCCACGGACTCGGCAAGGCCGACCTGGTGGGCAACATCAACTTCTTCATGAATGTGCCTGTCGATCCGGACGGTTCGCTGGGCATCGTCGACGGCCTGTCGGCGCCCGGTAAGCGTCTGGCACTGCGCGCCGACCAGGACACCCTGGTGCTGATCTCCAACTGCCCACAGGTCAACAACCCCTGCAACGGTTTCGACCCGACCGCGGTGCGCGTCATCGTCACCCGTCCGTCCTGATCACCCTGCCCTCACCTCAGGAGCTCTGTCCGCTGTGACAATCACCAGCACGGCAATCACCGTCTTACGCGCGGGTGCGCTGACCACCATCCAGGACTGGCCCGGCCGCATCGGCTACTGGAAAGTCGGTGTGCCGCCGTCGGGTCCGATGGACGACCTCTCGTTCCGGCTCGCCAACATCGCGGTTGGCAACCCGGCATCCGCCGCCGGCCTCGAGGTCACCATGGCGGGCCCAGCGCTGCGCTTCGACGACACGGCTGTGGTCGCCGTGACCGGTGCGCCGGCCCCGGTGACCATCGACGGAAAGCCGGTGCCCCAATGGGTTCCGCTCACAGTCGACGCGGGCTCGGTTCTCGACGTGGGAGCCGTCGGATCGCTGGGCATGCGGGTCTACGTCGCCGTCGCCGGCGGCATCGACGCCGAGGAGTACCTGGGTAGCCGATCCACCTTCACCATGGGGCGGTTCGGCGGCAAGGACGGTCGGCGTCTGGAAGACGGCGATCGGCTCAGCACCACCTCGCTCCCGGAGGTGCGAACTCGTCGCCGCATCCTCTTCGACGAGCAGCCCGCATTCTCCAACGCATGGCAGCTCGGCGTCACCGTCGGCCCGCACGGTGCGCCGGAGTTCTTCACCCCCGAGGACATCGACGATCTGTTCGCCACCGCGTACGAGGTGCACTTCAATTCCGACCGCACGGGTGTGCGGCTGATCGGACCGCAGCCGCGGTGGGCGCGGACCGACGGGGGTGAGGCGGGTCTGCATCCGTCGAACATCCACGACAACGCGTATTCGGTTGGTGCGCTGGACTTCACCGGCGACACCCCGATCCTGCTCGGGCCCGACGGTCCGAGTCTGGGTGGGTTCGTGTGCCCGGTGACGGTGGCCAGCGCGGAGCGGTGGAAGCTCGGTCAGCTCAAGCCCGGTGACACGGTCAGGTTCGTCGCCGTGCGCAGTGAGCACGCGGCGTCGCCGCAGCAGGTGGGGCTCGGTCGTCGGGCAACGTTCACGTCCGTGCTGTCCACCGGCGGTGACGAGGACAATGGCATCCTCGGCACCTCGTCGACGGCCGACGGTGACACGGCTGTCACCTACCGGCGCAGCGGCGACGACAACATCCTCGTCGAGTACGGCGACATGCGTCTCGATCTCGCGCTGCGGGCCCGTGTCCATGCACTGAGTGAGCGAATCGAGGCCGAGAAGCCCAGGGGGCTCATCGATCTGACGCCCGGTATCCGGTCTCTGCAGGTCAAGGCCGACCCGGACGTGTGGTCACAGCAGCAGATGCTGGAGTGGTTGCGCGAGTGCGAATCCCAACTGCCTGCCGCGCAGGATCTGGTGGTGCCCAGCCGTACCGTGCATCTCCCGTTGTCGTGGGACGATCCGGCCACCCGGGAGGCCATCGAGCGATACATGCTGGGGGTGCGTTCTGACGCGCCGTGGTGCCCGTGGAACATCGAGTTCATCCGCCGGATGAACGGACTGGGTTCCGTCGACGACGTGTATCGCACCGTCTTTGACGCCAGCTATCTGGTGCTGGGCCTCGGGGATGTGTATCTCGGTGCGCCGGTGGCTGTTCCGCTGGACCCGCGGCACCGGTTGATCACCACCAAGTACAATCCGGCGCGCACCTGGACACCGGAGAACGCGGTCGGGATCGGCGGCGCGTACCTGTGCATCTACGGCATGGAGGGCCCGGGCGGCTACCAGTTCGTCGGCCGCACCACCCAGGTGTGGAATCACCGGCATCCGCTTCCCGCACCGGGATTCGACCCCGAGCACCCGTGGTTGCTGCGCTTCTTCGACCAGATCCGCTGGTATCCGGTCAGTGCCGAGGAGTTGCTGGACATGCGGGCCGACGTTGCGGCCGGCCGTGGTGAGTCGACCCGGATCACCGACGGTACGTTCTCGCTCGCGGAACACCAGCGGTTCCTCGACGCCAATGCCGACGACATCGTCGTCACACGGGAGGCCATGGAGATTGCGCGCGCCGAGGAGCGTCGGCGCTGGTCGCTGCAGGGCGAGTTCGCGGTCCGGGGCGACGATACTGTCGAAGGGAAAGTGGCATGAGCAGAATCGACGAGATCTTCGCTCGGATCGACGCGGCGGGTCGGCCCGAGGTGTTCATCACCGTGCGTCCGCGCGATGAGGTGGCCGCCGACTACGAGCGGTCCGTCGCCACGGGTGGCCCGCTCGCCGGAATGGTGTTGGCGGTCAAGGACAACGTCGATGTGGCGGGCCTGCCCACCACCGCCGCCTGCCCGGGATACGCCTACACGCCAGTGGTCGATGCCGACGTGGTGGCGGCGCTCCGGGCGGCGGGTGCGGTGGTGATCGGTAAGACCAATCTCGACCAGTTCGCCACCGGACTCGTCGGAACACGCAGTCCCTATGGGGCGGTGCGTGATTCGCGGCGGCCGGACCGGATCTCCGGTGGCTCGAGTTCGGGGTCGGCGGTGGCGGTGGCACTGGGTTTTGCGGACATCGCCATCGGTACCGACACCGCCGGCTCGGGTCGTGTGCCTGCCGGGCTGCAGGGAATCGTCGGGATCAAACCGACCCTCGGGGTGGTCTCGACAGCGGGCGTCGTCCCGGCCTGCGCAAGCTATGACGTGGTGACGATCTTCGCTGCCACCCTCGACCTGGCCGACGCCGCGACGAGTGCGATGGCCGCGGCCACCGGTCCGCGACCTTTCGGTCCGGCAACACTATTCGCCGCACCTGAACGCCCGGTGATCGCCGTTCCCGCCGAACTACCCGGACTCGATGATCGGTGGCGTGCCGCGTTCGCCGACGCCGTGTCACAGGCGGAAGCCGCGGGGATGGTGATCAAGCCCATCGACCTCGCGCCGTTCCTCGCGGCGGCCAAACTCCTCTACGACGATGCACTGGTCGCCGAACGTCACGCCGCTGTCGGCGATTTCGTGGACGCTGCCGATCCCGTCGAGGCCGGCCTGGACCCCACGGTGGCCGGGATCATCTCCGCTGCCAAACGTTTCAGTGCGGTCGACCTGCTCCACACCCGGCGCCGGCTGGCAGAGCTCCAGAAGGAGGCAATGGCTGAATGGGGTGATGCGACGGCCCTGATGGTCCCCACCGCGCCGATGCATCCGACGCAGGCCGAGGTGGCTGCCGATCCGGTCGGCATCAACTCGACGATGGGTACCTACACCAACTTCTGCAACATCTTCGACCTGTGCGGCGTCGCGGTTCCGGCGGGTGTCGTCGGCGAGAGTGACGGCAGCCAAGCGCAATTCGGCATCACCCTGCTCGCCCGGGCGCACCAGGATGCGGTGGTGGTCGATCTGGCCCGACGGTTCGCGGCGTCGACTGCTCCGGCGTGCGCCAGCTGGCCCGAAACCGTCTCCGACGCCGTCGAACTCGCCGTCTTCGGCGCACACATGCGCGGCGGACCTCTCACTCACGAGCTCACCGGCCGTGGTGCACGGTGGGTCGCTGAGGTGACAACCACCCCGTCGTATCGTCTTGTGGCCCTGGCTACGACGCCTCCCAAGCCGGGATTGATTCGCGACCCGGCAGCCGGCCGCGCCATCGACGGAGAGATCTGGTCGCTCTCGCCGACCGCTCTTGGTGCATTCCTGACCGACCTGCCCGAGCCGATGATGCTCGGCAAAGTGGAACTGTCCGACGGTCGTTGGGTGGTCGGCTTCGGCTGCGCGGCCGACGCCGGCAACGCGGGGGAGCGGTTGGACCGCACGCGCTGGTAGCCACCCCTCCTGCTGGTTGAGCCGCCGCCCCCTCTGCTGGTTGAGTCGGCCACCCCCCTTCCGCTGGTTGAGCCGCCGCCTCCATTTGCTGGTTGAGCCGTGTCCGCGAGGAACGAGCGGCCACGTGTCGAAACCATCCGCGACCCGACAATGTCAGCGCCCCAACATAATCCACCACCCGATAGCCGACAATCCAGAATTGTCAGACCCCTCTGACATCATAAAGGCATGTTCGAAGCGGGCCGGAATACCGACGAGGCCACCTTGGCCTGCGCCGGTGAATCCGACTTGGCCGCAGCCGCTTCGGTCTTCACGCGCGGTGAACGCCAACACATGGCGCGCAAGATTCTGGCCGCCTATCACCTCGGGGTGAAAGTCTTCGACCGCGTCATGGCCGCCGACTACGACCGCTACCGCAAAAAGATGCCCGACAAAGCCGCCGTCCGTGACGTCGCCTGGCACTTCGCGGTCCCGCCGGCCACCGCCGGACGCTGGATGGCATTGGGCGAACTACTGTCCTCACTACCCAAGATCCGGGCCGCATTCCTGGACGGAGACCTCTCTGAATCGCGGGCGTCGCTTCTTGCGCACGCCGTGATCGCACTCGACGAAACGCAATACGGCGCGGCCGAGGACGCGGCCCTCGGCTACGCCGCCGAAGCCTCCACCAACAGCGTGCTCGCCGAACAGCTCGACGAAATGGTCATCGCGCTCGACCCCGACCGCGCCGAACAAGCCCGCCACGCGTATGCCGCCCGCACCCAAGACGTCCGGTTCCGCAAAGACCTGTATGGCCAGGTCAACATCTCGGCCACCCTCGACCTCGTCGATGCCCGGACCCTGCAGGCGCGTATCAGTGCGCTGGTCGCGGTCTTCCTGTGCCGCAACGATAAGCGCCCAGCCAGTCAGCAACGCGCCGATGCCCTGGTTGCGCTCATTCATGACCGCACCACCATGGACTGCACCTGCGGCTCACCTGACTGCGCTGCCCCGGCCAACCGACCACCTGCACCCGAAGAACCCGAACCAGGTGAACCGCAATCGCAGACGCCCGGTGACGAGGACGTCGCCGACGACGGTGTGGATATCGATGCCGACGTGGACGTCATCACACCCACCCTCGACGTCGATCCCGACGCACCCCAACCCGACGAGCCGACCGAGCCCGAACCTGGCCCCGAGTCCGAGCCCGTGCCGTCGACCGAGGTCGCGCGGATGCCGGTGCGGGTGGTTGTCGAAGTGGTCACCGATGCCCTGACCCTGGCTGGGATGACCGGGCAGATGGTGCCCTACATCAAGGGCTACGGCGTCATCACCCCGGTCCACGCCCGCGAACTCGCTACCGATGCCACCTGGCAAGGCATGTACCGCGAAAGCCAACGCTTCGCCCACCGCACCGACCCCACCACTCCCGAATCAACCAGCGGTCTGCTCCGTCCCGGGCGGCCGCGACAGGGCGGAACCATCATCGTGCCCACCCACCTCACCAGCACCGACGGCGGTGGCACCGGCAGCATCGTCGTACGCTCACGCCCACCCAACCCGACCCCCATCGACACCACCGGACACGGTGGACTCCTCACACCACCACCCGGGGCGTTGGTTTACGCTCCTGCGGAGGCGTTGCGGCGCACCATCGCTCACACCGACCACCACTGCCGCGGACCCTACTGCGGCCGACCCGTGGATCAATGCCACCTCGACCACATCGTGCCGTTCAACCACGACGATCCCCTCGCGGGTGGCTGGACCATCGCCGAGAACCTGCACCCGCTGCGCATCCCGTGCCACGAATTCAAACACCTCGGTATCTGGATACCCACCATGGCCACCGGCCGGGCGATCATCTGGCGACACGTCGACTCCGGCAAGATCATCATCACCTACCCCTGAGCCTGCGTACCTGCGAAGGACGTAGCTGGTCGACCGACCCACATGCCGTCGCTGTAGTCCGGCCGGGGGATTGGGAACCAAAATTGTGTTGCCAGTCACAACTTGCGGTGAAGGAGCTTAACTAGCTTTCGTTAATGTTCCTTTAAGGAAAGTTGGACGAATGACCAGGTTGGGGCGCAACGCGATTCGGCACGCGGAGAAAGATGCACGCCGTCGCAACCGCCAGGAGAAGCGTGGGCGGCGGGTTGCAGCGAGCGTCGCCGCGTTGGCGACGGTGGCTGCCGTGGGCGCGGGGCAGGCGATGTCGCATGCGCCTGCTCAGGCGGCACCTCAGTCCGTTGTGAACCAGTTACTGGACAAGCTTGATACATATGGAGATATCAGTCTTGATCCGGCCGCCAATCTGGGTGACCTTCTCGGGACGATCATCAATAATCCGGCTTCGCAAGGGCTGCTGGATCAATGGCGTATCCAGGCGTGCGCATCGGGCGGCGCGTCTGGTGGGGCTGACTGTAGTAGCTCGACCGGGACCGGTATCGCTTTGGTCCTTCCCGATTCTCTAGAGGTCGTGCCTAACTCGGTATACGGCCCAGCCCGAGGGGTGATCAACAGTGCTCTTGTGCAGGGTGCCCTTCACCTGATTGGCATCTACTATGTGGTGCCCCCTGGGCCCGGAACCTCCGGAACCGCAACGGTTATCGGGTCAGGCTTCCAGTTCGCGGTTGCATACCGCGGCGGTGAAGCCACCGCGATTTCGTACCTACCGGTGAGTCTGGCAACGGCGGGCGCTAGCGACGGGAAGAAGGCATATGCGTTCGCCATCGTTGGTGTTGCGAACGCCTGGAATACCGGAGACCTACCCGTGACTGTGCTTGGCAGTGAGATCGATAGCATCCCCGGAGTGCAGTCCGTCGGGTGTTATGGAGGTCTCACCGGCGCGTACGCGGAGGGAGTGGGCGCATGCGCGAACGTGCTGGGGACGCTGGACTTTCGGTGGGACGCAACCAACAATCAGGTGCAGTTCGGCCTGACCGACCCTACCAAAGTGCTGTTCGATCCGACTGGTGTCGTCGGGGAGTTGATCACAAAGCTCATCGGTGGCCAGGATCTGAATTTGAGTGATCTGCTGAGCGATGACTTCGCACGCCTGACCATCTCTCCCGAAGAGTTGCTCAACGGCGACTTCCTCCGCCTGACGAGCTCCTACGGACTCACCGACCTGATCACCATCGACTGGTTGGGTCAGAAGCTGACGCTGTATCCGGAGACGACGGTCAATGGTGCGACGAGCCCCAATTACCTTGGGCTGCCACAGATCACCTTCAGCACGCTCGACACCGGTGAGATCATCCCCGTCCTCCAACTCCCCAAGTCCACGTTCCCCTTCGGCATCCCGTCCGTCGGTCCGTACGTCATCCCGAGCACCACGACCACGACCGTCAACGCGTTGTCCACCACGACCTCGGAAACCGACTCCCCGTCGTTGCTGCGCGGGGTGGCGAACACGGATAAGGTCGCCGAAACAGTAACGGACACAACGGAAACCACCGGAACACCGGAGGTGACCCCCGAGACGCCGACCCCCGAGCCGACGATCACGAACACCGACACCTCGACCTCCGACAGCGACTGCACGGATCAAACCGAGGGATACGTCGGTCGGCACCGTGCCGACAACAAGCACGACGGGTCCGGCTATCGGGGTCGGCACCGTGCCCACGAGTCGGACGACGCCACCTCCGACAACTCGACCAAGAACACGAGCACGTCCACCGATCATTCCAATGACAGCGGTGGGTCCGGCGGCAACAAGGACTCAAGCGACACCAGCGGCTCGGGCAACGGCAGCGACTCAGGCAACGGCAGTGGCTCAGGCAACGGCAGCGGCTCAGGCAACGGCAGCGACTCAGGCAACGGCAGCGACTCAGGCAACGGCAGCGGCTCCGGTGACGGCGACTCGGGCAACAGCGGTTCGGGCTCGGGCAACAGCGGTTCCGGCGACGGCAGCTAGCGGAGCCCACCGGCCGGCCCACCACTTTTCGGCACATCCACCACCCCTCCACCCGGTGGATCTGCAGAAAAGTGGTGGGTCGGTCGTCGTCTGTCGCCCGGTTACAGTGGAGACCACCGCCCCACGAGGTCCTACGCAAGGAGCGCGCCATGGAGATCGACCGGCAGAAGAGCAACGCCGTCACACAGGTCGTCCGCCAGCATCCGGGCATGAGTCTGGTCGCCATCTCGCCGGGGATCGTCGTCTTCGGCGTCGTCTGGTGGCTGACGAGCTTCTGGCTCGCCCTCATCCTGGCCGTTGTCGCCGGCGGCGTCGGCTACTACCTCCTGACGCGGAAGAGCTGACTGCTCGACGGTGTCGAGTTCGCCGGTTCCCGCCGACAGTGCCGCTACAGTGGGGTCACTGATCGGGGAAGGGAGCAGGTCCATGGCGGGGACACCCACACGGGTGAAGATGCGGCGGGCCTGACCATGTCCACCCGCGTCGACGCCTGGATCTGGGCAATTCGCCTCACCAAGACCCGCTCGGCGGCCGGCGCCGCCTGCCGGGGTGGGCATGTCCGCGTCAACGGCGCGACCGCCAAACCGGCCCAGCCGGTAGTCCCCGGCGACGAAGTCCGCGTTCGTCTCAGCGGTCGCGAACGCGTCGTGGAGGTCACCAAGACCATCAGCAAACGCGTGTCGGCGCCGATGGCCGCCGAATGCTACATCGACCGCAGTCCGCCCCCGCCGCCCCGAGAAGTCGTCGCGAGCCAACCCCGCCGCGATCGGGGAGCCGGCCGGCCCACCAAACGTGAACGGCGACAACTGGATCAGCTGCGCGGCGGCTTCCTCATCGCCCTCATCGCCGCCCTGATGCTGATCGTCGCCGGGTGCTCGAGCGACGACACACCGTCGGACCCGGCCAAACCGCCCACCCCGCAAGCTCCCGGCCGCGCCGGTGACGGCCCGTTCTTCGGCGAGTGTGGCGGCCTGACCACCGAGGAGGTCAGTTCCATCACTCGTCTCGGCGTGCTGACCAACACCATCAAGAATCCGTCCGTCTGCGAGTGGGACAGCACCGGCACCCGCACCGGGCCCGTCGCGTCCTTCAACTGGTACCGGGGATCGCCGATCGGCCGTGAACGTGCCACCGAGCAACTGTCCCGCGCCTCGACCACCGACATCGAGATCAAGGGCCACCGCGGGTTCATCGCGCACGACGCGACCGCCATCTGCGAGGTCGGGATCGAGTTCGGCGCCGACTTCTTCGAATGGTCGGTCAGTGCGGGCAGCAACTCGCCGCTGACGATCGAGCAGGTGTGCGACGCGACTCGCGAACTGTCCCGGCTGTCCATCGAGCGGGCGTCATGACCGGCCGGCGCGCACTGCGGATACCCACGGTCGTGGCAGCGGTGGCAGCCGCATCGGTCCTGCTGGGTGCCTGTACATCGAACTCCGACGACACCGCCGACCCGGGCGCACCTGCCGGACCGAGCTCACCCGGCCGCGCCGGCGACGGACCCTTCTTCGGCTCGTGCGGCGGAGTGAGCACCGACGAGGTCGTCGCCGTTACCGGCTTCGGCCCGATGGCCGTCACCGTGGAAAACACCTCGTCATGCGTCTGGGGATCCGACGAGAGAGGCACCGGCGCCGTCGCCTCGTTCAACTGGTATCGCGGGTCACCCATCGAGCGGGAACGCGCGACCGTCCAACTGACCAAGGACACCGTCGTCGACATCGAGATCAACGGCCACCGCGGCTTCATCGCCTCCAGCCCGACGATCTGCGAGGTCGGGATCGCCTTTGGCGCCGACTTCTTCGAATGGTCGGTGCGGGCGGGTCGTCGTCAAGCAGAAGGGGGACCGACCATCGATCAGATCTGCTCGGCCACAAAGCAATTGTCCCGCTACTCGATCGAGCGCGCATCATGACCACGCCGGTTCGGACACGCCGCTCGGCCCGGTTGTGGGCCACCATCGCGGCCGTTATCGTCGTGCTCGCCGCAGTGGCCGCCTGCTCGGGCGACAAGGACTCCGACACCACACCGTCGGAGAGTCAGACCGAAGGCCGCGTCGACACCGACCGCTACGACCAGGTGCTTCTGGAATGCAACATCCTGTCCCCGGATCAGATCGCCAAGGCGGTCGGCGGGACGTCGGCGTTCAGCACGTTCAACGGCGCGATCTGCCGCTGGGTGGTCAGCGGGCCGGTCATCACGAACGTGACGTTCAACTGGTTCGAATGGAACAACCTGAACGTCGAGAAGGACACCGCCAAACGCCTCGGCTACGAGACGGAGAACATCCGCATCTCCAGCCAGACCGCCTTCACCCAGCGTGACCCACGACGCCCGGCGGTCTGCGGGGTGACGGCCCGCGCGCCGAGTCGCGGCATCGTCACCTGGTGGGTCGAACCGCGGGCCGCGGCAGCCGGCGGCGACGCCTGCGCGGCGCCGATCAAACTGATGGAACTGGTGCTGACCGGTGGCCAGTGACGGGGTGCGCCGCATCCGCCGATTCGTCGCTGCGACCGTGACGTGCACGGCGATGGCGACGATCGCCACCGCCGTGTCCGGGGGTCCGGCCACAGCTGAACCGCGTTGCGCGGCAACCATCTCGACGCTGATACCGAGCCCGTCGCCCACCGGATGGGCGGAGAACATCACCTACGACGCCACCGGTGGCCTCTGGGTGACCCGCACCCTCGACAACACGGTGCAGCGCTACGACCGGAACAACCGTCTCACCGCCACGGTGCCCGTCGCGTCGCCGGGTGCCATCCGCCCCGGACCGGGTGGCGCACTGTATGTCACCTCGGGTGATTCGCCGGTCAACATGATTCCCGGAAGCCCACGCACGGGGGCGTTGCTGCGCATCGACCCCGCTGCCCCGCGCCCGGTGGCCCGCCCGGTCATCCGCGGACTCGGCATGCCCAACGGGCTCGCCTTCGACGCGCGGGGCAACGCCTACATCGCCGACGGCGCGCTCGGCGTGATCCGGCTACGACCCGACGGCAGCGTCGACCGGCGATGGTCGCGGTCGGCTCCCCAGAACCTCACACCCACCGCCACCGTCAACGGCACCGGCGTCAACGGGGCCGTCGTCGTCGGCGACACCCTGTACGTGACGCTGACGACGAGCCTGACCGGCCGGGTCCTTGCGGTGCCGCTCGATCATCCCGACCGCGTCCGCGTCGCCGCCGACCTCACCGCACCGCTGCCCGGTGTGCTCGACGACCTGACGGTGCTCGACTCCGGTAGCTCTCGGTCGCTTGTCGTCACCTCGACGCTCGGGCAACTCCACGTCGTGGACCTGCGCACCGGCACGAGGTGTGGCGTCATGCTCGGTGCGCCCCTCACCGCGGTGGCGGTGCGCCCGAACGGTCCGCGACAGCTCGCGGTGACCAGTGAGAACGGGGCGGTCTACGCGGTTACCCTGCGACGCTGAACTGGATCGGTCGGGGTGGTATCCGCTCAGGCCGGCAGCTCGGACCCGGGCAGTTTGGATACCGACACCGTCGCCGCCACCTGCTGCTCGCCGGCGTCGTCGGGGATGAGCATCCAGATCAGCAGCCGGTCACCGTCGCGCAGACGCCGCAGCGTGAGCGTCGTGCCCGGCACGATCGGGCGCAGATACTCGATGACCGCGCGGTGCGGGACGTCGACGAGGTCGGGGTGATCGATCAGCTCGTCCTCGACCGCCTCGAGGTAGGCGGCGTTGTTGAGGTGTTTGAACGGATCGAAATCGGTGCTGCGCAGTACATGCACGCGGTCGGGCAGGTCCACGTCGGCCGCCGAGGGTGCCTTGTCCGGGTTCATCGACTTCCACCGCAGCCGATGCTCATCGGTCATCGACGAGAGCATCTCGAACGCGTCGTCGGTCAGCCGCGACGGCATGCCCTGATCGTTGACGTTGATCCAGAACGCCTCGCTCTCGATCAGTCCCGGCTCCCGCGGTTCCGGATTGAACCGGTTGGTCTCATGATCGGCGGTCAGCCGGACTCGCATGTTGGTCCAGCGGGTGGAAAGCGCCCCGCACCAGCGTTGCGCGGTGAAGCCGGCGGGCCACGAGATCGGCCGGATCACGTCGATCACCGTGCGCCGCACGATCCAGAACGGGTCGGTGTCCCGGAACTCGGTGACCTCGATGTTGTCGTTGGCCACGTCCTGCAGATATCGTGCGACGGCATCGAGGCGGACCCGCATCTGCTGATCCACATCGCCGGTGCGTACCCGGTAACCTGCCTCGAAGTACCGGGCACCCTCCTTGCGCTCGGACAGCGACTGCCAGGCGGGCGTGTACATCGACTGGTCAGGGCTCGGGGCTTTCACTGCACGGGACCTCTCCTAGGACGTGGACGGCTTTCTGGTTAAGATACATTCAGGCCCGAAACTAGAACACGTTCCACGTGTTGGATTCCGAGGAAACAGCAGATGGCGCACGTGATTACCCGACCATGTTGCAACGATGCCAGTTGCGTTGCCGTGTGTCCGGTGAACTGCATCCACCCCACTCCCGACGAACCCGAGTTCTTCACCGCGGAGTCGCTGTACATCGATCCGGAGACCTGCATCGATTGCGGAGCGTGCATCGACGAATGCCCCGTCGAGGCGATCATCCCCGACGACTCGCTCGAGGAACGTGACGAGCCCTACCTGCAGATCAACGCCGACTACTACAAGGACCACGACGTTGAGGGCGGGCTGGTCCCGCCGAAGAAGGCCCCGCAGCTTCCCGACAAGGAACTGCACGTCGCCATCGTCGGGGCCGGTCCGGCGGCGTTCTATGCGGCCGAGGAACTCGTCCGCAAGCAGTCGGTGAAGGTGGACATGTTCGAGCGTCTGCCCGCGCCCTACGGCCTGGTGCGGGCCGGCGTCGCACCCGATCACGCCGCCACCAAGGGCGTGGAGAAGACCTTCGCGTCGGTCGCGGCCAAGAAGAACTTCCAGTACTTCCTCAACGTCGAGGTCGGCAAGCACATCAGCCACGACGAACTGGTGGCCCGCTATCACGCGGTCATCTACGCGGTCGGTGCGTCCACCGACAAACGGCTCGGCGTCGAGGGCGAGGATCTGCGCAACTCGTTGCCCGCGACGCAGTTCGTCGCCTGGTACAACGGCCATCCCGACTACGCCGACCTCGACGTGGACCTGTCGTCGGAGCGGGCCGTGGTGGTCGGCAACGGCAACGTCGCACTCGACGTCGCGCGCATCCTGGTCTCCGACCCGGACGAGCTGGCCAAGACCGACATCGCCGACCACGCCGTCGCGGCGCTGCGCGAGTCCAACATCTCCGAGGTGATCCTGCTCGGCCGGCGCGGCGTGGCCCAGGGCGCGTTCACCAACAGCGAGTTCCTCGCCCTCGGCGACGTCGACGGCGTCGACGTGGTGATCGATCCCGACGACCTGATCCTCGACGACGCCACCGCCGCCGCCCTCGACGACGACACCCTGGATTCGACCATCGCCACCAAGATCCGGCTGGCCCGGGAGTTCTCCGAACGTCCGCAGACCCCGGGTAACAAGCGGATCGTCTTCAAGTTCCTGACGTCGCCGGTGGAGATCGGCGGAGATGGACAGGTCGATAGGCTGACCTGTGTCCAGAACGCGTACGCCGACGGGGTCGCGGGGCGGATCGCGGTGACACCCACCGAGGAGCGCTTCGACATTGACACCGGGCTGGTGCTGCGGGCCATCGGATATCGCGGGGTGCCGGTCACCGATCTACCCTTCGATGAGGGTCGAGGAGTCGTGCCCAACACCGAGGGGCGGGTACAGGATGCCGCCGACGGTGATGTCATGCCCGGTCTGTATGTCACAGGCTGGATCAAACGCGGAGCCACCGGAGGTATCGGCATGAATCGGATGTGCGGGCACGAAACCGCGGAGTCGGTGCTGGCCGACTTCATCAACGGGAGCATCGCCGACCCGTCGAGCTCGCGTGACGACGTCGCCGACCTCGTCGCCGATCGGGGCGCGCACCGGATCGCACTCGACGGCTGGAAGGCCATCGACGCCGCGGAGAAAGCCGCCGGACGAGACGCGGGCAAGAAGCGTCTCAAGTTCGTGAGCATCACCGATTTCGAGGCCGCTGCGGCCGGAACGGGCCGGTAGGGATGCGGGTCGCATTGTTGTCCTACCGCAGCAAGCCACATTGCGGTGGGCAGGGAGTCTACGTCCGTCACCTCAGCCGCGAACTCGCGCTGCTCGGCCATCAGGTGGAGATCTTCTCGGGTGCCCCGTACCCGGAACTCGACCAGTCGGCCATCGACGCCGGCGTCACGGTCACCAAGGTGCCCAGCCTCAACCTCTACGACGAGCCAGACCCGTTCCGCACACCACGGCCGGGGGAGTACCGCGACTGGATCGACCTACTCGAGGTGGGATCGATGTGGACCGCGAGCTTCGGCGAGCCGCTGACGTTCAGCCTGCGGGTGGCGCGGTTGCTCAAGAAGCGGCGCGACGACTTCGACATCGTGCACGACAACCAGTGCCTCGGTTACGGTCTGCTCGACATCCAGAAGGCCGGCTTCCCGCTGATCGCGACCATCCACCATCCGATCACCCGTGATCGCACACTCGCGGTCAAGGCCGCCAAGGGCTGGCGCAAGATCACCGCGTGGCGCTGGCATTCCTTCCTGCGCATGCAGGGCCGGGTGTCGCGACGGATTCCGGAGCTGCTCACGGTTTCGCGTAGCAGCGAGGTCGACATCCGCAAGGCCTTCGACATCCCGTCGGGCCGCATCACCACCATCCCGCTCGGCGTCGACACCGAGGTGTTCCGGCCGCGGCCCGATCGGGTCGCCGGACGCATCGTGTGCGTGGCCAGCGCCGACGCCCCACTAAAAGGGGTGTCCTACTTGCTCGAGGCGGTTGCCAAACTGTCGGCCGAGCGCGAGGTGGAATTGGTACTGGTGTCCAAGCTGGACCCGAATGGCCCGTCCGCCATCATGATCGAGGATCTTGCGATCGGCGACCGGGTGTCGGTGGTGTCCGGCCTGGAGGATTCGGAGATCGCTGATCTGCTGGCGTCGGCCGAGGTGGCATGTGTGCCCTCGCTGTACGAGGGGTTCTCGCTGCCCGCGGTGGAGGCCATGAGTTGCGGGACACCGCTCGTCGCCACCCGTGCGGGTGCCATCCCGGAGGTCGTCGGAACCGACGAGGAGGCCGCGATCCTGGTGCCGCCCAGGGATTCCGGGCGCCTCGCCCAGGCCATCGGACGTCTGCTCGACGACGCCGCATTACGTGCACGGCTCGGTGACGGCGGCCGTCGGCGCGCCGAGGAGAACTACAGCTGGGCGGCAGTCGCGGCGAAGACCGCGGCTCACTATGAGACAGTGCTGGCCAAGACCGGACGAACCGAATCTGGACCGGCCATCGCAGGACAGGCAACCGAAGGGATAACCGAGTGCTGACAGTAGATTTCGACCGGCTGGGCGTGGGATCTGGCACCAAGGCGATCGACATCGGGGCAGGACAGGGCAGGCACTCGTTCGAGATGTTCCGGCGTGGCGCAGACGTCATCGCCTTCGACATGTCCGAGTCGGATATGGCCGACGTGGGCGAGATGTTTGACGCGATGATGGCCGAAGGTCACGTGCCCGCGTCGGCGAAGGCGCGTGCCGAGGTCGGCGACGCCCTACGACTTCCCTACGCAGACAACAGCTTCGACGTGGTGTTGATGTCGGAGATCCTGGAGCACGTGCCGTCCGACGAGGCCGCCATGGCCGAGATGGTGCGGGTGCTCAAGCCGGGCGGGCTCGCCGCGGTCACGGTGCCGCGCTACTGGCCGGAGAAGGTTTGCTGGGCACTGTCGGACGAGTACCACGAGGTGGAGGGTGGCCACGTCCGCATCTACAAGGCCTCCGAGCTGGCGGACAAACTGACCCGCGCGGGCCTCGAGGTCACCGGCACCGATCACGCCCACGCGCTGCACGCACCGTACTGGTGGCTCAAATGTGCTGTCGGCGTGGAGAACAACAACAATCTTCTGGTGAAGGGATACCACCAACTGCTGGTCTGGGACATGATGAGCAAGCCGTGGCTGACGCGGGTGGGCGAGCAGGTGCTCAACCCGGTGATCGGCAAATCGGTTGCCCTGTATCTGCGCAAGCCGCTCGACGCGTCTTCATGACGGCCCTCCCGTCGGACCCGGACGCCGATCCGGGGGCCCCGCACATCCCGGGTGTGGTGAGCGCCGAGCAGATGCTCGCCACCGGTGCGGCGATCGTCGGAATGCAGGAGGACAGCGGTGCACTGCCGTGGTTCCCGGGCGGACAGACCGACCCGTGGGATCACATCGAATCGGCAATGGCGTTGTCCGTCACCGGCTTCCACGCCGAGGCCGAGGCCGCCTACGAGTGGTCGCGGCGGACGCAGCGGGCCGACGGGTCGTGGCCGATTCGCACGGTGTGCGGGCGCATCGAAGACGACGGCGTGGACAGCAACTTCTGCGCCTACATCGCTGTCGGCGTCTGGCATCACTACCTCATCACCGGTGATTCCCGATTCCTCGAGCGCATGTGGCCGGTCGTCTGGTCGGCCATCGACTGCGTGCTCCGGTTCCGCCGGCCCGACGGCGCGTTCCGCTGGGGCGGCGACCACCACACCGGTGCCATGTTCGCCGAGGCGCAGATCACCGGTAATGCCAGTATCTTTCACGCTCTCGACTGCGCCATCCGCATCGCCGTCGAGATGGATCAGCCCGATCACGACTGGGTCGATGCGCACGCCGCCCTGGGGGACGCGATCCGCGCCGACATGGCGCGCGAGCAGTGGCAGATCTTCACGCCGCCCTCAGAACATTCCATGGACTGGTACTACCCGGTGCTCGGCGGCGCGGTCCGCGGCCGGACCGGACAGGAGCTCATCGCCCGACGCTGGGACGAGTTCGTGGTTCGCGGGCGCGGTGTGCGGTGCGTGGACCACCGCCCCTGGGTGACCGGCGCCGAGACCTGTGAGCTGGCGCTGGCGCTGGATGCGTTGGGGGACACCGCCGACGCCATCGAGCTCATCGCCTCCATCCAGCACCTCCGCGACCCCGACGGCTCCTACTGGACGGGACTGGTCTTCGCCGACGGCAAACGGTGGCCAGTCGAAAAGAGTTGCTGGACATCGGCAGCGGTCATCCTCGCCGCCGATGCCGTGAGCCGCACCAGCGTCGCCAACGGCATCTTCCGCGACGTCCGGCAACGCCTCACCCTCGCGCGCTGACCCGCCGCGGCAACGCTTTTCAAACCGGCGCGGTCTCTGCAACCCGCCAAGCCATGACAACCCTCTGTTCACCGCGCGCCGAATCAACTAGACTAGTGTCCAGTCAACCGTCTGGCATCGCAGGACGGCAGCAATGATGCGCCACTGGAGGGCCCATGGATTTCGGAATCGTGCAGTTCACCAGCGATCGAGGGCTCAAGCCACACATCCTGGCCCCGCTCATCGAGTCCGCGGGATTCGCGTCCTACTACGTGCCCGAACACGGGCACATCCCCACCCGGCGCGACGCTGCGCACCCGCGCACCGGTGACGCCTCGCTGCCCGACGACCGCTACATGCGCACTCTCGACCCCTGGACCTCGCTCGCCGCGGCCGCCGCCGTCACCGAGCGCATCCGTCTCGCGACGGCCGTCGCGCTTCCGGTGCAGTCTGATCCGATCACACTCGCCAAGACCATCGCCACGCTCGACCACATCTCCGGTGGACGTGTGACGCTGGGCGTCGGATTCGGTTGGAACCTCGACGAATTGGCCGATCACAAGGTGCCGCCCAAGCGTCGTCGAACCATGTTGCGCGAGTACCTGGAGGCAATGCACGCCCTCTGGACCGAGGAGGAAGCCGAATTCGACGGTGAGTTCGTACAATTCGGCCCCAGCTGGGCGTGGCCCAAATCGACGCAGACCCACATTCCGGTGCAGGTGGGAGCCGCCGGCAACGAGAAGAACTTCAAGTGGATCGCGCGCAGCGCCGACGGTTGGATCACCACCCCCGGCGAGGAGGACATCGAGGGATCGGTGCGGCTGCTCCAACAGATCTGGTCCGACGCCGGCCGCGACGGCGACCCGGACATCGTGGTGCTCGACTTCAAGCCGGTCCCGGAGAAGTTGGAGCGCTGGCGCGAGATCGGGGTGACCACAGTTCTTTACGGGCTACCCGACGACAGTGTCGAGCGCGCCAGTGGCTACCTCGCCAAGCTCGCCGGCAAGCTGGGTATCGCGCCCGCCGTTGTCGGCTGACATCCACGCGGGCGCTCGCGCGTGGCGGCTCAGGCCACGGGCGGCGCGGTGAGGGCGGGCATCACGTATCGGTCGAAGTACCGGCGTACCTGCTCGGGGTCGTCGGGGTCGACGGTGTCACCGGGCATGGTCCCCAGGCTGATCAGGACACGGGCCACCCATTCGGTGACCTCAGAGATGTCGTGGTCGGGATGAATTTCACCCCGGGCGACGGCGTCGTCGAGGTAGGGGCGCCAGAAGAGAGCGAGGTCGGGGATCAGGCCGCTGATACCGGCTCCGGCGCACGCGGCGAACTCTTCGGGTTCCTCGGTACGTAGGCGCAGCAGCAGGGCTCCGGGATCGTCGTATGCTCCGCGCCCGATCCGGACGCCGGCCGCGAGTTGGCCGGAGATGTGTTCGATCGACTCCAACTCGCCGCGGGCGTCGGACCAAAACGTCTCGTTCAGGCGGACGATGGCGGCTCCGATCATGGCCGGTTTGTCCGGATAGTGACGATAGAGCCAGGCCCTCGACACGCCCGCCACCTCGGCCACCTGCTGCATGGTGGTCGCGCGAATCCCCTTGTCGGCGAGCAATTTCTCCGTCGCGGCAAGGAGGCGTTCGTGAACGCCGGAAATGGGGGTATCGGTGGCCGGGAGGTCACTCACGTTGCTGCCGCCTCCCCATCTCGATGTCGAAGACCAACTGTAACAAAGGAGTGGACAGTTCTTGGAATCTGTATACAAGCCGAACGGTGTGGTGTAGACACAATGTGAATAGTGTCTACAGACGGGGATGGGGATGAACAAGCCCACCACGGCGGTCATCGGCGCCGGAATCAGCGGACTCACTGCGGGCAAGATGCTCGCCGACTACGGGGTGCCGTACACATGCTTCGAGAGTTCCGACCGCATCGGCGGCAACTGGGCGTTCGGAAATCCGAACGGGCACAGCAGCGCGTACCGATCGCTACACATCGACACCTCCAAGCATCAACTGTCGTTCCGGGATTTCCCCATGCCCGACGAGTACCCGGATTTTCCGCACCACACCCAGATCAAGCAGTACCTCGATTCATATGCCGACGCCTTCGGGCTGCTCGAACCGATCGAGTTCACCAACGGCGTGACGCACGCGGAGCGTCTCGACGGCGGTGGCTGGGAACTGCAGACCGAGCGGGGTGAACGCCGACGATTCGACCTCCTCGTCGTCGCCAATGGGCATCACTGGGATCCCCGTTATCCGGACTTCCCCGGCGAGTTCTCCGGCACGACGATGCACGCACACCACTACATCGATCCCCGTACACCGCACGACTTCTCGGGTAAACGAATCCTGGTGGTGGGGCTGGGCAACAGTGCCGCCGACATCGCCGTCGAACTCTCGTCGAAGGCCCTCGACACCCGACTGACCCTGTCCACGCGGTCCGGGGCGTGGATCGTGCCGAAGTACTTCGCCGGAAAGCCCGCCGACAAGTATTACAAGCTCTCGCCACACATTCCGGTGGCCTGGCAGCGCAAGTTCATGCAGGTGATGCAACCGATGACCGCCGGGCGCCCCGAGGATTACGGTCTCCCGACGCCCAATCACAAGTTCTTCGAAGCACATCCGACACAGTCGGTGGAGTTGCCGCTGCGTCTCGGTTCCGGCGACATCGTGGCCAAGCCCGACATCAGCCGACTCGACGGGGCCACCGTGCATTTCGAGGACGGCACCTCTGACGACTTCGACATCATCATCTACGCAACGGGTTACAACATCACCTTCCCGTTCTTCGATCCCGATTTCATCAGCGCTCCGGACAACCGGATCGACCTCTACAAGCGGATGTTCTATCCCGGAATCGACGACCTTGTCTTCGCGGGTTTCGCACAGGCGGTCCCCACACTGTTCCCGTTCGTCGAATGTCAATCCCGGCTGATCGGGGCCTACGCGGTGGGACGCTATCGGCTGCCGTCGGTTGAGCAGATGCGCGCAACCATCAAGGCGGACACCGAGTACTACACCGGGCACATGCTCGACCGGCCGCGGCACACCCAGCAACTCGACTACTCCCTGTACGAGTACGACATGCGGACCAGAGAGATACCCGCGGGCCTCGTCCGCGCTCGCGCCGAAGGTCCACCGACGTGGGCCGGAGTGCATCCGACATCCGAATTCGCCACGGCGACAGGCGGTGCGCAGTGAGTGTTCGACACAACGTCGCCTTCACCTCGAACGGCACGACATGCGACGCCTGGTTCTACCCCGGATGCGACATCTCACCCTTCGACACACCCACCGGGCGGCCCGCGGTGGTGATGGCACACGGCTTCGCCGGTACCAAGGACTCCGGTCTCGAGCCATTTGCCGAACGACTCGCCGACGCGGGACTTGCGGTGCTGGCCTTCGACTACCGAGGCTTCGGCGCATCCGATGGTGAACCACGGCAACGTATCTCGATGACAGGGCAGGCCGATGACTATCGTGCCGCGATTGCGTCGGCGCAGCGGCAGACCGGCGTCGACCCGCACCGCATCATCCTGTGGGGGCTGTCCCAGTCGGGTGGTCATGCCCTGATCGTGGCCGCCGACCGCGACGACATCGCGGCCGTCATCTCGATGGTGCCCCTGGTCAACGGCATCGCGGCCGGTCGGCATGCCTATCCGCAGGTCGGGGCGGCGTCGATGGCCCGGTCGACGGTCCTCGGCGTGCGCAGCGCGCTGGCCACCAGGCTGGGGCGCGACGCGACGATGATGCCCGTCGTCGGGCGAGAAGGGGAGCGCGCGGCGCTGACCGCGGACGGGTACTACGAGAGTTACCTGTCCATCGCCGGGCCCACCTGGCGCAACGAGGTCGACGCGTCGATCGGGTTGGAACTCGGCAGCTTTCGGGCGGACAAGCACGCCGATCGGATCGGTGCGCCCGTGCTGGTGCAGATCGCCGACTTCGACCGTGGCGCACCGCCGCACGCGGCCGCTGACGCGGCTTTCAAAGCTCACGCCGAGGTGCGGCACTATCCGTGCGATCACTTCGACATCTTCGCCGGCCGGGAGTGGTTTGAACCCGCCGTCCGCCATCAGATCGACTTCCTGACAAGGCATCTCGCGGTGGCAGCGGCCGGCACGCCGGAGGTGACGGCATGACCGGGGGTGGCCGGACCGTCGTCGTGATCGGCGGCGCCTCCGGAATCGGGCTCGCGACCGCGAGACGCTTTGTGGCATTGAACGATCGGGTGGTGATCGCCGACGTCAACGCCGACGCCGCGGCCGCTGCTGCCGCCGAACTGGGGCAATCAGCAACATCGCTGCATCTCGACGTCACCGACGAGGGCTCCGTCGCCGCCGGATTCGACGGTCTCGACCGCGTCGACGCCGTCGTCAACTGTGCCGGTCTGTCCGTGCCGGGCGCCATCACCGAGCTCGAATTGTCGGGTTGGCAGACGACCATCGACGTCTGCCTCACCGGTAGCTTCCTGGTTCTCAAACACGCCGGTCGCTGCGTCGTGGACGGGGGCAGCATCACCGTGATCGCGTCGCTGAACGGGCGGCAACCGGGCGCCGGCATGGCCTCATACTGTGCAGCCAAAGCCGGTGTTCTGATGCTGGTGGAGGTCGCGGCACTCGAACTCGCCGAGCGCGGCATCCGCGTCAACGCCATCTCACCCGGCCTCGTCGAGACACCGCTGACCGCGGGAATCGCCTACGTACCGGGCCTGCACGAGGAGTACCTGGAGAACACACCTCTCGGCCGGCCCGGCCAGCCCGACGAGATCGCCGCGGCCGCAGTCTTTCTCGCATCCGACGACGCGCGTTGGATGACGGGTGCCGCACTCGATCTCAACGGTGGAGCGCACCTCAAGAGGTATCCCGACGTGCTCGGCAGGGTGCGTGCCATGATGGCGACCCCGCCTGCCGGCTGAGCAGGCGCTTTCACACCAGCAGATAGGCGGGATCGATCAGTCGGTCGCGACAGCAAGCGGCTGCCCCACGTCCCCGCTGTCCCGGCGCAGGACTCGCAGGGAACCCTCGGCGCGGATCTCGGTGAACTGACCGGTCTCGAGGGCCTGAGAGTAGATCTCGTAGGGTGGGCGGCCGCCATCGGCCGGATCGGGGAAGACGTCGTGGATGAGCAGACAACCACCGACGCGCACCCAGGGCGCCCAGCCGTCGAGGTCGTTCTGCGCCGCCTCCATGCTGTGACCACCGTCGATGAAGACGAAGTCGGCCGGCGACCCCCAGATCCTCGACGCCAACGTCGACGGTGCGAGCACGCCGATCACGGTCTGCTCCAGCCCGGCGTCGAACATGGTCCGTCGGAACCGTGCCGAGGTGTCGAGGGTTCCGGTGTGCGGGTCGACGAGTTCGGGGTCGTGGTACTCCCAGCCGGGCTGATGCTCCTCCGACCCGCGATGGTGGTCGACGGTGACGATGGCGGCGCCGTGCGATTGCGCGGCCGATCCCAGGAAGACCGTCGATTTGCCACAATAGGTGCCGATCTCGATACCCAGGCCCACCGAATCGGGCTGCGCCAGAATCTGTTCGGCGATCTCGAACAGCGTCATCGCCTCGTCGGTCGGCATGAACCCGGGCGCCGCCTCGGCCGCGGCCAGGCGCTGCGGGGTGAGTCCGTCGGAGGTCGAAACGCGCGATGAGGTCATGGTGGGAGATCCTATCGAACGCTCGGTCGCGGCAAAGTAGGGTTGGGGTCATGAAAGCTCAAGTGCTCACCGCCGAGACCGGGCCGGAAGGCCTCGAACTGACCGACGTCGCAGATCCGACGCCCGCTGACGGGCAGGTTCTCGTCGACATCAAATCATGCGGAATCTGTTTCCCCGACCTGCTGATGAGTCAGGGCAGGTACCAGATGCGGGCGCCGCTGCCGTTTACGCCGGGCACCGAGGTGGCGGGTGTGGTCCGAGAGGCTCCCGAAGGCTCGTCGGTGAAGGTCGGCGACAAGGTTCTCGTTGCATCGTTCATCGGTGGTTTCGCTGAACAGGTGGCGGCATCACCCGAGCAACTTCTTCCGCTGCCCGATGGACTCAGCTTTGAGCAGGGCGCCGCGATGGGCATCAATTACCAGACGGCGCTCTTCGCATTGAAGACCCGCGCCAAGGTGGAACCCGGCGAGACAGTCGGTGTGCTGGGCGCCGCCGGTGGTGTCGGAACCGCGTCGATCATGGTCGCAAAGGCGCTGGGCGCCAAGGTGATCGCCATCGTGCACCGCAAGGGCGCCGATCAGCTGCTGCGGGACGCGGGCGCCGACGAGGTGGTCCAGCTCGAAGAGGGTTGGGGCGACGAGCTAAAGAAGATCGCCAACAAGGGCGTCGACGTGATGATCGACCCCTCGGGCGGCGACGTGTTCGACGAGGCGCTGCGCCAGGTCGCCCCCGACGGCCGTTACGTGGTCATCGGTTTCGCCGCCGGCGGCATCCCGACCGTGAAACTCAATCGGGTCCTGTTCCGCAACATCGCAGTCGTCGGCGCCGCGTGGGGTGAGTACGTCCGCACTCATCCCGACCTTCCGGCCAAGCTGCATGACGAGCTGGCGCAGATGATCGCCAAGGGGCTGAGCCCGATGGTGAACACGACCTACACCCTCGATCAGCTGCCGCAGGCGTTGACGGATCTGGCGCAGGGACGGATCCTGGGGAAGGCGGTCGTCAAGATCGCCGACTGACCCCTCGGCCGTGACGTGCGGCCATGGAAGGACGCGCCATGTGCCGCAACATCACCGAGCTTCGTGGTCTCGAGCCGCCGGCGACCGAGGACGAGATCGAAGCCGCCGCCCGTCAGTACATCCGCAAGGTGAGCGGAATCCGGCATCCGTCGACGGCCAGCGAGGAGGCGTTCGAGGCGGCGGTGGTCGCGGTCACCGCCGCTACTCGCGCGCTGCTCGATGTACTGCCGGAGCGCCGTCAACCACCGAAGACGGTCCCGCCGCTCCGGCGTCCCGAGGTAGCGGCGCGCATCGCGGCGAGAACCTGATCAACAGCGCAACAGGCCGCTGACCTGCATTTCGCCCGCCGGTGAGCAGAAGTGTTGGTTCTCCGACGACACCACTGGCTAGTGTGCTGAAGTGACCAGCCGATCAACGCGCGCGAATCCGCGTACGCGCACCCCCGGCCCGCTGCGGCTCCTCGCCATCGTGATGGCAGTCGCGATGATCGGAGCGCTGAGCGCCTGCGGCAGCGGCTCCACCTCGAGTGGCGACAGCTGCGCCCCGCCGGGCCTGGCCTCGGCCTCCGCGGCCCCGGTCAACCTGGCCGCTGCCCAGCAGGGCGGCGTCGACCGGTACACCACACCCACCACGACACCGGTCGATCAGATCGATGTGCGCTCACTCGAACTGCTCACACCCGGGACCATCTCGGTCGGCACGCTCTCCGACGCCGGTCCGAGCATCTGTGTCAACAGCAAGGGCGTCTTCACCGGCTTCGACAACGAACTCCTGAAGGCCGTCGCAGCCAAACTCGGACTTCGGATCACGTTCTCCGGCACCGAGTTCGCGGGTCTGCTGTCGCAGGTGGCCAACGACCGGTTCGACGTCGGGTCGTCGTCGATCACCACCACCGACGAGCGTCGTCGCACAGTCGATTTCACCAACGGCTACGACTTCGGGTACTTCTCGCTCGTCGCCCCCGCCGACGGTCCCATCAAAGGGTTCGCGAACCTGTCGCCGTCCACCCGCATCGGGGTGGTGCAGGGCACCGTTCAGGACGACTACGTCCTGAACACACTGCATCTCGACGCGGTGAAGTTCCCCGACTACGCGACGGCATACGCGAATCTCAAGAGCGGCCAGATCGACGCGTGGGTGGCCCCGTCGCAGCAGGCCGAAGGTGCGGTCCGTCCGGGCGACGGCACCGCCATCGTCGAGAACACCTTCAGCCTCAACAACTTCGTGGCCTGGGCGGTCGGCAGGGACAAGCCGCGACTGGTGGCCGCACTGAACTCCGGGCTCGACGCCATCATCGCCGACGGCACCTACGCCAAGCTCTACACCGACTGGGTGCCCCGTGAACTGCCGGCCGGCTGGAAGCCGGGCAGCAAAGCCGCCCCGCCACCGCAGCTGCCCGACATCGCCGCCATCGCCAAGGCCAATGCCGAGCAGAAGTCCGACGCCGGCGAGAGTGCGGACTCCAAGAGCACGCTGCAGAAGCTGGGCGACACGTTCTTCAACTGGGACCTCTACCAGCAGTCGTTTCCGGACCTGATCAAGACCGGACTGGTCAACACGCTGATCCTGTCGCTGGTCTCCGGGGTGCTCGGCACGATCCTGGGCATGTTGCTCGCCGTCGCCGGGATCTCGCGCTCGCGCTGGTTACGCTGGCCTGCGCGCATCTACACCGACATCTTCCGCGGTCTGCCTGCGGTGGTCGTGATCCTCATCGTCGGCCTGGGTATCGGCCCGGTGGTGAAGGGGTTGACCGGTAACAATCCGTACTGGCTGGGAGCGGTTGCGCTGGCGCTGCTGGCCGCGGCCTACATCGGGGAGATCTTCCGCTCCGGCATTCAGAGCGTCGACTCCGGGCAGTTGGAGGCCTCGCGCGCCATCGGGTTCTCCTACCGGCAATCGATGCGTCTGGTGGTGGTACCCCAGGGTGTGCGCCGGGTGTTGCCGGCGCTGATGAATCAGTTCATCAGCCTCATCAAGGACAGCTCGCTGGTGTACTTCCTCGGACTGCTGGCCACCCAGCGTGAGCTGTTCGCGGTAGGCCGAGACCTCAACGCGCAGACCGGAAATCTTTCCCCACTGGTCGCTGCCGGCATCGTCTACCTGGCGTTGACCATCCCGCTGACCCACCTGGTGAACCACATCGACAATCGGCTCCGTACCGGCCGGCCGGCCGAGGTCGAAGACGATCCGCTGCCCGTCACCGCCGTCGAGAAAGGCTAGCGCCGTGCCTGACACCATCGTCGCCCGCGAAGCGGTCTCGCTGACCGGCTCCGGTCTGCACCTGTCCTTCGGCAAGCATCATGTGTTGCGCGGTGTGGACATTCACGTCGACGCCGGCACCACGACCACGGTCATCGGCCCGTCCGGATCCGGAAAGTCGACGCTGCTGCGCGTGCTGAACCGCCTACACGAACCGGATGAGGGGGACATCCTCATCGACGGTCGCTCCGTCCTGGGTGACAATCCCGACGAGCTGCGGCGCCGAATCGGCATGGTGTTCCAGCACTTCAACTTGTTTCCGCATAAGTCGGTGGTCGACAATATCGCACTCGGCCCGCGCAAACTCCGGGGTCTGAGCAAGGAGGAAGCCAGAGCAGTCGCGATGCGGCAACTCGAGATCGTCGGGCTCACCGCGAAAGCCGAAACCCGCCCGGGTAACCTCTCCGGCGGCCAGCAGCAACGCGTCGCCATCGCACGCGCCCTCGCCATGGAACCGCAGGTCATGTTCTTCGACGAGGCGACCTCGGCGCTGGACCCCGAATTGGTCAAAGGGGTTCTCGCGCTCATGGCCGACCTCGCCGGTCAGGGCATGACGATGGTGGTCGTGACACACGAGATGGGTTATGCCCGAAACGTTTCCGATAACGTGCTGTTCATGGACCACGGCGTGGTGGTCGAGACGGGGAAACCAGAGCGCATCTTCGACGCGGCTGAGTCCGAACGATTGCGGGCGTTCCTGTCGCAGGTGTTGTGAGCTTCGGGCGGTATCGGTCATCCACCCAGCCGGCGCGACACGATGGCGTCGACCGCGGGATTGTCGGCGCCGAGTTCGGACGCCGGCGGGATCAGGTCGATTTCGGTGGGCGCCCGTGGCGGCGACACCGCCGGTGGCTCGGCGGGCGGGTCGGCGGGAAGGTCGATGACGCCGAGTGCGGCGTAGGTCGCCGCCACCCGGGCCAGTGCGATGTCGATGCGGACCCCGCCGCCCGTACGCAGGGCGGTGGCCACCGCGGTCGCGGTCTCGAGTCCGGTGAGCGGATCGGCGATGGCGTCGCCGCAGAACATCGGCGCGGTCGGGGTCCCGGCGATCAGGCCCCCGGCGACCGCGGCGTCGTCGCCGAACCCGATCCAGTCGGCGCCGGGGCCCGTGCTGCCGTGGCCGGTGATCCGCGCCCAGACCTGGCCGGGCCGGGCGGGAAGGTCGTCCGCGGAGAGCCCATGCGCGCGCAGGGCACGCGGCCGGGATGCCTCGAGCACCACGTCCGCTGCCATCAACAGGCGGCGAAGACGAGGGGTGTCTTCGTTGAAATCGGCTGCATAGGAGAGTTTTCCGGAGTTCATCCAGTCGAAGAAGCGCCGGTTGCCGCGTCGTGCGCCGTCGGGCCGGACGCGGCTCTCCACTTTCACGACGGTGGCCCCGGCCCGCATCAGCAGATGAGTGCACAGCGGCCCCGCCCACAGCGACGACAGGTCGACGACGAGCAGGTCCGCCCAGGCCGGTGGTGCGGTGCTCGTCCCGCGCGGCACCACGATCGGCTCGACCGGGGCACATTCGCCGGGCATGGCCGCGGCGAGTCCCAGCAGGCGTGCCCGGGCCACCCAGTCCGCGGCCGGCTTCCGAGGTGCGGCCTGCCTGACTGCGGCCCAGGTGTCGATGGTGATGTCGGATTCCAGTAGCGCGGGCACTGTCTCGTGATCGTCGGGGCGCGCCAGCGACAGGGCGAACCATCCGTCGGCCGCCTCGATCAACCGGCTGGCTCCCCCGGCGGACACGCCACCGTTGCGGGTGTGCCCGGTGAGAGCCGAACGCCCGCTGAGGAATTCGGCGGCATCGAGAGGGGGCCTCCGGTCGTCGGGGCTGGTGTCGGTGATGTCGACGAAGGTGGCGAGCGTACGACGTGCCCGGGCGAGGACCGGTGCGCGGGTGAGGTCGGGGCGACCGGTGGCCTCGCCGGTGAGCGCTGCCAATCCTGACTGCGCCCAGTCGTCGACGATCATCCCATCACCTCCGCCCGCGGCACGGACACGTTGACGCCGCATCGTTCCGTAGGATACGGCCAATGAACGCCGACATCGTGATCCTGGGGGCCGACGTCGGTGCCGGCCGCCGCCAGGACATCCGTGTCCGGCTCGACGCGTCGTCGGGTGGCACAACCGTCGCGGAGGTGGCCGACTCGCTGAATCCGGCCGGCGCACAGGTGATCGACGCCGACGGATGTGCCGTCATACCGGCCTTCTCCGACCACCACCTGCACCTGGCCGCTCTCGCGCGCGCGCCGGTGAGTCCATCCGTTGCGGTCCGCCGGTGGTCACCGACCGTGCGTCCCTGGCCGACGCCCTCGCGCACGCCCCCGAGACCGCCTCGGGCTGGGTGCGGGGCGTGGGATACACCGAATCGGTTGCCGGTGAGCTGACTCGCGCCGACCTCGACGCCGTGGAATCCGCTCGGCCGGTGCGCATTCAACACCGAAGCGGCGCACTGTGGATGCTCGCTTCGGTGGCGGCCGAGCGGGTTGGACTCGAGTCGGGAACCCACCCCGGAATCGAGCGCGATCCGGCCGGCCGGCCCACCGGCCGACTATGGCGTGCCGACGACTGGCTCCGGACCAGGCTGCCCGACGACGGATTTCCCTCGTTGGCCGCAGTCGGGGAACGTCTGCGGTCTGATGGAATCGCCGAGATGACCGACGCCACACCGGATATTGACGACACCTACATCGGCGCAGTGGTTGCGGCGGTCGATGATTCGACGATCAGCGGCCGGGTGAATCTGCTCGGGGTGCCGCTCGGCGTCGAGGTCGATCATCCGCGGGTGGGCGTGGGCCCGTACAAGATCGTGATCGCCGATTCCGATCTGCCGTCGCCGGATGATCTCGCGGCGCGGATCGACGCCGCGCACCGGTCTGATCGGTGCGTCGCGGTGCACTGCGTGAGTCGCGTCGCGCTTGCCCTGTTGTTGGCGGCGTGGGACATGGTGGGTGTCCGAGTGGGGGACCGCATCGAACACGCCGCTGTCGTCGCCGCCGACACGTGCGCCGAACTGGCCCGACGCGGCATCGTCGTCGTCACCCAGCCGGGATTCTTGCCGGAGCGCGGTGACGATTTCCTCGACGACAGCGATCGCGCCGATCATGACGATCTGTACCGGTGCGGGTCACTCATCGATGCGGGTGTGCCCGTTGCCCTGTCCAGCGACGCGCCGTACGGGCCGCTGAATCCGTGGACGGTGATAGCCGGTGCGACGCAACGCCGTACGGCTTCCGGACGCCGTGTCGGCACCCCCGATGAGCGGATCGGGGTGTCGCAGGCCATCGACCGGTACTGCACCCCGGCGGATGATCCGCTGCGTCGGCCGCGGCGGATCGCGGTCGGGGAACCCGGGGAGTTGGTCATGGCGGACCGGGCGTGGCGTGACGTGCTCGAGTCACCGGCCGAGGTGCGCGCGGCATATCGGGTGCTCGGTGGTGTGGTGTACTGACGCTCACCGATGGGGGCGGCTTCTCCACTCGCAGGCTCGTCCGTCCCGGCTCAACCAGCGGATGGGGGGATCCCGAACAGCCGCGCGGCGTTGTCGTGGAGGACGGCGCGTAACCAGTCGTCGCCGAGGTCGAGGCGGATGACGGCATCGAGGGCGTGGGTGTACCCGTAGGGAATGTTCGGGAAGTCGCTGCCGAAGAGGATCTTCGCACGCAGGTCCGATAGTCGCGGGACGAGTTCGGCAGGGTAGGGGGCGCCTTCTTCGGAGAAGTCGGTGAACGACATCGTCGTGTCCAGGCGGACGTTCTCGAACCGCGCGGCCAGGTCCAAAAACTCGGCGTACTCGGGTGTGCCCATGTGCGCAACGATGAGTGGCAGCGACGGAAAGCGTTGCAGCAGTTTCTCGATCGGTGCCGGACCGGTGAACCTGCCCGGCGCGGGACCGGAGCCGCAGTGGATGATGACCGGGACCCCGGTGTCGGCGATCTGCGACCACACCCCGTCGAGCAGTGAGTCGAGCGGAGAGAAATCACCCACCTGCACATGGCATTTGAACACCTGGACGCCGGACGCGATGGCGCGCGACACGTAGGTCCTGGCCTGCTCCTCCGGGTAGAAAGTCGCGGTGCGCAGGCAATCGGGGTGCCGTGACGCGAAGTCGGCAGCCCATCCGTTGAGCCACTCCGCCATGTCGGGTTTGTGTGGATACACCAGCGACGAGAAGGCGCGTATCCCGAACGCGCGCAACGCCTCTATCCTGGTCTCCTCATCGGCACGGTAGGTGATCGGCCACTCCCGTCCCACCAGCGGTCCGACGGAATCGAAGTAGGCCCACACCTTGTCCATCACCGAGCGCGGCATGAAATGCGTGTGCACGTCGATCAATCCGGGCAGACCCAGTTGCTGCCAGACGCGCCGCACATCGTCGGCCTCGCCGGTGCTGAACGGTGCCGGCCCCGACGTCGTCGGTTCACTCATGACCCAAACTCCTCTCCGCTTGCGCGAGGATCGCCTCGAAGGTGAACTCGAAGGTGGCGTCCTCGACGTTGTCGATCCGGTGCCCCTTGGCGGCCAGCTCAGCGAGAAGCGGCACCGCCGAGGCGGTTTCGTCGGCCCCGCGGGGCAGCCCGCCGTCGTAGGTGGCGAAGATGCCCTGGTGTTCGACCATCGCCGCACCGCACACGTGCGCGAGCAGCGACAGATAGATCTCGAGGGCCTGCTCGGCGGTGAATCCGGCGCCGACCATCGCCGCGACCATGGAATCGAGCTTGGCGGCGGTCGCCTGCATCGAGGTCCGATCCGCCGAGTGGGGATAGGGTCGCAGCAATGTGAGTTCGACGAGAACCGGCTGCGTCCGGAAGGCCTGGTGCATCCGTCGGAAGTGGCGTCGTAGTCCGTCCTGCCAGTTGTCGGCGCCGATGAACGGTGTTGCGGCGTGGTACTCCTCGTTGGCTTTGTCGGCCATTGCGTCGAGGAGATCCTCCTTCTTGCGGAAGTACCAGTAGATGCTGGTGACGCCGACGCCGAGGTGTTTGGCGAGCATCGGCATGCTGAACTCGCTGAGCGACACCCTGCCGGCGACATCGAAGGCCCCCGCGATGATCTCCTCGGCCGAGATCGACCCGCGGGCACGCCGCCCTCCGGACACCTTCTGCGCCTTGGCCATGTCTCCTCGCTCGGGGGTTGCCCACCTGGGCAACCCGGTTTGCATTCTCGGACGGTCTGGGCCGCACCACAACCTAACACCGCCGACGCCCGCGATGGCATGGACCGAATCGTTACCCACCATCGAATCCGGCGAATCCCCTCACGCTCGCCGCACGGGCGGGCTACCTTGCTCCCAGAAGCCATACCGTGAGCCTTACAGTTGGCACTTCGGGTTCGCTTCTCGGCTGGTCATCGGGGGAATCTGCCGTGTCGTGTCATCAGTGTCGAAGGGACCACATTGACCACATCACCACTGCTGCGGCGTGCACTGAGATCCACCGGGATTCTCGGCGCCGCGGCTCTGCTCATGCTCGGCGGGATCACCGCGTGCGCCGACGACAGCACCTCCGACGACTCGAGTGCCGCGGGCACCACCACCGCGTTGCCCAGCAACGCCGCGACGGGTGATCCGATCAAGATCGGCTTCATCGCGCCCGAGGGTGGCGTGGTCACGCTGCCGATGGTGCGGGAGGGCGGCGAGGCAGCCGCCCAGTACCTCAACAACAACGGTGGCGGCATCGGCGGGCACAAGATCGACCTCGTCGTGTGCAAGCAACAGGAGGAACCGGCCTCGGCGACCCGCTGTGCGAACCAGATGGTCGAGCAGAAGGTCGCCGCGGTGGTCACCCCGCTCGGCGCACAGGGTGCGGTGATGCTGCCGATCATCGCCGGCGCGGGAATCCCCTACATCGCCCAGGCGCCGGTCTCCCAGGTGGAGATGGCGTCGCCGGGATCCTTCATGCTCACCGGCGGAATCGTCGCCGTCCTCGGCGGTGAGGCCGCCACGGCCGCACGTGAAGGCGTCAAGAAGCTGACCGTCTTCATCGGTGACAGCGGCGATGCGGCCGCCTCGGTGAAGGCCCTGGGCACGCCGATGTTCCAGCGCGCCGGTGTGGAACTCGACGTGGTCACCATCCCGACCAGTGCAGCCGACCCGACGCCGCAGATCACCGCAGCGCTGGCCGGAAACCCGGGCGCCGTTACGATTCTCGGCGACACGCGGCAGTGCATCACCACGCTCAAGGCACTCCAGACGGCGGCCCCGTCGGTGAAGAAGTACCTCATCGCCAGCTGCCTGGACAAGCCCGTGCTCGACGCGGTGGGCAAGCCTGCGGTCGCGGGGTCCAAGGCCTTCACGACGGTCAACACGACCTCAGAAGACCCCAGTGTGGTGCTCTACCGCTCGGTGATGGCCAAGTACGCGCCCAACACCGATCCGTCCGGTCTGGGATACCTCGGCTATCAGGTCGTCGCGGCGCTCGGTGAGGTCGGTAAGTCGCTGACCGGGCCGGTCACGCCGCAGTCCTTCGCCACGGCGCTGTCCACGGCCACCGATGTGCCGCTGCCGGCCGCACCCGGACTGACGTTCACCTGCAACGGCAAGGCCATCCCGCAGCTACGAGCGTTGTGCAGCAAGGCAATTCTGGTCAGCGACGTCGACGACGACGTCAAGCTGATCAACACCACCGTCGTCAACAACTGACGCGGGTTCATGTCAGCCGTGCCCGGGGGCGTCCGCGGACGCCCCCGGGTTCTGGGTTCATCGTGGGGATTGTGCAATGACCGATCATCTCGCCTTCTTTCTGCTGGGACTGGGCAACGGCGCGGTGTACGCGGCGCTCGGACTCGCCCTGGTGATGACCTTCAAGAGTTCCGGCGTGGTCAACTTCGCCACCGGAGCCGTCGCGCTCTACGCCGCCTACACCTATGCGTTCCTACGGCAGGGTGTCCTGCTCCACCCGATCCCCGGGTTCGACGCACGAATCGATCTCGGTGGCCGGCTGGGGGTGGGACCGGCACTCGCCGGTGCGGTGGTGATCGCATCCGTTCTCGGAATTCTGCTTTACCTCATCGTCTTTCGGCCGATGCGCTCGGCTCCGGTGCTGGCCAAGGCGGTCGCGTCGATCGGTCTGATGCTGGTCATCCAGGCACTGCTGGCGCTACGGGTGGGAGCCGATGCCCCCACCGTCGGGCCCATCTTCGCGCCCCAATCCTTCCGGGTCGGCGACGCGACCGTGCCGACCGACCGGATCTGGCTGGCAGCGGTCGTCGTCGGATTGGCGGTCTGCGCCGGACTCGTGTTGCGTTACACCAGGTTCGGTGTGGCAACCGAGGCCGCGGCCGAATCGGAGAAGGGTGCTCTGCTCACCGGCCTCTCGCCCGACCGCATCGCCATCAGCAACTGGGCGTTGTCGTCGGGGACCGCCGCGATCGGCGGGGTGGTGATCGCGCCGATCGTGCCGCTCAACCCGGTCGCGTACTCGATGTTCATCGTGCCCGCACTCGCTGCCGCGCTCGTCGGAAACTTCGCGAGTATCGCACTCACCGTGTCGGCCGGTCTGGTCATCGGCATGCTGCAGGCGGAGGCCACCAATCTGCAGTCGCTCGTGGACTGGATGCCCGACGCCGGTCTGGCAGAAGCCATTCCGCTGGTGCTGATCATCGGATTCCTCCTCATCCGCGGCAAGCCGCTACCGGGACGCGGGGCGGTGGTCGCACAGGACCTCGGCCGATCACCACGACCCCGACATCTGTTCGCGGGCACGATCATCGGACTCGTCATCGGGGTGCTGGCCCTGTTGGCGACCACGGGTAGCGCCCGCCTGGCGGTCATCCTGACCATCATCTTCGCCGTGATCGCGCTCTCGCAGGTGGTGGTGACCGGATACGCCGGTCAGGTGTCGCTGGCCCAGCTGACCCTGGCCGGAGTGGGCGCGTACGCGCTGAGCCGTTTCACCGCGGACCTGGGTGTGCCGTTCCCGGTGGCCCCGTTGCTCGCCGCGCTCGTGGCCTTGGTCGTCGGGGTGGTGATCGGCCTACCCGCGCTGCGGGTCCGAGGTTTGCCGCTGATGGTCGCGACGCTGGCGCTCGCGGTGTTCTGCGAGGCGTTCTGGTTTCGCAATCCGTCGGTCAACGGCGGTCTGCAGGGCGCGCCGGTGGACAGCCCGTCGATCTTCGGTGTGGACCTGGGAATCGGTGCGGGAGAAGGATACCCACGTATCGCCTTCGGCATCGTCTGTCTGGTGGTGCTGGCGCTCGCGGCACTGGCGGTGGCCGCCCTGCGGCGCAGCCGATACGGCGCATCGATGCTCGCCGTGCGGGCCAATGAACGATCGGCAGCGGCGGCCGGCATCAACGTCGGCGTCACCAAACTCGTCGCCTTTGCGGCGGCCGCGTTCCTGGCCGGACTCGGCGGGTCGCTGCTGGCCTATCAGCAGACGCTGGCCACTGCGGGCAGCTATGCGGTGTTCGCGGGACTCGCCCTGTTCGCGGTGTTCTTCGTGGCAGGTGTGACCTCGGTGTCCGGTGCGTTGCTCGCCGGTCTCCTCGCGCCCGGCGGAGTGCTCTACTACCTGTCCGACCGCTTCGGCAGCTTCGGTGACTACTACCTCCTGATCAGTGGAATCCTGTTGGTGCTCACGGTGATCACCAGCCCCGACGGGCTCATCGGCCATCTGACGCGCATCCCGGTCCCCCGCCTGCTGCAGCGGGACCGTCGGTCTTCGGCCGAACCGTCGGACGCCGACGACGCGCTCGCGCCGCCACCGGCCGAGCGCGCACCAGCGGGTGAGGTCGTACTCACGGTCGAGAACGTCGGTGTCCGCTACGGTGCCGTGAACGCGCTGGATGCGGTGAGTTTCGACGTCCGGGCCGGTGAGATCGTCGGACTGATCGGCCCCAACGGCGCCGGCAAGACGACCCTGATCGACGCCATCGGCGGGTTCGTCCCCGCCCGCGGACGAATCCTGCTGAGCGGTACCGACATCGGCGGCCTTTCGGCGTATCGGCGCAGCCGTGCCGGCCTCGGGCGAACCTTCCAGGACATCGAGCTCTACGACGAGTTGTCGGTCGCCGAGAACCTCCTCGCCGGGGCCGCCGGCCCGCCGAAAGACGCTGCCCGGACTGTCGGTTCCGTGCTGGCTCTCCTCGACATCGGTCACCTCGCCGATGTGCCTGCCGCCGACCTGTCGCAGGGACAACGGCAGTTGGTGTCGGTGGCGCGGGTGCTGGCCCGCCGTCCCACGATCGCGTTGCTCGACGAGCCGGCCGCCGGCCTCGACAGTTCGGAAAGTGGTTGGTTGGGTGAACGATTGCTGGCTGCGCGGGCAGCCGGCATGACGATGTTGCTCATCGACCACGACATGGATCTGGTGCTCGGCATCTGCGACCGCGTCATCGTGCTCGATCTCGGTGCCGTGATCGCGACCGGCACACCCGAGGAGATCCGGCGCGACGATCGGGTGATCGCGGCCTACCTCGGCGCACCGGTGGGTGCAGGTGGATCGAAACCAGGAGACGCGCAGGCGTCGATACCCGAGGAGATGACGACGTGACGGCCCTCGAATGCCACGCTCTGGACGCCGGTTACACGCGGACGAGTCCCTGTGTGCGCGGGCTGGATCTGACCGTCGACGACGGTGAGATCGTCGCCCTGATCGGACCCAACGGAGCCGGGAAGACGACGCTGCTGACCACGCTGGCCGGGCTGCTGCCCCGGCTGGGTGGGACGGTGTCGGTGGCCGGACACGAGCTTGCCGCCGGTGGTACCCGCGCAGCCGTTCGCGCCGGCCTGGTGCTGGTTCCCGATGACCGGGCGTTGTTCCGGCGGTTGAGCACGGCCGACAACCTCGCGCTGGCGGTCCGTAAGCGCGGTGGCCGCAAGAGTGCCATCGACGAGGTGCTGCACCATTTTCCGGCGCTGCGGCCGCGGCTCAAAGTCGATGCCGGACAGCTCTCCGGCGGCGAACAACAGATGCTCGCCATCGCCCGTGCCCTGTTGCAGCGTCCCGCGGTGTTGCTGATCGACGAGCTCAGTATGGGTCTCGCGCCGATCGTCGTCGAGTCGATCCTGCCGGTGCTGCGGGCCGTCGCCGCGACGGACGGCACCGCGATCGTCCTCGTCGAACAGCATGTGCGGATGGCGCTCGAGGTCGCCGACCGCGCGATCGTGCTGGTGCACGGGGAGATCCGGCTGGCCGACGATGCGGCCGCGCTCGCCGCCGACCCCAGGCGAATCGAACGCGCCTACCTCGGTGAGTCGGCCGCCGCGCCCGGCTGAGTGGCAACCCCCGACCGGTCAGCCGTGACCCGGGACGATCAGCACCTTGCGTTGGTCGCCCGGTAAGCCGAGTTCGGTGATCACCCGTCCGACCGAATCGAGTCCGGCTCGTTCACTGACGAAGGCGTCGGATGCCACCGACCCGGTGACGACGGCGCGGGCGGCGGCCTCGAATTCGGCTCGCGTGTAATAGGACACGAACAGCAGGGTCAGCTATTTGACGACGCCGGCGACCGGCAGGAAGCTGTCGGCGGACAGGCACACGCCCGCGACGACGACGGTGCCCAGGGGCGCGGCCGCATCGATCGCCGCGGCGATCACCCCGGGTTTGCCCGCGCATTCGATCACGACGTCGAAAGCCCCGGACGGCACGTCGGCCGGGTCGAGGGACGTCGTCGCGCCGTTGTCCGCGGCGGCGGTGCGACGTGGGCGGCCTTGTCCGAGCAGACGACCGTCGACGCCGTGGACCTCGACAACCAGTGCAGGACAGCCAATCCCACCGGCCCGGCGCCGATCACCAGAACCCGGTCACCCGGTGCGACCCGGGCTGCGCTGACCGCGTGGAGGCCGACGGCAAGGGGTTCGGTGATCGCGGAACCCACCAGATCCACCTCGGCGCCGGCGGGGGCCAGGGTGTCGAGCCGGACGCAGGAACCGGCCGGCACACAAACGAATTCGGCCAGTGCGCCGGCACCCAGCCCGAGCCCGAGGGTCTGAGCCGAGGCGCACCGCGCGATGTCGCCGACGGCGCATGCCCGGCAGTGTCCGCACCCGGCGACCGGCATGACCGCCACCGGCGTACCGGCCGGCCACTGATCGTGATCGGCACCGTTGCCGTGACCGATCACCTCGCCGGCGAACTCGTGGCCCATGATGATTCCCGGCGGGAGCAACGGTGCGGTGGACACGTCGGATCCGCAGATCCCATTGGCCGCCACCCGCAGCAGTAGTTCGCCGGGAGCCGGCCGGGGATCGTCGACGTCGACGACCTCGAAACCGCCCTCGGCGGTGACCGCGGCCCGCACCGGGTCAGTCCCGCGACTTACGGGGCATGGGGCCGTCCCAGCTCTTAGGCACGATGAAGATCCCGTCGGCCTCCACGGTGACACCCGCGGCGTCGGACAGCGTGCCGCGCACGATCTTCTTGCGCCCCTCGCGCTCGGTGATCCAGGACGCCGCGGTCAGCTCGCCGAGGGGTGTGGGCCGCAGATAGCGCATCGTGATGGTGCCGGTGTAGCAGGGCACGTCGTCGGAGCTGGCGCCCTCGCCGAGCACATGGTCGAGGATCATCGCGCACACCCCGCCGTGGACATGTCCGCCCGGACCCTCGTAGGCGGCGCCGAGGGTGAACGAGGCGCGTACGCCCTCGGGAACACGCTCGGTGCGGATCGGCGGGGCGATGGCGTTGCGCAGTCCGATGACGGCGTTGCCCCAGGGCATGCCGGTGTATTCGCGGGTGTAGCGCACACCGTAGGGCCCGTCGATCTGTTCGGCACGCAGGTCGTCGACGACGGCGGCGATGCGTCGTCGGGCGTCGTCGATGGCGTCGTCGCCGACTTCGGTGCGGATGACCGCGTCGATCAGATCGCGCACCGTGTCGGCGAGCGGTGCGTAGAGGTCCCGCCGCCGCGCGACCTCGGCCTCCGATATGTCCTCGAGGGTGAACTCCATGCGACTCCCCACCTTGTGGTCTTCGCCACCTCCGGTGGCCACGAAAACTAGAACGTGTTCTAATTCAATACTAGAACACGTTCTCATTCTGCCGGAATCGCGAACACCGACCAACGCTGCGCGGTGATTCGTCCACTCGGCGGACACAGCTGTCAGGAGTGACATGAGCGCCGACACCATCGACCTCACCGCCCGCGACGAGACCTGGGTCGGGCGGGTGCTGCCCGTGCTGCGCATGGTCGCCAAGACCTACTTCCGTTCGGAGGTGCGCGGCATGGACAAGGTCCCCGACGGTGGTGTGCTGCTGGTCTCCAACCATTCCGGCGGGCTGATGGCCTTCGACGTGCCGGTGATCGCGGTGGCCTTCGCCGAGGAGTTCGGTGAGCGCCGCCCGCTGTACACACTGGCCCACGACCTGATGTTCACCGGCCTGGGCAGGCAGATCTTCGGCAAGGTCGGATTCCTGCCGGCTCACCCACGCAATGCGGTGCAGGCCTTGCGGTCCGGAGCCGCGACCATCGTCTTCCCCGGTGGCGACTGGGAGGCGATGCGCCCCAGCTCACAGGGTGCGCAGATCGACTTCCACGGCCGGACCGGCTACATCCGGACCGCCCTGGAGGCCGGCGTGCCGATTGTGCCGATCGTCACCATCGGCGGTCAGGAAACCCAGTTCTTCATCAACCGCGGCGACGGCCTCGCGAAGTTCCTCGGCGTCGACCGACTGCTGCGGATCAAAAGTGCCCCACTGGGGTTCGGATTCCCGTTCGGCATCACACCCGGCTTCCCGCCGAACATCCCGCTGCCGTCCAAGCTGGTGACCGAGGTTCTCGACCCCATCGACATCACCGCCGAGTTCGGGACGAACCCGGAGATCGCCGACGTCGACGAGATGGTGCGCAAACGAATGCAGCACGCCCTCGACGACCTCGCCCGCCGTCGTCGTTTCCCGGTCCTCGGCTGAGCAGAGAGGAACTCTTCTGATGAATCACCTTCGCGAGCGCGGCGCGTACGTGTGCTGGCTGATCCGCACCCTCGTCGGCAGCGGTTTCCTCGGCAGTCTCCGGCTCGACCGGTACGTCCGGATGGGACTGGCGATGCGGCGTCATGGCGGCGCCTCACCGGTCAGCGGTATCGGGCTCGCCGCGGCACGTGACCCGCACGGACGTGCTCTTCTCGACGACGCCGGCCACCTCACCTGGCGAGAACTCGATGATCGCTGCGATGCGCTGGCGGCCGCCCTCGCCGATCTCGGCGGCCATCGGGTCACCACCGTGGCCATCATGTGCCGCAACCACCGCGGCATCATCGAATCTCTCGCCGCCACTTCACGTCTGGGCCTCGACTCGGTCCTGCTCAACACCGGCTTCGCCGCACCGCAACTGGCCGATGTCCTCATCCGCGAACACGTGGACCTGGTGATCGCCGACGACGAGTTCGACGGACTCATCGCTCACGCGCTCGGACGCAACCCGCAGTTGCGGCACGTGCGCGCGTGGGTGGAGGGGACCGCCACCGGTGACACCGTCGACGGACTGATCGAGGCCAACCTCGGCCGCCGCGCCCCGGTACCCGAGCGGGCCGGCCGCATCGTGCTGCTCACCTCGGGCACCACCGGGACCCCCAAGGGGGCACGTCGCGGCGGCTCCACCGACATCGGTTCGCTCGCCGCGATGCTCGATCGCATTCCGTGGCGCGCCGGCGAGACCACGGTGATCGCCGCCCCGATCTTTCACGCGTGGGGATTCGGGCAGGTCGCGATCTCGGCGACGATGACCTGCACCATGGTGATGCGCCGTCGGTTCGATCCGGTGGCCACCCTCGAACTCGTGCGCGAGCACGGCGCCGGCGGTCTCGCGGTGGTGCCGGTGATGCTCGAGCGGATCATGGATCTGCCCGACGACGTCCTCGACGCGCATCAGATGCCGTCGCTGCGGTTCGTCACCGCCAGCGGCTCACGGATGCGGACCGACGCGCTGCTGGGGTTCATGGATCGCTTCGGGGATGTCGTCTACAACAGCTACAACGCCACCGAGGCCGGACTGATCAGTACGGCCACCCCCGCCGACCTGCGTCTCGCCCCCGACACGGCGGGCCGCCCGCTGACCGGCACCAGCGTCCGGCTACTCGACGACGCCGATCGGGAGGTGCCCACCGGCGAGGTGGGGCGGATCGTCGTCGCCAGTAATTCCGGCTTCGACGGTTACACCTCCAGTGACACCAAGGCATTCGCCGACGGGCACATGGTGTCCGGTGACGTCGGACGCGTCGACGAGCGCGGACTGCTCTTCGTCGTCGGGCGTGACGACGAGATGATCGTCTCGGGAGGCGAGAACGTCTACCCACTCGAGGTCGAGCAGGTCATCGGCGCCCATCCCGCGGTCCGCGAGGTCGCGGTGATCGGCGTCGACGACCCGAAGTTCGGCCAGCGACTGGCCGCCTACGTCGTCCGGGCCCCGCAGACCATCGTCGGCGCCGAAGCGCTGCGCGATCACGTACGCGAGCAGCTCGCGGGTTTCAAGGTCCCGCGCGATGTCCACTTCATCGACGAGCTACCGCGCAACGCCACCGGAAAGGTGCTCAAACGTCAACTCGTGGAGTCGGGGGAGCCCACGCCGGACCGGAAGGTGGGCTGACATGAACGCGAGTGCGGCACAACACATCCGTGGTGAGCGGATGACCGGACCCGACGCGCTGATGCTCAACATGGAGACGCCGAGTACGCCGATGCACACGCTCAAGGTCGCGGTGCTCGACACCGCGGAGCGCGGCCGCGCGATCAGCCTCGCCGAGGTGCGCTCGGTCTTGCCCGGATACCTCGGCATGTTCCCGCGTGCGACGCAGCGGCTCGAATGGCTGGCCGGATATGGGGCGCGGCCGTTCTGGGTGTCCGACAACGACTTCGACGTCGACGCACACCTCGACGAGATGAGCGTGCAGGCGCCCGGCGGCCGTGACGAACTCGACGCGGTGCTGGCCGATCTCGCGGTCCGTCAACTCGACCGGAGCCGGCCGCTGTGGGCGCTGACACTGGTCCACGGGCTGGCCGGTGGAAGGCAGGCGGTGGTGGTGCGCGTGCATCACGCCGTCGCCGACGGACTCGCCGCCCTCAACACGTTCATGGCCGCCACCGCGCCGCGCGGGGAGACCGTGCGGCCGGCACCCGTGTCACCATCTGCCGCCGCAACATCAGCCGCCGAAGGGGATTCGCGCCACCTGTGGCGAGCCGCGCGCGCCGAATCCTGGCGGCTGTTGCGTGGTGTGCCGACCGTGGTCGGTGACTTCGCCCGGGCGACACAGGTCAAGCGGCAGTCGACGGAGGGGCATCGAATTCCCAAGCCGCTGACCGTACGTCGCACCAGTTTCAACGCACGCAGCGGAGCGCGTCGGGTCTGCGCGAGCGGCGACATCAGCTTGGCGGCGGTGCAACGGATCGCGCTGGCCACCGGGACCACCGTCAACGGCGCCCTGCACGGCATCATCGCGGGTGCGACCAGGGCTGAGCTGGTGGCCCGCGGGGAGGACCCGGGTGTCTCGGTGACCGTCTTCGGGGTGTGCCGGGATCTCGCGTCGACACGCACCCACGGAAACGAGATCGCGACCGCCGCAGCCTATCTCCGCAGCGACCTGGCCGACCCGGTGGAGCGGGTGGTGGAGACCTCAGCGAGTTGCGCGGCGGCCGTGGCACGACGACGCGACATCGGTTTCGACCTCACCGCGAAACTCGCCACCTACACCGGACGACTGGGGCCGGTGTTCCGGTCGCTCGCCGCCCATCGGGCACCGTTGGTGATGAACAACATCACCACCGCCAACATGCCGGGGCCGCGGGAGACACGCTGGATCGGTGACATCGAGGTGGTCGACTGGATCTCGTTCGCTCTGGCGATCGCGCCGGCCGACGTCAATCTCACCGCCTACAGCTACGCAGGACGGATCAGCATGGGGCTCATCGCCACACCCGAATCCATGCCCGACCCGGCCGGGTTCATCGAGCGGGTACGAGAGGCGCTCGACGAGGTCGCGGCAGCGCTGGCCGACCAGGAGACGGTCGGGGCGCCGGGACTGGCCAGGGAAGCCGGGTGACCGACTGGGAATCCGGCCTGGCCCGACTGGGTCTGTTCGCCGGGGTGATGCCACGCGCGATCGGCGCCGTCCGCAATGCCGGCCACGGTGACCCGGCATCGGGTGTCCCGGCCGCCGACTGCGGCGCTCGAGCGGTCGGGGAGACCGCCATCGACGAGTTCTTCATCGCCATCAACTCGGTGATCCGCGACATCCCGCCGTTGTCGGAGGTCGAGGCCGCGGTAGCGCGATGTGCGGGGGTCGCCGACGAGTTCGTGGCGTCGAACACCGCTGAGCTCAACGTTGCGCCGGGACCGCCGACGATCCTGGATCGTCGACGAAAAGTATTCGGGACCACCGGCTTCCACCACATCGACTATCGGGTGGCATTGAGTCTGCCGCTGTCGGCCGCGCATGCCGACCCCTACGCGGACGGTATCGCCTCGGTACGGGTGCTGACCCGCGGCGGCACCGGACGGCGGTGGCTCATCTGGGTGCACGGCGCTGCGCAGGGCCGCTCCGACGACCTCTACGCATTCCGCGCGGCGCACCTGCATTCCCGCCTCGGTTACGACGTCGTGTTCCCGGTTTTGCCCGCACACGGATCGCGCCGGATGAAGCAGATCGCCTACCCGGGCTTCGATCCGCTGCGCAACGTGTTGATGACGATGCGCGCGGTCGCCGAGATACGCTCGCTGATCCGGTGGATAGACACGCATCAACCATCGGAGATCACCATCGCCGGAACATCATTGGGCGGACCGATCGCGGCGCTGGTGTCGGCGCTGGAGCCGGCCGTCACCTCGGTACTCGCCGTGGTCCCGATGCTCGACATGCACGCCACCCTCGCGCACCACATGGCGCGCGGTGGGTCCAAGGGCAAGGCCCTGGCCACACTCATGCGATCCGACGCCGTGCGCGCGATCTCCTCGGCGATCGATCCGCTGTCGGTGACGCCACAGGCGGTGCCCGACCGACGCATGGTGGTCGCCGCCCTCAACGACCGCGTGACCTCCGTGACCGCCGCGCAGCGCCTCGGTGACCACTGGTCGGGGCACATTCACTGGTATCCAGGAAGTCATGTGGGCCACGCGATCTCCGGGGACATTCGCCGCGCGACCGACGCCTTCCTGACACCGCCGGCCGGCTGAGTCGCGACGAGGCGAGCGTAGCGAGACTGTCGTGCGTTGGCTTTTCTGCACAGTGTTGTCTCACTGTTGGTTTCGACACGCGGCGGTCTCGCTTCGCTCGTCCGTCGCGGCTCAACCAGCTGAATATGACGTGGCTCAACCAGCCGAGTATGACGCGGCCCAACCAGGAGATGGGAAGCGCGCGGATCAGGGGATCAGGTCGGGATTGGCGTCGGCTCGCAGCTCCGCGCGATCTTCGGGGAGGGTGAACCCATCGGCGATCGAGGCGTCGGCAGCCTTGTCGTAGAGGTGCTGGTAGTTCTCCCGGGTACCGTAGCGGGCCGCGAGAAGATCGCTGGGGATCGGTGTGGTGGATCCGAAGAGAAGGCAGATACGCGATACCGGGTCGGGTACCACGCCACTGAGGACCTGGGTGGCTGCTTCGACGCACGGGGTACGGACTCCGCCGCGAGCGTTGCCGAGCTCGTCTGTCACCAGTTGCGGCTCTTCGGGATTCGTGTGATCGAGCAGCAGCGGCTCGGCCGTCGGCGGTGGCGTGCCTTCGCTCACCCAGGTGTGCAGGTGGCGTAGAGCGGCGCGCAGCACAAAGCGTTGCTGGCCTCGGTTCACCGGTTGCGGACAGCCGAGCATGGATTCGTAAGGGCCGATCTGATGCAGATCCGCGTGGGAGGTGCCGGCGATCTCCCAGGTCCGAATCCGGTCGGTATCCGGCTGTTGCGCGCGGTAAAAGCGAAAGTTGGTGAGTACGTCGGTCTCGGTCTGCACGGTGAACACCGGCACGTCGAGATCCGTCCGCAGGGGCGTGGGTTCACCGAGGAAGGTCGCGCCGACGTCGATACCGGAGTCCGGCTCACCGAGCGGTAGTCCCGCAGCGGCCCGGCTGTGGATCAGATACGCGTCGAAGACTCGGTGCTCGGCGGCGAAACGTGTTGTGTACGTGGTCAACGCCATCGCCGATTGTGATTCACCCACGGCGAGGGTGTGATGTACCGACAGCCCGGCCAGAGGGTGCGCCGGGTCGTCGGCGTCGGGGCTCAAAGCCCGGCCGACTGCGGCGAAGATGTCAAAGCAGTAGGCGTCGCCGGGATGGCGGAGACCGGCATAGCGTTCGGGGTCCTTGCCCGCCAGGCCCTGCGCGCCGGCATCGGCGAGTCCGACCGACCCCTCACCGCCCTCGATCCCGGTGTACTGCGCCGACACACCCGCCCAGGCATAGCCGCCGCGGACGAGTTCCTCGGCGAGATAGGTGTATTCGGGTGCGGCGTCGCTGCCGCTGCTGACGTTGAGCCACTCGACGACGAGGACGCCGTTGAAGCGCTCCTGCGCAACCGGGCGGCGCACCAGAACGCGGGTGGTGAACTCCGCAGGGGCCACCACGCCGTCGGCCGTGACACCCCCGACGGTCCCGTCGAACGCGTACTCGGTCTCGTCGTATCCTGCGGCGGCCAGGTCCGGACCCGGGGTTGCGCTGAGGATCGAACAGCCGTTGCCGCCGGTCAGCTCACGAAAGCTCATGTGTGGACTCATTTCTGCGCGTTGCGGTGTTTCTTGATCACCTCACCGAACACCATGTTCATCTTGGTTCCGGTGGGCCAGCCGACGTAGTAACACAGGAACAGCGCGATCTCCTCGAGTTGCTCGGGTGTCAATTCACCGTTGCCCAGTGCGGCGCGCGCCTGGATCTCGGCGACGTCCACCAGCCCGCCCGCGGCGAGCGCGCCCAACAACAGCAGACGCCGATCCCGAATGGACAGCCCCGCACGGGACCAGACCTCGGCGAACAACTGGTCAGCCGTGTGCGCGAAGTGCAGACCGGGGCCGTCGGACATCTCCCAACCGTAGACCTTCGACATCATCTCGACGCCACGCTTGCGCTGCTCGGTACCCTCGCCTCCGATGGCCGATCCGGATGTCACGATGATTCTCCTTTGTGCGCGTGGCCGACGCCGAGTCCGTCGGCGAGGTCGCGTAGTGCGATCTGTCCCAAGGGGAGGTCGACGCCGAGCTGCTCGGCGAGGCCGAGCGCCAGCCCGAGGTCCTTCTCCCCCAGGGTACGGACGTGGGTGAAGATGCCGTACCAGAAATCGTCGGGATCGATCGGAGCGGTGGTGTCGCGCAACATGATGGCACCGGCACCGCCGGTGATCGCGTCGGTGTGGCGGACGACCTTGCCGAGTTTGGCGATGTCGATTCCGGCCGCCTCGGCGAGTCGCGCCGCCTCGGTGGTGGCGGTGAAGGAGATGAAGTGGAGCAGGTTGCGGGCCAGCTTCATCTTCGTCCCGGCGCCCACGTCGTTGCCTGCGTGCACGATCATGTCGGCGGTCAGCGCGAACGGCTCCTTGATCCGGGTGTAGGAATCACGGTCGCCGCCGACCATGATCGCGAGCCGTCCCTGTTCGGCGCCGGGCGCACCGCCGGAGATCGGCGCGTCGAGCAACACCACACCCGAGGCCGCGCAGGTCTGGGCCAATTCGGTTGCCGTGTCCGGGGAAATCGTCGAGTGAACGGTGATGATGGTTCCGGGGGCGGCGGTGCTGAGCAAGCCGCCGTCACCGGCGACGACGGTACGGACCTGATCGTCGTCGACGACACAGATGCCGATGATGTCGGCCCGTGATCCCAGGTCGGCCAGGGATTGTGCGGCGCCGGCACCCTGGTCGACGAGAGTGGCGACGGCCTGCGGGGCGAGGTCGAAGACGCTGAGTCCACCCGGCCACTTCGCCAGCCGGGCGGCCATCGGGCCGCCGATGTTCCCCAGGCCGACATAGCCCAGACGCGCGCCACTCATGACCGGATGACCTGACCGCCGTCGACGTTGAAGATCTGCCCGGTGATCCACCCGGCCTCGTCGGAGAGCAGGAACAGGCACATGCCGACCAGGTCCTCAGGTGTGCCGAATCGTTTGAGCGGCAACCGGTTCACGATGTCGTCGACCATCTCCTTGGGGGTGGTGGTCCGGGTGGCCTCGGTGTCGATGGGGCCGGGGGCGATCGCGTTGACGCGGATGTTCTGTCCACCGAGTTCGGTGGCGAGCTGCTGGGTGAGCCCGTTGACGCCGACCTTGGCCAGTCCGTAGAAACCGCTGTACAGCCATGCGGCTGTTGAGGATTGGTTGACGATCGCACCACCGTCGGTCATGTGCGGGTAGACCGCGCGGGTCACGTTGAGCGCGCCGTCGAGGTTGACGCTCATGAACTTCTTGTAATAGTCCCACGGCACGGTGATGAGGAAGTCGAGCTTCATGCCACCGTAGATCGCCGCGTTGTTCACCAGGCCGTGGATGGTGCCGTAGGTGTCGACGGTGGCCGCGGCCAGGGCCTTCGCCGACGCCTCGTCGGAGACGTCGGCATTGACGTAGAGGCCACCGATGTCGGCGGCGACCTGCTTGCCTTTCTCGCCGGCGAGATCGGCGATCACCACGTTGGCGCCCTCGGCGGCCAGGCCGCGCGCATACGCCTCACCGATGCCCCCGGCAGCGCCGGTGACGATGTAGGTCTTGTCCTTGAAACGTTCGGAAGTCATTGTGCTGCTTTCTGTGTGAGTGTTGGGTCAGGCGGGCCGGGCGACGGCCTTGGTCTCGAGGTACTCCTCGAAGCCGGCGACGCCCATCTCGCGGCCGATGCCGGACTGCTTGTAGCCGCCGAACGGGACGTCGGCCGAGTACCAGATGCCCCCGTTGATGGCCATCGTGCCGGTGCGAACACCGTTGACGACCTTGTTGATCCGGTCCTCATCGGTGCCCCACACCTGTCCGGACAAGCCATAGGGCGAGTCGTTGGCGATGCGGATGGCGTCGTCGTCGCCGTCGTGCGGGATGATCACCAGAACCGGCCCGAAGACCTCCTCCTGTGCGACCCGGGAGGTGTTGTCGAGGCCGGAGATCAGGGTGGGTTCGACAAAGAACCCCCTGTCCCTGCCGGCCGGCCGGCCGCCGCCGATCTCGATGGTGCCGCCCTCGGAGCGCGCGAGCTCGATGTAGGACTCGACGCGTTGGCGTTGGGCCGCGGAAATGACGGGGCCGCAGATGGTTCCGGAGTCGGTGGGATCGCCGGCCGCGAGTCCGGCGAGCGAGTCGCGGGTGATGGCAGTGGCCTCGTCGAGCTTGCTGCGCGGCACCAGCAGCCGGGTCGTGATGGCACATCCCTGGCCGGCGTGGGTGACCACGGCGAAGGCGGCCATCGAGCAGGCCGATGCGAGGTCGGCGTCGTCGAGGACGATGAACGCGGACTTGCCGCCCAGTTCGAGGAACACCTTCTTCAGCGATTCCGACGCCGCGGCCATCACCTTCTTGCCGGTGGCGGTGGAACCGGTGAACGACACGATGTCGACCCGCGGGTCGGTGGCGAGTTGGGCGCCCAGAGCGTGATCGCTGGAGGTGACGATGTTGATCACGCCCGGCGGGAAGTCGGTCTCCTCGGCGATGACCTTGCCGACGAGTGCCGCGCACCACGGGGTGTCCGGCGCGGGTTTGAGGACCACGGTGCACCCGGCCGCCAGCGCGGGTCCGATCTTCGCGAAGTTGATCTGGTGCGGGAAGTTCCAGGGAGTGATGGCGCCGACCACACCGGCGGCCTCCGCACGTAGTTCGCGGCGGTTCTTCAATCCCATCGGCTTCGCCTCGCCGAGATCGCGGGTCCACTCGTAGGTCTCGGCGAGGTCGGCGAAGTAGCCGAGATCGGTGATCGGACCCTCGAGTTGTGGTCCGTGCGTGAGGAAGACGGGGCAACCCACCTCGGCGACGGTGATCTCGCGGAACTCGTCGGCGTGCGCGAGCAGGGCATCGCGCAGCTGACGCAGGAACCGGGCACGCAGGGCGTGATCGCGCGACCAGTCGGTGGTGTCGAAAGCGTTGCGGGCGGCCGCGATCGCGGCTGACATGTCCTCGGCGGTGGCGTCGGCGGCCTGGCCGACGATCTCCTCGGTTGCGGGGTTGACGATGTCGAAGGTGCTGCCGGAACCGGCGACCTGCTTGCCGTCGATCAGCAGATCGGACGCGGATGCGGGACGAAGGGGCATGTGATCGGCTCCAATGACTGGAAGACTATCTGGACAGGTGTCTGGACTCGCGTTCAAACCTAGTGTAGCCTCGCTCACATGTCCAGTCCCGTATCCCAGGAATCCACTCGCCGGAGACTGACCCAGCAGCAGGCGGAGACCGTCACCCGGCTCACCGATGCCGCCGTCGACATCCTCAACCAGGACGGATTCGACGGTCTGACGGTGCGTTCGGTGGCCAAACTCGCCGGGGTGGCCCCGGCGACGGCCTACACCTATTTCTCGTCGAAGAGTCATCTGGTGGCCGAGGTGTTCTGGCGCCGGCTCTCGGCGGGGGTCTCCGATCCGGATCCGCAGGCCACCCACACCGAACGCGTCGCGCAGGTGTTGCGTGAGGTGTCGATGGTGGTGGCCGGGGAGGGGCAACTCGGTGGTGCGGTGACCATGGCGCTGCTCGGCACCGACCCCGACGTCGAGCACCTGCGACTGCGCATCGGTGGCTTCATCCGCCGACGCCTCGCGCAGGCCCTCGAAACCGACCCCGAGCATCCCGGCCCGCTTCTCGATGCCCTGGAGATGATCTACGCCGGCGGCCTGGTCCACGCGGGTATGGGGCACATGACCTATGAGCAGACATCGGAACGTCTTGTCGCAGCCGCACATCTACTGATGGAGAAGTGATGACCGAGATCGCCGTGGGGACCGAGGGGATGGAGAAACGCATCCCCTTCGATCCCTATGCCTATGACTTCCACGAGGATCCGTATCCCACCTACCTCCGGCTGCGTCACGAGGCGCCGGTGTATTACAACGCGGACATGGACTTCTGGGCGCTCGCCTCGCACGCCGACGTCCGGGCGGGTTTCCGGGACACCGTGCGGCTGTCCAACAGCTGGGGTGTCTCGATGGACCCGTCGTCCTACGGACCCGACGCGCACAAGTCGATGTCGTTCCTGGCGATGGACGACCCCAAGCACATGCGCATCCGCAAGCTGGTGTCCAAGGGGTTCACCCCGCGTCGGGTCAACGAACTGACCGAACGGATCACGACGCTGACCGAACAGCATTGGAATGCGTGTCTGGACAAGGGTGAATTCGACTATGTCGCCGACTTCGCCGGCCTGTTGCCGATGGATGTGGTCTCCGAACTCCTCGGTGTCCCGGAGGCGGATCGCGCGCATCTGCGCACCCAGTCCGATCTGCTGTTGCACCGGGAGGAAGGTGTTCTCGACATTCCCGAGGCCGCCATCTATGCCTACATCGAACTGCACAAGTACTACACGGCACTCATCGCCGACCGCCGCAAGAATCCGGGTGAGGACCTCGTGTCCGCTCTGATCGAGGCCGAGATCGTCGACGACGAGACCGGGGAGAAGACCGCGCTCACCGACGACGAGATCGTCGGGTTCATGGTCCTCATGGTGGTCGCGGGCAACGAGACGACCACCAAACTCCTTGCCAACGCCCTCTATTGGGGCTGGCGCAATCCCGACGAGTTGGCCAAGGTGCTCGCCGACCCGGCGGCAGTGCCGGACTGGACGGAAGAGACGCTGCGTTACGACAACTCCACCCAGATGGTGTTGCGTCGCGTGGTGCAGGACGCGCCGTACGGGGACCTGGTCATCCCCGCGGGGCATCGCGTGCTGCTGCTCGTCGGCTCGGCCAACCGCGACGAAGAGGTCTTCGGTGCCGACGCCGACCGGTACCGGATCGGACGTGACTGCAGTCAGGCCCTGATGAGTTTCGGTATGGGAGCGCACTTCTGCCTTGGTGCGCACCTCGCGCGACTCGAGGCCAACATCGGTCTCGCCGAGGTGGTCAAGACGATCAGCGCGGTCGACATCGACATCGACGCAGCGGTCCGCGTGCACTCGGTGAACGTACGCGGCTTTGCCGAGTTGCCGGTGAAGGTGCAGGTGCGCTGATGGCTTTCATTCCCCATCCGGATCGGCGTCCGGTCCTCGTGGCGGGTGCGTCGTCGGGAATCGGTGCCGTCACGGCCGAATGGCTTGCCGCAGCGGGTTATCCGGTAGCGCTGGCCGCGCGGCGCGTCGAGCGGCTACAGGAACTCGCCGACAAGATCACCGCCGCCGGAGGTGAAGCCGTCGCCGTACCGCTCGACGTCACCGACGAACAGTCGGTCCTCGATTGCGTCGCCAAATCCGAAGCCGCACTGGGTCCGCTGGAGATCGTTGTCGCCGGGGCCGGTGACCTGGCCGTCGGACTCTCGTATCAGACCACGCCCGAGACCTTTGCCGACCAGATCAACATTCATCTGACCGGTGCCTACCGCATCTTCCGGGCCGTCATCGGTGGCATGATCGACCGTGCTCGAGGCGATTTCGTGTTCATCGGTTCCGACGTCGCGATCCGGCCGCGACCCTGGTCGTCGGCGTATGTCGCCGCCAAGGCCGGAATCGACGGTCTGGTCGCCACCATCCAGCTCGAACTCGAGGGCACCGGTGTGCGCGCCGGCGTGGTCCGCCCCGGACAGACACTGACCGGCATGGGGATGAACCTCGATCCGCACGACACCGAGGCCATGCTCAACGACTGGATCAAACACGGACTGGCCCGGCATGGCAATTTCCTTGCGCCCGAACACATCGCGCAGGCCGTCGCCGCCATGGTCACCATGCCGCGCGGTGCGCACATGCGCGCCGTCGAGGTGGAGGCCGAAGGTGCCGTCCCGCGCGCCCGACGAGAACAGCAGATCGAACCGGAAGGAGCCGGACAATGACGGCGTTGACCAAGCCCAGACTTGTCTCCGGCGGTGACGGAGAACACGGCCACCTCGACGAACTGGCCACCGACCCCATCTCGCTGTTCTGGCGGGTCCGGGACGAATGCGGCGACGTGGGGCTGTTTCAGCTCGCCGACCGAGAGGTGGTCCTGGTTTCCGGCGCGGCGGCCAACGAGGAGTTCTTCCGCGCACCTGAGGAAGACCTCGACCAGGCGGCCGCCTATCCGTTCATGACGCCCGTCTTCGGCGAGGGGGTGGTCTTCGACGCGAGTCCCGAGGAACGGTCCAAGGCGATTCACAACTCGGCCCTCAAAGGCCCGCACATGAAACAACATGCGGTGACCATCCCCAATGAGGTGGAACGCATCATCGCGCAGTGGGGTGACGAGGGTGAGATCGACCTTCTGGAGTTCTTCGGTGAGCTGACGCTCTACACGTCGTCGGCCTGCCTGATCGGCCGCAAATTCCGTGAGCAGCTCGACAAGCGGGTGTCGGAACTCTTCCACGATCTGGAGAAGGGGACCGATCCGATCGCCTACGTCGATGCCCACGCCGACATCGAGAGTTTCCGCAAACGCGACGCCGCGCGCGCCGAACTCGTCGAGTTCATCCAGGGGGTGATGAACGACAGGATCGCGAATCCGGTGGAGGACAAAGACGATCGCGACCTGATGGACATCCTCATCCAGGTGGGCTTCGACGCGAACACCATCACCGGCATGTTCATCTCGATGATGTTCGCCGGGCATCACACCACCCAGGGCACCGCCGCCTGGACGCTGATCGAGTTGCTACGTAACCCCGACTACATGGCGCGCGTCTACGCCGAACTCGACGAGATCTACGGCGACACCCCGGCGGGGGAACGGCCGGAATACACCTTCGCCCACACCCGGCAGATGCCGCAGCTCGAGAATGCGCTGAAGGAGGCGCTTCGGTTGCATCCGCCGCTCATCATCCTGATGCGATTGGTACAGCAGGACTTTCACGTCGAGGACTTCGAGGTGAAGGCCGGGCAGACCATTGCGGTGTCACCGGCGGTGTCCAACCGGATACCCGAGGACTTCCCGGATCCGGATGTCTTCGACCCCGACCGGTACAACAAGCCGCGCACCGAGGACCTGGTGAACCGCTGGACGTGGATCCCCTTCGGGGCCGGCCGGCACCGCTGTGTGGGAGCACAATTCGCCATCATGCAGCTCAAGGCGATCTTCTCGGTGCTGTTTCAGAACTACGAGTTCGAGATGCTCCAACCGTCGGAGTCCTACCGCAACGATCACACCAAGATGGTGGTGCAACTGCAGCAACCGTGCCGCGTCGCCTATCGCAGGCGGAGTGGGGTGCGGTGATGCGCATCGAGGTGGACTTGGATCTGTGCCAGGGCCACGGGATGTGCGAGATGGAGGCACCCGAGGTCTTCCGCGCACATTCCGATCACGTGGAGATCCTCGACAAAGAACCGGACGAAGGCCTGCGGCCCGAGGTCGAGGCCGCAGTGATGTATTGCCCTACCCAAGCTTTGAGAATTGTCGACGACAACGAGTGAATGAGAGTGACATGTCTTTTGATCGTGCCGAACTCGAAGAGATGAAACAGCGCTGGCTGGACGCCAACGTCGAGGCCGAGAAGGCCGGCGACTGGAAGCCGCTGGCCGACTTCTACACCGAGGACGCCACCTACGGCTGGAACTACGGCCCGGAGAAGGACTTCATGGCTGTCGGTCGGGATGAGATCCGCGAACTGGCCCTCGGCCAGGAGATGGAGGGCCTGGAAGGCTGGACCTACCCGTATCAGGCGTGGGTGATCGACGAGACCACCGGCGACATGATCGGGCTGTGGAAGCAGGTGTACGAGCGCACCCGTGACGACGGCACCAATTACGCGCTCGAGGGCATTCAGGGCAGCTGGTTCAAGTATGCGGGCAACTTCCAGTTCTCGTGGCAGCGTGACTTCTTCGACTTCGGCAATGTCTCGGCGCTGTTCGTCGAACTGCTGAAGAACAACGCGATGAGCGACGGCATGCTCAAGCGGATCGAGAAGTCGGCGCCGGGGGATCTGCCCGGGTGGTATCCCTTCGGCAAGGCGCCCGTTCCGTTCTGGTGATCTGACATGACTCTCCCAGCCCCGACCTATGCAGGTCTGAGTCAGCGACAGCTCGCCGTCCTCGTTCCCGAACTCCTGTTGTCGGGTCAGATGATCGACCGCAGTGGCATGGCCCATCTCATCAGTGCCTTCGGGCGTGAGGTGATGGGACAGATCGCCATCGAGGAGTGGATGGCGGCCAGCCCGGTGTACACGCACCGGATGCGGACCGCTCTCGGAATAGACGGCGACGGTGTGGAGGACATGTTCAAGTGTCTTCAGCTCGACATCGGTGCGCCCCCGCAGTTCATGGACTTCCGCTACGAGATCACCGATCGATACCACGGTGCCTTCGTGCTGAATCACTGTGGCGCACTGATGGATGTGGAACCGATGGGTGACGACTACGTCACCACCATGTGCCACGACATCGAGGACCCCACCTTCGACGCCACCGCCATCGCCACCAACCGCCGGGCCCGTATCCGGCCGATCCACCGTCCACCCCGACGGCCGGCCGATCGGCACCCCCACTGTGCGTGGACGGTGACGATCGAACCGGATCGCGAAGAACTTCCGTTGCCGCCCGATTCGGTGGAGATGTTCACCACCCGGGCTGGTGACGTGCAGCTGTCGCCGATCGATGCGTCGGCGACCGATGGTCACGTGGACTATCGAGGCCCGCTGTTCGCCGACCTGCAGTTCCGTGAATGGTCGCGATCGGCATTGGTGCGGATCGCCGAAGAGGTTGCCGTGCAACATCATCTGCTCTCCCTGGGGTTCCTGTGGAGTGTTCGACGACACGCCGGCGACGACGAGCAGGTGCGCGACATCTTCCGCAAACAGCTCATCGGGATCGCAGGATTGGCGGCCGACCGGCTGCGTCAGGCGCTGGACCTTCCCTCCGACGCGGCCGGGCTGGCCGCGGTGATTGCCGTTCACCCCTGCCTGGGACCCGTGCAGTACACCGGGGTCCGGGCCGAGGTCGACGGTGACGCCGTGGCCGTCACGATCCCGGCATCGTCGGCGGCCACCGCCGACGGCGGATGGCTCTCGCTGATCGACGCCGAACACCTCGAGCCGTTGCAGGCCATCGGCGTCGCCGTCGACAATCGTTGGGAGATCGCGTCTTCGGAGACCACGGCCGACGGGCTGACGGTGCGCTTCCGCCTCGGGGAGCGGTCCCACAAGGAATCGGGTGAGGTTGCCATCGCCCGGTTCAGTTCCGGGGCCACTTTCGAGTTCACCGATCGCGGGCGCTCCATTCCGATCACGCCGGTGGGTATCTCGGCGTGACCGGAGCCACCGAGGGCCGGGCACCGACCAGCGCAGGCCTGTCCGGACGTGTCGCCGTGGTGGCCGGCGGCACTCGGGGCATCGGTCTCGCGGTGGTCTACGCCCTCGCCGGCCAGGGAGTGTCGATCGTGGTCAACGGCCGAGACAAGGCAGCCGTCGACGATACGGTCGCCGAGGTGCGTGGCGGAGGCGGATACGCGGTCGGAGTGTGTGGTTCGGCGGGATCGGACGGTGTGGCCGAAGAGATGGTCGAGGCCGCACTCGAGCACTTCGGGGCGCTCGACATCGCCATCAACTGCGCCGGCATCGCCGAGCCGGCCGGTGCGACGGTCCTCACCATCTCGAGTGCGGACTTTCGCGCGCAACTCGACGCCCATCTGCTCAGCGCCTTCCACCTCACCCAGGCGGCGGGCCGGGTGCTGGTCGAGCAGGGGTCGGGTTCCATCGTCCTCACCGGCTCGGCCGCTTCCCTCGGAATGTTCGGTGGCAGTGGCTATCCGGCGGCCAAAGGGGGAGTCAACGCTCTCGCCCTCGCGGCGAATGCCGACCTCTCGCCCCGCGGGGTACGGATCAACGTCGTCATGCCGGGCGCCAAGTCGAGACTGTCGAGCGGGGACGACTACAAACGGCACATCGAGAGTCTCCACACGCGTGGCATCCTCGACGAAATGACCCGCGACCTGGCTCTGGACCCCGCACCCCCGGAGTACGTCGCACCGCTCTACACCTTCCTTGCCGGCGACGCCGCCGACCACATCTCCGGCCAGATCTTCAGCGCCTCCGGCGGATTCATCGGTCGCTTCGAACCACAGCAGGCGAGCTTCGTGGCCTACCGCGACCACCAGGACAGCGCTCCGTATAGCCTGGTGGAACTGGCCGAGATCCTCCGGTGACCCTTCGGTTTGTTGAGTAGCCGGAGCGCTGGCGGAGGCGTATCGAAGCCCGGTGTGTCTCGGCTCAATCAGCGGATGGGGTTCGCTGCCGTCTGCGGTCGACCCAGAATCGGGCCCCTTCGGCGATGGCGTCGGTCACGGGTCGGGGATGCCAATCGAGTTCGCGCTCGGCTTTCGCGTGGCTCATCTGCGACATGTGGTGCATGAGCCGGACGGTGTCGATGCGCAGGCGTTGTGAGCGGCCGGTGAGGCGGGCGCGGAGACTGCCGACGGCGCCGGCGGCGTAGAGCGAACGTTTGCCGAGAACCAGCCGGGGTGGGGCGACGCCGGCGGCCGCGGCTGCCGTGGTGATCACCTCACCGAGGTCGATGAATCGTTCGGAGACGATGTAGCGCTCGCCGGTGCGGCCGCGATCTGCGGCCGCGATGAGTGCTCGCGCGGCGTCGTCGACGTCCACCGCCTCGGCGCGCATACCACGGATCCCGAACGGCATCTTGCCCAATGCGGCTGCGGCAACGAACGATCCGTGTGGCGTCGGCTGCCAGTCACCCGCGCCATAGGTGTTCGACACGCACATCGCCACCACCGGCACGCGTTCCTCGCGCGCGTAGCGGAGGGCCAGTTCTTCGCCGGCGACACGCGACCGTACGTAGTCGGTGGCGCTCGCGTGCCAGTTGAACTCGTCGGACTCGTCGACCACCCGACCCGGGTGACGACCGATGGTGGCCATGGTGCTGGTGAACACAAAGGACTCGACACCGACGGTGGCCGCGGCGTCGAGGACCACACCGAGACCTTCGACGTTGGTGCGGAACAGCGGTGCGGGATCGGTCAGCCAGGCTCGGGTGTCGACCGCGCAGTGGAAGACGGTGTCGGCTCCCCGCATGGCGGACTCGATCGACGGTGCATCGAAGATGTCGCCGACGACGTGCTCGTAGGAGAGTCCGGCCAGCGGGCGCAGGTCGCTGGTGGCGCGGGTGAGGACGCGGACACGGTCCGCTCGGTCGCATAGCTGCCGGACGAGATGTGAGCCGAGAAAACCGTTGCCGCCCACCACCAGTGTGGTCATGTCGTCCTCGTGAGTGCGTCGGGGATCAGGTCATCGATCGCGGTCGCGCTTCGGGAGAGCATCGTCGCGAACATCGCGTCGCCGCGCTCGGTCGGTTGGGCAGCCCCGGACCCGAACACCACGATGAGCGGGGCCTGGATGAGGTTGTCCACGTAGTCCTGCCAGCACTGCTGCCACGTGTAGTCGCTGACGCCGTAGGACAGCAGTGCCCGGTGATAGGTCTCGACGATGCCGTGCTCGTGGGCTCGCCGGTCGTCGACGGTGAGACTGGTGCTGAGCAGGAATGCGATGTCACGCAAGGGATGTCCGGAGGTGGTGGTCTGCCAGTCGATGACGGTCACTGCGTCGTCGGGACCGAACAGGACGTTGTCGACGCGCAGATCACCGTGGATGAGCGCCACGTCGGTGATCGGCGTGGTCAGCCAGTCACCGGCACGATCGACCAGCCAGTCGACGGTGGCCGACTCCAGTGGACCCGGACGGAAGCGTTCCCGATACAACTCGGCCATCGGTTCGAGGACCGAATCCATCAGGATGCGGTCATCGGCGGTGGGCAGCGGGAACTGCTCGAGCAGACCCGGATCGTTCCAGCGCGGGCCATGCAGTCCGGCGGCGGCCACCGCAACCGATTCGACCTGTGCCGGAGTGCATCCGGAGATCTGGTCACCCTGCCGGGCGGCGGCCATGTCCTCGAGCAGCAGAACGAACTCGCTGCCCGACTCCGACATCGTCGACGCGAAGCAGCGGGGCGTGGGTACCTCGAACCCGGCGACGAGGCCGCGGTAGAAGCGGACCTCGTTGCGGAAGGCTCCGGACGCGAACGCGCGCTGATCCGCGTTGCCGATCGCCAGTTTCGCGACCATCGAGCGCGGAAGGTCGGTGGGCTTCGCGTACGTCAGATCCAGCCGGAACGATCCGGCCATCTGGCCGGTACCGACGGGGGTGATCCGCACGTCGGTGATCCGGTCGTCGCGCCCGTGCTCAACCAGCAGGGCGGTCAGCCATTGCGGTGTCAGATCTTCTGCGCTGACCGGGATCTCGGTCACGGGTCCATCCTTCCCGGATTCACCGGACGGGTGGTGAGGCCGGCGGGTCGCCGACCTCGGTACGCCTCGACGACGGGGGCGAGCTCGGTGGGTGTGGCGCCGTGCAGGATCACCGAATCGACACCGAGATCGAACTGGCGGGCAACTGCTTTCGCGCATTCTGTGGTGCTGCCGGTTGCCGAGTCGGCGATCCAGCCGGCGGGAATGGCCGCGGCGAGCTCGGCGAGTTCATCGGGTTGTGCGGTGGCGTCGATCGGTCCGCGGGCCCCCGTGAAGGCCTGGGTCGCCCGGACCCGGTCCAGATCGCCGGCGGCCCAGCCGTTGACGGCCATAAGCGGTTCCGGATAGCCCTGCAGGTAGGTGGCCAGCCGCCCGTAGAGGCGGCGCAGCCGATCGGTGTCATCGAGATGATCACCCACCGTCGCGAGCACGGACCAGATCCGGACAGTGGCCGGGTCGCGGCCCGCCCGCTCGGCCGCCTCGCGTACTGTGCGCACCGCAGATCGTGTGGCGTCATCGGTGAGGAAGGTATGCAGGACAACACCATCGGCGATGCGGCCGGCGAGTTCGAGTGTCTTCGGACTCATCGTGACGACCATGATCGGCGGCGGCGGACGCAGTGTCACACCGAGATTGAGCAGCGGATAGCTCCCGGCCGGACCGTCGTGGCCGATTACCATCTCACCGGCCCACAAGCGGCGTAACAGGACGGTGATGTCCTCGAGTTGGGCGCCGGTGATGGTGGACAGCCCGAGGATCTGCCATTGCGCGGTGATCCCGCGGCCCAGTCCGAGGGCGAACCGGGAACCGGTCAGTTCGGCCAGGGTGGCTCCCATGGTGGCGGTGACGATCGGGTGACGCGTGCTGTGATTGGTTGCCGCGGTGGCGATCCCGAGGCGGCTGGTGGCGGCGCCGAGGGCACCGCACAGCGCCGCAGCGTCCTTGATGTTGAAGCGTTCGGACACAAAGGCGGTGCCGAAACCGAGTTCATCGGCGAGCTGCGCCTCGGCGACGAGCTCGGCCGGGGTGACCGGATGCCGGGAGAGCGCGTAGTAGCCGAGCTCGGTGAGTTGCTCGGAGGGGCTGTGCACGTGCGGTTCAGACCGTGGTGACCGCGTCGGTGGCGGCCACCCGGTAGGTCCGGGAACGGGCCTGCATGGTCCACAGGGTCCCGTCGCCCGCGGTGATTCCTTCCGACTTCAGCGCGCGCTTGAGGATCTTGTTGGTCGCGGTGGTGGGCAGGTCGTCGGCGATCCGGACGTGACGTGGCCAGGCCTTCGGCGACAGATCCGCTTGTGCAGCAAGCTGTTCGGCGAAGCGTTCGGGATCGAGGACGGCGTCATCCTGCAGCACGATCGCAGCCATGACCGCGTCGCCGACGTGCTCGTCGGGTACTGCGTACACCGCGACGCGATTGATTTCGGGTATGCGCAACAGGATGCGCTCGATGGGGCCGGCCGCGATGTTCTCGCCGTCGACGCGCATCCAGTCCCCGGTGCGCCCGGCCAGGTAGATCCAGTCATCGGCGTCCTTGTAGGCCAGGTCGCCGGACCAGTACATGCCGTCGCGTAACCGCTCACCGGTCGCCTCGGAGTCGTTGTAATAGCCCATGAACATGCCCCCGCCGTCCACGTTGACGAGTTCACCGATTGCCGCATCGGCGTTGGTCAGTGCGCCGGTGGCGTCGAATTCTGCACGCGCACATTCGGTCCGGGTGTCCGGGTGATAGACCGCGACGTTCGGGAAGCCGCGGCCGATGGATCCGGGCGGGGTTCCCGGTTCCCGGGTGATGATGATCGCGAGCTCGGTGGATCCGAATCCGTCCCAGACGGTGCACCCGAACCGTCGGGCGAAGTCGTTGATGTCGCGATCGGTCGCCTCGTTCCCGAACGCCACCCGCAGCGGATTGTCGGCGTCGTCGGGTTGTTCGGGGGTGGCCAGTATGTAGGCCAACGGTTTTCCGACGTAGTTCATGTAGGTGGCGTTGTAGCGTCGGATGTCGGACAGGAACGTCGAGGCGGAGAACTTGGCCGGTGCGATGGCGGCGCCACCACACAGGGCCACGCAATAGCCGCCCATGAGTGCCGCGGAGTGGAACAGCGGCATGGACAGGTAGCAGACGTCGCCGGGGCCGATGTTGTACTTGTCGGCGAGCACCGGACCGGCGAACGGGATCATCATGTGCGCGAACTGGACCGGCTTGGGGTTGCCGCTGGTGCCAGAGGTGAAGATCAGCATGAATGTGTCGGTGGCGGTGGGCACCGAATGTGGTGTCAGCTCACCGGCATTCGCCAGCAGGTCGGTCCAGGCCGACGTCGAGGTGTCGAAGATGCTGACGCCAGGCAGATCCAGTCCGTCCAAAAGTGTCCGGTGCTCGGCGTCGGTGAGCAGGATCTGGCAGTCGGCGCGGAGGATGTCGGCGGCGAGGCCCTCGCCACGTCGGGTGTTGTTCACGCCGACCGTGACGTAACCGCCGAGGGCACCGGCGGCCAGTGCCATCAGCATGTCCGGGGTGTTGCCGAGCAACGTTCCGACGTGCATCGGCCTGCTGCGGTCGGCGACACCGAGGACGGCGGCGGCCATGCGCCCGGCGTCATGAATGTATTCGCGCCACGTCCAGGTGGTTCCCTCGTAGGTGATCGCGAGGTTGTCGTCGTCGGCGCGGGCGTGGAGGAGTTGGGTCACCGTGTCGGCCATGCACCGAATCTAGAACGTGTTCTCACTCCGTGTGTACAGATTTCGAGAATTGTCTACTCTCTGGTGCCCGCGCCGGGCCGACGACGCCGTCAGCGCGCCTGGAACGACCCGCTGCCGGGGACGACGGTGAAGGTATTGCCATGTTTGCCGAGCACCGTCGTGGTGAACGTGATCCGTCCCGGGCCGGTGGTGATCTCCGCGCCCGCGGAGGGACGACCGCCCGCGCAGGCAGGGAACACCACGTCGTTGGTCTTGTGGGTGGTGGTGTTGCGCCAGGTGACTCCCACGCGGGCATCGCGCAAGCTGGTGGCACAGGCATTGCCGGGGGTCGGTTCCAGTGCGATCCGGGTGACGCCGGGGCGGACGGCCGACGCCGCGAGCGGTGCCGAGAACCCGCCCGAGATGCCCGCACCGGACACGGTGATGCCGGCGTTCGGTGTCTGCGTCACGAGAATCGGACGCGGCTTCTCGGGTGCCGCCGATGCGGTGCCGGCGCCGAGCAGGCCGGCCCCCACCAGGCCTGCGGACAATGCCACAGTGGCTGCGCACGCGCCGGCGACGGATATCGGTTTAAATCCCATGAGTATCTCCTGTCACTCTGGCCACAATTCGGATCCAGGGTACGTGAGTGGGCTGCGTCTCCTCAAGGTCGTCACGATTGCAGCTCACGGCCCCTGGGCTGATAGAGAGAATCCCATGAGTCCGCTTCGCGAACCCCTCGCCACCTTTCAGGTCGGACACCTCGAACGTACCGGTCATGCCTCGGCGACCGGCGAGCAGCAGTTGTCCGCGCGCTTGGCCGACCACCGTGGACGCATCGATCTGCCTGCGCTCGGCGTCCTGTTCGACCATCTCGGTGGCATCCCCTTCCAGCTGATGAACCTCGACACCGGTGGGTTCACCATCCAAGCGCGACTGTCGATCTCGGCGCAGGGCCACGTCGGCATCGGGGAACGACTGACCAGCAGCGCGCAGATCGCCACCCACGACGACAACTACGCCACCACATCCGTGGAGATCCGTACCTCGTCGGGAACCGTGTGCTGCGTGGGCACCGCGCGCAACGTGGTCGTCGGGCGTTCCGGTGAACCGATCTCGGCCGACGGTGAGGCCGGCGGCGACATTCCCGACGGCGCCGACGCCGACGGGATACGCCTGCCAGAGGTCATCGACCCCAAGCTGGCCGGACGCGACATCGTGGCCGAGATCGCCAACGGCACCCGCGACGCGGGACCGCTGGTGGACCTCTTGAACTGTCGCGTCGAGATCGAGGGTTCCGGGGCCGACGCCGTCCTGCGGTTGCGCGCGAGGACCGAGGACTGGATGGGCAACATGTTCGGCACCATGCACGGCGGCGTGATCGCCACCATCGTCGGGCAGGCCGCATCGCTTGCCGGACAGGTGCACACCGCCCCGGGGCAGGACTATTCCGTGTCCGACCTCGCCGTCGGGTTCTACCGCTCGCCGGCGGTCCATGGCGGGGAGGTCATCGCCGAGGTGGTTCCGATCAAACTCGGGCGGCGCATCGGGTCCTTCGACGTGACGCTCACCGCGCATGACGGGATGCTGCTGAGTCGGGGAACTGCCGACGTCAGGTACGGCTGAGCCGGGCGTCGCGTTCCGGATGGGGACCGCGCCCCGAAATGAAACAATCATGCACGCTTGCTTTTTCTATGCTCGCGTGTGAGGCTGCTCTCATGTCGATCGTGGAAGCGCTCGTCGCGGATCTCACCGCCGAGTCGGATCAACTCGATGCTCTCGTCGCCGGACTCGACGACTCTGCCTGGGCGACACCCACAGCGGCTGCGGGGTGGACCATCGCGCACCAGATCGCCCACCTGGCCTGGACCGACGAAGCGGCCGCGCTCGCCGCCCGCCATCCGGACCGGTTTGCCGAGGAACTAGAGGTCGCCGCCACGAATCCGGAAGGGTTTGTCGACGCGGCCGCCGATGCCGGGGCCGCGAAGCCGCCGACCGCGATCCTGACGCACTGGCGGGAGGTGCGCGCCGGCCTCGCCGAGGTGCTGATCGCCGTACCCGACGGCGTGAAGATCCCGTGGTTCGGGCCACCGATGTCGGCGGCCTCGATGGCCACCGCGCGACTGATGGAGACCTGGGCACACGGCCTCGACGTCGCCGATGCGCTCGGTGTGGCGCTGCCGGTGACCGACCGCATCCGGGGGGTCGCGCACATCGGTGTCCGCACCCGTGACTACGCCTACCTGGTCAACGGCGCGACGCCGCCGTCGCAGCCCTTCCGCTATGAGCTGACCGCTCCGTCCGGCGAACTGTGGAGCTGGGGACCCGACGACGCCACCGACATCGTGCGCGGTCCGGCGGTCGACTTCTGTCAGCTCGTCACACAGCGTCGTCATCCCGCTGACCTGGATCTCGACGTCGTCGGGTCCGACGCCACCGAATGGGTGCGTATCGCACAGTGTTTCGCCGGCCCGCCGGGAACGGGGCGACCGGCCGCAACGACCACCGACACCGAGCAGGGAGCCTGATGAGCCCAGAAGCCAAGCCCGCCATCCGAATCGGCAATGCCTCGGGATTCTACGGCGACCGATTCACCGCGATGCGCGAGATGCTCGACGGCGGTGAACTCGACTTCCTCACCGGTGACTACCTCGCCGAGCTGACCATGCTGATCCTCGGGCGGGACCGGCTCAAGGACCCGAACCTGGGCTATGCCAAGACCTTTCTGCGTCAGATGGAGGAGTGTCTCGGCCTGGCGATGGACCGCGGGGTACGGATCGTCGCCAACGCCGGCGGTCTCAATCCGCACGGGCTGGCCGTGGCGCTGCGTGAACTCGCCCAGAAACTCGGTGTACCCACCGACATCGCCTTCGTCAACGGTGACGACCTCGTCGACCGGGCCGGCGAACTCGGGCTGGGGTCGCCACTGACGGCGAATGCGTATCTCGGCGGTTTCGGAATCGCGGCCGCCCTCGATGCCGGTGCGGACGTGGTCGTGACCGGACGGGTCACCGACGCGTCGTTGACCGTCGGACCGGCCGCCAGTGTCTTCGGTTGGGGGCGGGCCGATCTCGACGAACTCGCCGGTGCTGTCGTCGCCGGCCATGTGATCGAATGCGGGGCGCAGGCCACCGGTGGAAACTACGCGTTCTTCACCGACCTCGTCGACGCCGGACGGATGGGTCACCTCGGCTTCCCGATCGCCGAGATCGCGGCAGACGGATCGTCGGTGATCACCAAACACGAGGGCACCGGCGGCGCGGTCACCCTCGGAACCGTCACCGCCCAGTTGCTTTACGAGGTGGGCGGACCGCGTTACCTCGGACCAGACGTGACTACCCGACTGGACACGATCCGCCTCGCCGAGGACGGCCGCGACCGGGTGCGGATCAGCGGCGTTCGTGGTGAGGCGCCGCCGGAGAGCATCAAGGTCTCGCTCAATCACCTTGCGGGGGTACGCAACGAGATCACCATGATCCTCACCGGACTCGACATCGAGGCCAAGGCCGAGCTGTTCAAACAACAGTTCCTCGCCGCCTTACCCACCAGCCCCGCCGAGATCACCTGGGAGCTGTCCCGACTCGACCGCCCCGATGCCGACACCGAAGAGCAGGCGAGTGCGCTGTTGCGCTGTGTCGCACGCGATCCCGACGCCAAACAGGTCGGCCGGGCGTTCAGCGCCACCGCGGTGGAACTCGCACTCGCCAGCTATCCAGGGTTCACCATGACGTCGCCGCCCGGCAACGGCACCCCCTACGGCGTGTTCGAACCCGGATACGTCGACGCCGCCCGGATCGAACACCGCGTCGCGCTGCCCACCGGTGTCGTCGCCACGATCGATCCGAGCCCGGTCCGCGCCCCCGTAACTCCCGACGAGCCCGACGAGGGGCCCGCGGTGACGGGCGGGGCAAGAGGCGACTGGGGTCCCACCGCGCTGACCCCGCTCGGCACCATCGCCGGCGCACGCAGCGGCGACAAAGGCGGCAGCGCCAACATCGGTGTGTGGGTTCGTGATCCGGCGCACTTCGCGTGGCTGGACGAGACCCTCGATGTGGTGCTGCTCAAGCGGCTGCTCCCCGAGGTCGCCGACCTGCCGGTGCGTCGCTACCGGCTGCCGAACCTGTCCGCGGTGAACTTCGTGATCGATGGGGTTCTCGGGCGCGGTGTCGCCGAGAACGTGCGATTCGATCCGCAGGCCAAGGGGATGGGGGAGTGGTTGCGGGCGCGGCCGGTGCCGGTCCCGCTGTCGTTCCTCGATTCTGCCTCATCCGACAGCAACGAAGAGGAGTAGCGGTGCCCATCACCAGCCCCGTCTGGGACAGCCCGGAACGGCGTGAATTACGGTCCACTGTCTGCGGATTCGTCGAACGTCACATCCTGCCGTACCAGGATACCTGGGAGCGGGACGGACTGCTGCCACGCGACCTGCACCGCGAAGCGGCCAAGCTCGGCCTCTTCGGACTCGGGGTGCCCGAGGACGTCGGCGGCTCAGGTGGCGATCTCATCGACTCGAGCATCCTTGCCGAGGAGTTCCACTACGCGGGTGCGGCGGGCGGGGTGTTCGCGTCGCTGTTCACCCACGGGATCGCGTTGCCGCATCTCATCGGTGCCGCCGACCCCGATCAGATCGACAGGTGGGTACGCCCCACTCTGGCCGGAGAAAAGATCGGTAGCCTCGCGATCACCGAACCCGATGGTGGCAGTGATGTCGGCCACCTGCGGACCTCCGCGGTCCGCGACGGCGACCACTACGTAGTCAACGGCGCCAAGACCTACATCACCTCCGCCGTCCGCGCCGACTTCGTGGTGACCGCGGTCCGTACCGGCGGCCCGGGTGCCGGTGGCGTTTCGCTTCTCGTCATCGACAAGGACACACCGGGTTTCACCGTCACCCGACGGCTGGAAAAGATGGGTTGGCGCAGTTCGGACACCGCCGAACTGTCGTTCGTCGACGCCCGGGTGCCGGTCACCAATCTGGTGGGTGCGCAGAACTCGGGTTTCGCGCAGATCGCCGCCGCCTTCGTAACCGAACGGTCGGGGCTGGCCGTGCAGGCCTACGCGAGTGCGCAGCGGTGCCTCGACCTCACGCTGGCCTGGGTACGGGACCGGCAGACCTTCGGGAAGCCGTTGATCGCACGGCAATCGGTACAGGACTCACTCACCGAGATGGCCCGTCGCATCGACATCGCACGCACCTACACCCGGGCGGTCGTCGAACGCAAGGTGACCTCCGGCGACGATCTGATCGCCGAGGTCTGCTTCGCCAAGAACACCGCCGTCGAAACCGGTGAATGGGTGGCCGACAAGGCCGTCCAACTCTTCGGGGGCCTCGGCTACATGACCGGCACCGAGGTGGAACGGCAGTACCGGGACATGCGCATCATCGGGATCGGCGGCGGGACAACCGAGATCCTGTCCGGTCTCGCGGCCAAACGATTGGGGTATCAGCAGTGACGGGAGTCAGCAGGTGACAACGCTACGATCCACTCTCGATCCGGCGGGATCGGAGTACGTCGCATCCGCCGATGCGATGCAGACCAAACTCGACGAACTGGCCGGCGAGTTCGACAAGGCGCTGGCCGGCGGCGGTGAGAAATACGTTGCCCGACATCGTAAGCGCGGCAAGATGACCGCCCGCGAGCGGATCGAACTCCTCGTCGACGAGGATTCGGCGTTCCTCGAACTGTGCCCGCTGGCCGCCTACGGCTCCGACTTCCAGGTGGGGGCATCGGTGGTGACCGGTATCGGTGTCGTCGAGGGTGTCGAATGCCTGATCGTTGCCAACGATCCCACCGTCAAGGGTGGCACCTCCAACCCGTGGACACTCCGGAAGATACTGCGCTGCAACGATATCGCCCTGCAGAATCGCCTTCCCGTGGTGTCGCTGGTGGAGTCCGGCGGGGCTGATCTGCCGACGCAGAAGGAGGTGTTCATCCCCGGTGGCCGGATGTTTCGTGACCTCACCCGTCTGTCTGCTGCCGGAATCCCCACCGTCGCACTGGTCTTCGGGAACTCGACGGCCGGCGGTGCCTATGTGCCGGGGATGAGCGATCACGTGGTGATGATCGAGAACCAGTCGAAGGTGTTTCTCGGGGGACCGCCGCTGGTCAAGATGGCGACCGGCGAGGACAGCGATGACGAATCGCTGGGCGGCGCTGCGATGCACGCTCGGCAATCCGGGCTCGCCGACTACTACGCGGCCGACGAGCAGGACGCCATCCGCATCGGACGGCGCGTCGTCGCGCGACTGAACTGGCGTAAGAAGGGGCCGGGACCGGTCGCCGACGTGATCGAACCGCGTTTCGACCCCGAGGAACTCCTCGGCATCGTGCCGTCGGATCTGAGGATCCCGTTCAATCCGCGTGACGTGATCGCCCGGGTGGTCGACGACAGCGACTTCGACGAGTTCAAACCGGAGTACGGGGCGTCGCTGTGCACCGGATGGGCGCGCATCCACGGGTACCCGATCGGCATCCTCGCCAACGCGCAGGGCGTGCTGTTCAGCCAGGAATCGCAGAAGGCGACCCAGTTCATCCAGCTCGCGAACCGCAGCGACACCCCATTGTTGTTCCTGCACAACACCACCGGCTACATGGTCGGCAAGGAGTACGAGCAGAACGGCATCATCAAGCACGGCTCGATGATGATCAACGCGGTGTCCAACTCCACCGTGCCGCACATCTCGGTGCTCATGGGTGCCAGTTACGGCGCCGGACACTACGGGATGTGCGGGCGCGCCTACGATCCGCGGTTCCTGTTCGCCTGGCCCAGTGCGAAATCCGCCGTCATGGGTGCCGCTCAGCTGGCCGGGGTGATCTCGCTGGTGTCGCGTGCGGCCACCGAGGCGCGCGGCGGGACGGTCGACGAGGCCGCCGACGCGGCGATGAAGCAGATGATCGAGGCGCAGATCGAGGCCGAGTCGGTCCCCGCGTTCCTGTCCGGAATGCTCTACGACGACGGCGTCATCGACCCCCGGGATACCAGAACCGTTCTCGGGCTGTGTCTCTCGGCGATCCACAGCGGGCCCGTCGAGGGCACGTCCAACTTCGGCGTCTTCCGGATGTGAGGCGGACATGACCATCACCTCTGTACTCGTGGCCAACCGTGGCGAGATCGCCTGTCGCGTGTTCACCACCGCCCGCGCGATGGGATTGCGGACCGTCGCGGTCTTCTCCGACCCCGACGCGCACGCTCCGCACGTCGCGATGGCCGACAACTCGGTCCGGCTCCCCGGCTCCACGTCCGCCGACACCTATCTGCGGGGCGACGCCGTCATCGCCGCCGCCCGCGCCGCAGGTGCCGACGCCATCCACCCCGGCTACGGGTTCCTCTCCGAGAACGCCGAATTCGCGCAAGCGGTGATCGACGCCGGGCTCACCTGGATCGGTCCGCCGCCCGCCGCGATCGCATCGATGGGCTCCAAGGTCAACGCCAAGAAGCTGATGGCCGATGCCGGGGTGCCCGTGCTCGGCGACATCGACCCGGCCGCGGTGCGCGCCGACGATCTCCCACTGCTCATCAAGGCGTCGGCCGGAGGCGGTGGCCGCGGTATGCGGATCGTGCGCAGCCTCGACGAGCTCGACGCGGCCATCTCGGCGGCGGCCCGGGAAGCGGAGTCCGCCTTCGGCGACCCCACCGTCTTCTGCGAGCCCTACGTGGAGAGCGGACACCACATCGAGGTCCAGATCATGGCCGATGCGCACGGGGCCGTCTGGGCCGTCGGTGAGCGGGAATGCTCGATCCAGCGGCGGCATCAGAAGATCATCGAAGAGGCGCCGGCACCGCTCGTGGAACGGATCGGCGGTGACCTGCGAGAGCGGCTGTTCGCCGCGGCCCGCACCGCGGCGTCGACGATCGGCTACACGGGTGCGGGGACGGTGGAGTTCCTCGCCGACGCGTCGGGCCGGTTCTTCTTCCTGGAGACCAACACCCGCCTGCAGGTGGAGCACCCGGTGACGGAACTGACCACCGGAACCGATCTCGTCGAGTGGCAACTGCGCGTGGCGATGGGCGAGCATCTCGACGTCACCGAACCCGGTACGCGCGGCCATGCCATCGAGGTGCGGCTCTACGCCGAGGATCCGTCAGCCGATTGGCAGCCGCAATCGGGTGCCGTCCACGCGATCGACATCGCTGCCGATGTCCGGTTCGGTCCGTTGCAGCGCCCCGGCATCCGGGTCGACGCCGGCATCGAAGCCGGGAGCGAGATCTCCACCTTCTACGATCCGATGCTCGCCAAGATCATCGCCTGGGCCCCGGATCGGCGGCGGGCGGCGGCGATGCTTGCCCGATCGTTGGCCGACGCGCGGCTGCACGGTCCGCTGACCAACCGGGACATGCTCGTCAACACGTTGCGTAGCAAGGCCTTCGGGGAGGGCGACACCGACACCGGGTTCATCGACACGGTGGGCCTCGACGTACTCTCCGCACCACTCGTCGACGATGACGATGTGGCCGTGGGCGCCGCAGCGGCAGCGTTGGCCGACGCGGCAGCGGCCCGCGCGGCGGCTGCCGTCCAGCGTGGGCTGCCGGCCGGGTGGCGCAACCTGCCGTCGGGATTCCAGGTCAAGCGCTACACCACCGGGCAGGGCACGGAACTCGACGTCCGCTACCGCATGACCCGCACCGGCGTCGAACTGCCGGACCTTGCCGAGGTCGCCGTCGTCGACGTCGCCGCGGACCGGGTGACCATGGAGATCTCGGGTGTGCGAACGACGTTCGATGTCCACCGCTACGGCGACGAGGTCTTTGTCGATGGGCCCGGCCGGTCGGTCGCACTGCGCCGGGCGCCACGGTTCGTCGATCCGGCCGCCGTACAACGTCCCGGGTCGCTCTTGGCCCCGATGCCCGGGTCGGTGATCCGCATCGCGGTGGCCGAGGGCGACCGGGTGAGCGCGGGACAGCCACTGCTCTGGCTCGAGGCCATGAAAATGGAACACACCGTGGCCGCGCCCGCCGACGGTGTGGTGACCACGCTGGCCGTGCAGAGCGGTCAGCAACTGTCCGTCGGCGATGTACTCGCGGTCATCAGCTCCGATGATGAGACCGATTCCGCGTCAACCGAAACCACCACACACGAGGAGACCCACTGATGACCGAGACCATCGATCACGTCACCAATCCGTTCGTGGAGACACCCGAGCGTGCCGCGTTGCGGTCGTCGGTGGCCGCGTTCGCCGCGAAGTACGGACAGGAGTACTTCCGCCAATGCGCCCGCGAGGGACGCAAGACCGACGAGATGTGGCTGGAAGCCGGCAAACTCGGCTTCATCGGCGTCAATCTGCCCGAGGAGTACGGCGGCGGCGGAGCGGGGATGTACGAGCTGTCGATCGTGATGGAGGAGATCGCCGCGGCCGGCACCGGGTTGCTGATGCTGGTGGTCTCCCCGGCGATCTGCGGCAACATCATCGCGCGTTTCGGCACCGACGAGCAGAAGCAGCGATGGATCCCGGGGCTCGCCGACGGCACCATCACGATGGCGTTCGGCATCACCGAACCCGACGCCGGCTCCAACTCCCATCAGATCACCACCACCGCCCGGCGCGACGGTGACGACTGGATCCTCAACGGCCGCAAGGTGTTCATCTCTGGCGTCGACCAGGCGCAGGCGGTGCTGATCGTGGCCCGCACCGAGGACGCCAAAACCGGCAAACTCAAGCCGGCTCTGTTCATCCTGCCCACCGACGCCGCCGGCTTCGAGTGGACCATGATCGACATGGAACTGCAGAACCCGGAGAAGCAGTTCCAGCTCTTCCTCGACGATGTGCGACTGCCGGCCGACGCGCTGGTCGGCTCCGAGGACGCCGCGCTGAGTCAGCTGTTCGCCGGGCTCAACCCGGAACGCATCATGGCCGCCGCATCCGCTGTCGGTATGGGCCGCTTCGCACTCGGCAAGGCCGTCGCCTACGTCAACGATCGCACCGTGTGGAAGACGCCGATCGGCGCGCATCAGGCGATCGCCCACCCGCTCGCGGAAGGTAAGGTGCAGATCGAGATGGCCAAGCTGATGATGCAGAAGGCCGCCACCATGTACGACGCCGGAGACGACTGGGGCGCAGCCGAACCCGCCAACATGGCGAAGTACGCCGCGGCGGAGGCGTGTGTGAAGATCGTCGATCAGGCCGTGCATTCGATGGGCGGCAACGGGCTCACCACCGAGTACGGACTCGCGCCCATGCTGAGCCTCGCCCGCATCGCCCGGATCGCCCCGGTGAGTCGGGAGATGATCCTCAACTTCGTCGCGCAGACCAGCCTCGGTCTGCCGAAGTCGTACTGAGCGGGAGAGTGTCATGAGTGAGGTCGACGGTGAGGTCAAGGTCCGGGTCGACATCGACGCCGGGGTCGCGACGGTGCAACTCGATGCGCCCGAGAAGCGCAACGCACTCGGGGCCACGCTGGTGGGACAACTGCAGTCGGGTCTGCGCCGGGCGGCCGACGACCCACAGGTACGCGCGATCGTGCTCACCCACAGCGGCGGGACCTTCTGCGCGGGAGCCGATCTCAGTGAGGCACTGGCGTCGGGAATGTCGGTGGAGGATGCATCGTCGGCCGGCACCCGCTCGATGATCGACCTGATGCGCATCATCATCGAGACGCCGAAGCCGGTGATCGCCCGCATCGACGGCCATGTGCGCGCCGGTGGTTTCGGCCTGATCGGCGCGTCGGACATCGTGCTCGCCGGCCCGCGCTGCACCTTCGCGCTGACCGAGGCACGACTCGGCGTGGCTCCGTCGGTGATCTCACTTGCGTTGTTGCCCAAGATGTCCGGCCGCGCCCCGGGTCGATACTTCCTCACCGGTGAGACCTTTGACCCGGCGCGAGCGGTTGAGATCGGGCTGGTCACCGAGGCGTTCGACTCCGCCGACGCGCTCGATGACGGCGTGGCGACGGTGCTCAACGGTGTTCGTCGTGCATCGCCCCAGGGTCTGGCGGCATCCAAGGCGCTGACCACCGCGTCACTTCTGGCGTCGTTCGCGGCGTCGGCCGATCAACGTGCGCAGGAGTCAGCGGCGTTGTTCGCCTCCGATGAGGCGCGCGCGGGGATGACCGCATTTCTGTCCAAGAAGGCGCCCCCGTGGGACCTCACCGCAGCGGCCGAACCGTCGTGACGACAACCACGCGCGGCGCCGGTTCGCGTGAGCCACAACAGGAGCGGTCGCGGCTGACACGCGAACGCCTCCTCGCCGCGACGATCGACGCGTTGGCCCACGACGGCTGGGCGTCTGCGACGGTGGCGGCGGTGGCCGAGCGTGCCGGCGTCTCCCGCGGGGCGGCCCAACACCATTTCCCGACACGCGAGAAGCTGATCACCGCCACGCTCGAGCAGGTCTTCGACGATCTGACGGTCCGGATGTCAACGGCGGCGGCCGTCCCGGCAGGACAGGATCGGGTGCGGGTGGCGGTCGATCGCGCGGTGGAGATCTACACCGGCACGGAGTTCAAAGCGGCCCTGCAGGTGTGGGCCGCCGCGGCGTCGGACAGCGCACTGCGTGGGCTGATCCTGCCGCTGGAGGCCAAGTTCGCGCGAGCGGCACACCGCATGACGATGGCCACCCTCGGTGCCGACCCCGATGACGAGCAGGCTTACCGCGCGGTGCAGGCGACACTCGACCTCGCGCGCGGTCTCGGTCTTGCCGACACGCTGTCCGATGACTCGGCGCGTCGCGCGCAGGTGGTCGCCACCTGGTCGGAGATGTTGCGAACCTCGCTCGGCTGAGCGCTCACCTGTCGCGGCTCAACCAGCACATGGGCGGGCGGGTCAGCCCGCGCGGGCCAGTTCGACGAAGCGCGGCAACAGCTTCGGCGGGTCGGTGACGACACTGCGCCGCGCCATCGCGATCAGGGAATCGTGTTCGGCGGGGTCGAAGTAGCCGTGGTGGCGATAGGCGGTGATCCGCGTGCACAGGCCCTCGACGTCGAGTTCCGGATGGAACTGGGTGGCATACACGTGGTTTCCGACGCGGAAGGCCTGTACCGGGCAGGCGGGTGACGACGCGAGGAGAACCGCGTGCGGTGGTAGTGAGCTGATGGCTTCTTTGTGGCCGACGAAGGCGTCGAAATGCGGGGGCAGCACACCCATCAGCGGGTCGGCGAGTCCGGCGTCGGACAGGGCCACCGGGACTGCACTGATCGGTTCCGGCCAGCGCCGGTCGACGACGGCGCCGATGGCTGTGCCGATCGTGCCGATGCCGTAACACGCACCGAGGAACCACGAGTCCTCATCGATCACCGTCCCGAGCAGTGCGGCGAGCTCCTTTTCGGCACGAATCTGTGCCGGCGACTTCGACTCGTACGGATCGCTCGCGTTGAACGGGCCGCCACCGAGCATGATGCCCGCGTAGTCGGCGGGATCGAGATCGCCTGACGATTCCTGCTCGAGCCGCAGGCGATGCAGAGTTCGGTGGGAGAGTCCGCTGAATCGGACGAACGCCTCGTACTCGTTGTCGGCGGCGTCGTCGTCGGCACGAATGCTGATCAGCAAGAACGGCCTCACACTGCCCGACTCTACCGTCGTGCGGCCGAGGCGATCCTCGGATTCGGTCTCCGGGGACGTGTGCTGATGACGGGATGATCCGAAACTGTGCGTGGACGTCGCGCGTGTGCAATTCGAGTTCTGACCCGACGAGTTCTGGAGATGGAACCGGTCCCGGACGCGTTGGGGACGTGCGCGCCCGGGACCGGGGTTCGGGGTGACTGCGCAGAGTCAGCTGTCGTGGATGATCACACCGCGAATGTTCTTGCCGTCACGGAGATCCTGGTACCCCTCGTTGACCTGGTCCAGCGTGTAGGTCTGGGTGATCAGCTCATCGAGCTTGAGCTGCCCGGCGTCGTACAGACGGAGTAGTCGCACGATGTCGTACTGCGGGTTGGCCGAACCGAACAGCGTGCCCTTGATGGTCTTCTGGTTCAAGGTGAGATCGGTGCCCGAGACGTGCACGGTCAGCTTCGTCGGATCGGCGAGACCGGTGATGACCACCACGCCGCCCTTGCCGACGACGGCCGTCGCGTTCTGCACGACCTCCTCGTCGACGGTGCCCACCAGGATCAGCGCCTGATCGGCACCCTGACCCCAAGTCAGTTCGTTGACCTTCTCGGCAGCCTCGGCCGCGTCGGCGAAGGCGTGCGTGGCACCGAACTTGAGTGCGGTATCCCGTTTGAAAGCAACCGGATCGACGACGACGACATGCTTGGCCCCGGCCGACACGGCGCCCTGTACGGCGTTGATGCCGAGTCCGCCGATGCCGTAGATGACCACGGTGTCGCCGGCGCGAACACCCCCGGCGTATACCGAGGTCCCCCAACCGGACGGGACGCCGCAGCCCACCAGGACGGCCTTCTCCAGCGGCAGCCAGTCGTCGACCTTGACCACGGAGTGCTGGGAGATGGTGGCGCGCTCGGCGAAGGTGCCGAGCATGCACATCGCACCGAAATCATCACTGCCGGAATGGAAGCGGAAGGTACCGTCGGGCATGGAGCCTTCCAGGATGGTGGCGCCCATGTCACACAGGTTCTGCCGGCCGGTCGAACAGTAGCGGCAGGTGCCGCAGTTGGGGATGAAGCTGCACACCACGTGGTCACCCGGCTTGACCTTGGTGACGCCCGGGCCGACGGCCTCGATGATGCCCGACCCCTCGTGGCCGCCGACGATCGGATAACGCGGTGGCAGGTCGCCGTCGGTGAGGTGCAGGTCGGAATGGCAGAGCCCGGCAGCGGTGTACTTGATCAGGACCTCACCCTCGCGGGGCTCGTCGAGGGCGAGTTCGACGATCTCGAACGGCTTGCCGGGTGCGGTCAGGACAGCGGCCTTGGTGGTCATCGACATGGTTTGTGCTCCTTGGTGTCTCGGTGATGATGGGCTGGGTCAGAGGGCGATGTTGACGGCCTTGGTCTGCGTGTACAGGTCGATGGCCGACGACCCCAGTTCGCGTCCCCAGCCGGACTGCTTGTAGCCGCCGAAGGGCATGGCGGTGTCGAAGCCGTTGTACTGGTTGACCCACACCGAACCGGCCTTGATCGCCCGCGCGGTCTTGTGCGCCTTGGACAGGTCCTGTGTCCAGATGCCCGCGGCCAGACCGTAGATGGAGTCGTTGGCGGCGGCCGCGACGCCGGTGTCGGCGTCGAAGGGCAGTGCTGCGACGACGGGCCCGAAGATCTCCTCGGTCACGATCGAGAAATGTGGCTCGACGTCGACGAAGACGGTCGGCTCGATGAAGAATCCCTCATCGCCCCAACGCTTTCCGCCGGTCAGGGCACGGGCGCCGTCGGCGAGTCCGGCCGACAGGTAGCCGCTGACGCGGTCGAACTGCTCCTGGCTGACCAGCGGACCGAGTTCGGTGGCGGGGTCCAGGCCCGGGCCGATCTTGGCCTGCGATGCGGCCTCGGCGACTGCCGCGGTGAAGTCGTCGAAGATCGGGCGTTCCACGAAAAGTCGGGTGCCGGCCACGCAGCACTGGCCGTGGTTGAACATCCACGCGGCCACCGAACCGGCGACCGCCTTCTCGAAGTCGGCGTCGGCGAACACGATGTTGGGGCTCTTCCCGCCGAGTTCCAGGGAGACCTTCTTCAGATTGCCCTTGGCGGCCTCGACGATCTTCTTGCCGACCTCGGTGGAACCGGTGAATGCGATCTTGTCGACGTCGTCGTGGGCGGCCAGCGCGGCCCCCGCGTCGCCGAAACCGGTGACGATGTTGACCACACCGGGCGGGAATCCGGCCTCCTCGAAGATCTCGCCGAGCAGCAGTGCGGTGAGCGGTGTCTGTTCGGCGGGCTTGAGGATCACCGTGTTTCCGGCGGCCAGCGCGGGTGCCAGTTTGAACGCCGCCATCAGCAACGGGAAGTTCCACGGCACGATGAGCCCGCAGACGCCGACCGGCTCCCGCAGCGTGTACGCGTGGAACTCGCCGCCCGGCACGAACGGCATCGACACGTCGACCGTCGAGCCGGTGATCTTGGTGGCCAGGCCGGCGTTGTAGCGGAAGATGTCCGCCGACCACGACACGTCGACCGCGGAGGCGATGGTCGCGGCCTTGCCGTTGTCGAGCGCCTCGAGCTGCCCGAACTCTGCGGCGCGTTCGGTGAGGAGGTCGCCGACCCGCCAGAGCAGTCGTTCCCGCTCGTTCGGCTTCATCGACGCCCAGGGACCTTCGTCGAAGGCGCGGCGTGCGGCTCGGACCGCGCGGTCGACGTCGGTGGCCTCGCCGTGCGCCACCGAGGTGATCGGCCGAGCGGTGGCCGGGTCGATGGTCTCGAAGGTGCGCCCGGAGGCGGCCGAGACCCATTCCCCGCCGATCAGCATGGATCGGTCGGCGGAGATGAAGTCTCGGATCCTCGGGAGCAATTCGGTGGCGACGGCGGTCATGTGGTCTCCTGCTCGATCTTAGGTGAAATGTGATCTGGGCCATACATGCGGGCCCGCTGCTATTTCTGCCATCGCGTCGGTCGATCGGCGTGTACAGAAACTGAACACCTCGCTGCACACTCGTGAGGCGATGGGCAGATGCGGCTTGTCCGACGGACCCCGATAGCGTGTGGGCGTTGTTGCTCACGTCCCCGGAGAAAGTCATGTCCGCGCGAATCGGCCGGCCGCTGCTGGGCAGAATCCTCCGCAGTCTCGGTCCGTCGTCGGTGGCGTCGTCGCCCCGGGAAGCGATCCGCGCCGGTGTCGGGGCGACGTTCGGGCTCGGCGTCCTCGGCTGCCTGCTGGTCGCGTCGGGGGTGCATCTGCACCTGGGGTTGTATCTGATCGCACCGTTCGGTGCGACCACCGTGCTCGTCTTCGCGGCGCCGAGCAGCCCCCTCGCCCAGCCGTGGCCGACGGTGGTCGGTAGCGCGCTCTCGGCGGCGATCGGGGTGGCCGTGACCCTGCTCATCGGCCAGCCCACGATCCGGGTCGCCGTGGCGGTGGGTCTCGCGGTGAGCGCGATGATCCTGTGCCGGGCGGTGCATCCGCCGGCCGGTGCCGTCGCGATGAGTGCCGCGCTGGCACCGGAAACCATTCACGCGCTGGGCTTCTGGTTCGTGCTCGCGCCGGTCGCCGTCGGCGCCTGCGTACTGGCCGTGCCGGCGACCGCGTACGGCCGGGCAACCGGCCGGCATTATCCGTTCCGTCAGTTCGACGCCGAACCGCCCGCCGAGGATCGCCTCGGCCTGAGCGAGGCCGAGCTGACCGACATCCTGGCCCGATACCGCCAGTCACTGAACCTCGGCGTCGCCGACCTCGCGCGGCTCATCGGTGCGGCCGAACTCCAGGCGGCGGGGCACCGCGTGGAGCCGCTCGATGCCGCCGCGATCATGTCGACCGACCTGATCACCGTCGGTCCCGAGGCGACGGCGTCGGAGCTGGCGGCATTGTTCGGCGAGCACGGTTTCACCTCGCTACCGGTGGTCCGCCCGGACGGGACCTTTGCCGGGATGGTCTCAGATCCATCTCCTGTTGGCCATCCGGGACTCGTCGGGTCGAGGTCCGGGCGCGCGCTTGCGACGTCGGCGAACCGCGATCCGGGCCGCCGACATCATGGACGTCGACCTCCCGGCGGCCGCCCTGGACTCGTCGGTGGGCGCGCTGCTCCCGCAGCTCGGCGGGCACGGCTGCGACGCGATGCCGGTGCTCGACGGACCCCGCATCGTCGGCATCGTGACCCGCACCGACCTCATCGCCGGCCTCGCACGGCAGATGTTGCAGCCGGCCCCCACTCCCTGATCTCGGCCGATGTCATCGGGCCGGTCAGCCGCCGATCCCCAGCGCCCGCATCCGGGCATACAGCGTGGTGCGACTGATGCCGAGGTCGCGCGCGGCGTGCACCTTGTTGCGGCCATGGCGATCCAGGGCGTCGATGATCGCCTGCCGCTCGGCCTGCTCGCGACCGGAGAGGTGCGCGGCACGACTGGTGGTGCGGTATCGCTCGGGCAGGGCGGCCGGGTCGAGAACCCGGGTCCGACGGGCGGCGCAATCGTCGGCCGCGTGATGCAGGACGGCGGTGAGTTCGGTGAGGTTGCCCGGCCATTCCTGGCAGATCAGCGCGTCGGCCGCCGGGCCGGACAGTTCCAGGTCCGGATCGATCGAGGACAGGATCGTGGTGGCCAGCGCAGGCAACTCGGCGGTCCGGTGGCGTAACGGCGGGAGGTCGACGCGGGTGGCGCAGCGGGCCAGCAGCGCCGAGACCGCCGCACCCGCCTGCGTCGGGGGTCCGCTGACCAGGATGAGTGGGTGATCGTCGGTGGCCAGGGCCGCGGCCTTGCCGAGCAGGACAGCGGTCCGGTCGTCGAGGAGGTCGACGCCGTCGATGACGAGCGGTCGGTGCTCGGTCCGCGCTGTCGCGATCAGGCCGACGACGTCGGGCGGTGTGCCGGCGATGAGGTCATCGGCGACGTCGACGACGAGCGGATCGCCGGCGTGCTCGGCGGCGAGCGACAGCGCCTGCGTGCTGCGGCCGGTGCCGGGTTCACCGGTGACGGCGATACTCGCCGCGCGTGCCGGTGCGGCCGGGCGGGGACTCGGTGCGTCGGCGACCGGTGCGGGCGGTGCGGGCCGGAACCGGAACATGGCCGCCCCGAGGGTTCCGTCGATCGGTTCGACGAGCATCTCGACGTCGACACCCGACGCCAGCGTCAGCCGCATGGTTCCCGCGGACAGGGCGGGGTCAGCGCTCAGGGCACGGAGCATCCCGATGTCGGTCGCCGAGAGTAGTTCTGCCGCCATCGAATTGGTGAGCTGGAGGTCGTCACCGACGGCGGCGACGGCCACATCGCGGCGAGGTGCGGCGCGCTGGAAGGCGTCGAGGACGCAACGCTGGTGGGCGCGGGAGCGGTCGAGGAGGCGGTCGGCGATGTCGGCGACGATCCCCGACACGAACGGCACCGACAGCGGGTTGACGCGGTCGGCGACCTCGGTCATGCAGAGGATGCCCGCCAGCCGCCGGGTGGCCGGATGGATGATCGGCTGACCGAGGCAGCTGAGGTGTTTGAACTGTTCGAGGTAGTGCTCGGAGCCGTTGACCATGACCTGTCCGCGCACCTCGGCGGGAGTCCCGAGCGCAGTGGTTCCGACCGCTTCCTCGCCGAACGGGATGCCCGGGGTGGCGCCGAGCGCATCGAGGGTACGTTCCACGGTGCTGCCGAACGCGACTCGCGAGACCATGCGACATTCGTGGTCGACGAGCAGCAGTGACAAGTCGGTATCGGCGAGGCGATGAGCGGCGGCGTCGAGCACCGGGCGCGCGGCGTCGAGCAATGGGTCGGCCGCCGCGATGTCGACGGCGGTGGTCGGCGGGGCGTCGTCGGGATTGATCCCGCACAGCTTCGACCGCCGCCACGAGTGCGCGATCACCGGGCGCTGCGGCGTGTGGTCGGATTCCGTCAGTGTGTCGATGGTCACCTACCGTGGCACAGAACTTCGCGGGGGGAAAGGGGGCCTGCGAGGCCGAAGGATCGTGGCCGCACCCGATCGTCACGATGGTTCGGCGTCACGTTCCTCGTCTGGACCGGAGAGTGATTGTGCGAGAAGAGCTTCGGTTGACCGGGCGAGGGCTGCGTGGGTCGCGGCCTCGGCGAGCGTCCGCAGCCGGATGAGGGTCAGGGTCACGTCGGTGACGAGATCATCGTCGGCGGGGCCTGCCGGCCGGCGCGTGTCGTTGCCTTCGGTGAGGGTCGCGGCCGCGGCCGTCATCGCGCGACCCAGGGCGAGAAGGGCGGGCGTGACCTCCTCGACGACGTCGATCACCGCCGAGGCGGGCCGGGATTCGGTGATCAGGGCAACGATCGCATCGAAGACCGACGGCTCGTCGATGCGGACCGCTCCGTCGTCGACGACGAGTAGCCCCAGGCAGGTGAGTCGCTCGGCCGCACTCGCATCGATGCCGTGGCGGAGGAGTTCATCCATCGTCGTGGCCCGCGTGCTCTCGGTGACGGGGATGTCGGTCAGGTCGGCGGGCAGACCGAGCACGTCGGCGATCTGCTGTCCGTTCTCCCACGCGCCGATGAGCTCATCGATATGCGCGATGGTGTACCCGCGCGAGAGCATCGAACTGATCATCCGCAGCCGTGCCGCATGTGCCTCGGTGTACAGCGTCATGCGCCCGACACGCCGTGGTGCCGGGAGTAGTCCGCGTTCGCGATACGCCCGGATGTTGCGGGTGGTCACCCCGGTCAATCGCGCCAGGTCGTCGATGCGGTAGGTCTCGGATTCCGGTTCGCCGAGGGCTTGATGGCCGGCTTTGGACACGAGCTTTGCGACCGAGATCTCCAGGTCGCGCGATCGTCTGCCCAGCGCGGCCGGGGTTGCCGAGATGTGCGCGATGAGCGCGGCGAGTTGCCGGCGCGGATACGACGACGTACCTGCCATCCGATCACCTCCCGTGTGCGTGCACTTTATAGCGCCGGTCTGCCAACGAAAACTGCGCCATTGACAACTGGCACTGTGAGTGATGGCATGTGGGTGTGTCTCAGAACTCCTTGCGATCTGGCGCGGCGACCGCGGCACTGCGTCGCACGTTGCGACCGCTGAACGAGGTGCTGTCGTCGTTTCAGGTCCCCGTGTCGCGGGCGCTCGTCGCCGCAGCCATGCTGGTGGGGTCTCCGCCGCCCTACCGCGTTCGGGTGGATCGGCTCAACACCGGCACATTCCGTGGCGAGTGGGTCTATCCGCCCGACGCCCGCGCCTCCCGGCAGATGATCCTCTACGTCCACGGCAGCGGATATGCGATCTGCTCGGCGCGGACCCACCGGGGCCTGGTTGCACGCCTGTCGCGATTGACGGGCATGCCCGTGTTCAGTGTCGACTACCGCTTGGCGCCCGAGCATCGATTCCCGGCCGCCGCCGACGATGTGGAAGCCGCCTACTCCTGGCTGCAGGACATCGGATACCGGGCGGAGAACATCACGGTTGCCGGTGATTCCGCGGGCGGACACCTCATCCTGGATCTGCTCGCGGAGAATGCGCGCCACGGCCGGAGGCAGCCTCGCGCGGTGTTTCTCATGTCCCCGCTCGTCGATCTGTCGCTCGGTCTGGCCCGGCGTCGCGAACAACGGGCGGGACCAGACCCGCTCATCTCCGCTCGCGCCGCCCACCGGCTCGTGCGCAACTACACGCGAGGGCAACCGGACGATCTGGCCCGGATCGCCGTGACACTCGACCGTTCAGATGATCTGCCGCGCACCATGATCCACGCCGGTGGTGCCGAGGTGCTTGTCGACGACGCCCGCGAGGCACACCGGATGCTCATCGAGGCGGGCGCCGACTGTGAACTGCAGGTCTGGCTGGGGCAGATGCATGTCTTCCAGGCGCTGCCGACGCTGATCCCTGAGGCGGCACCCGCGTTGGCTGTGGCCGCCGACTTCATCGTCGGCTCAGAAGCTCCCGCGAGCCGGGGAGCCGGGCGGCGACGAGATCGGCACCGGACCGACCAGGTGATTGCATGAGCAGCAGAAGAAGTCGGGAGGCCCGTGCGGTCGTGACCGGGGCGGGTTCGGGCATCGGACGCGCCTTCGCGCGGGAACTCGCCCGTCGTGGGTCGACGATCCTGTGTGCCGACATCAACGTCGAGCGCGCGGCCGAGACCGTCGCGCTGATCGAGGAGCAGGGGCGCGGACGCGCCGAGGCGATCTTCTGCGATGTCGCGAACGTCGACGACATGCGCGCACTTGCCGCTCGCGCACGAGAATTCCTGGGTGGCCCGACGAGTCTCATGATCAACAACGCCGGCGTCGGGATCGGCGGGCCGCCGGTCGGTGAGATCGGCATCGACGACTGGGAGTGGGCACTCGGGATCAACCTGCGGGGGATGGTCTACGGCTCGGAGCTCTTCCTGCCGCAACTGCGCGAATCGGGGCACTGCGGACTGATCAATGTCGCTTCTGCCGCAGCCTTTTCGGCCGCTCCGGGGATGGCTGCCTACAACGTCGGGAAGGCCGGAGTGCTGGCCTTGTCGGAGGCCATCGCCGCCGAGCTGTCCGGTAGCGACCTCGCGGTGACCGTGTTGTGCCCGACCTTTGTCGAGACCAACGTGGCCACCGACGGCAGGATCACTGGTGAGGCGATGAGGATCGCGGAGTTCCTCATGCGTCACACCGGCCGGTCGGCCGACGCGGTCGCCCGCGACACCCTCGACGCGCACGACCGCGGTCGCCTGTATGTGATCCCGCAGATCGACGCCCGCGCGATCTGGTTGGCCAAACGGATGTTCCCGCGCAGCTATGCCGTCGGTGCGGGAATTCTGCGGAGGCTTCTCCCCGGCGTCGGCAACACCGCCGGTGTCGACGCGCAACGACTCACCACCACGACAGGAGCGTGACATGCCCATCGTCGCAGAAGACATGCTGCAGACCATCAAGGATCGTCAATGGACGCTCGGCGACATCGATTGGGACGCACCGGGTGCCGAGCTGATCACCGAGGAGCAGAAGCCCAAGCTCGGGGCGTTCATGGCCGACCTGGTGTGGATCGAGAACGTGGGTGCACGCGGTTTCGCCGCGCTGGCCAAAAAACCCCCGACCCGACGCTGGCCGAGATCTACCGCTACTTTCATGCCGAGGAGCAGAAGCACGCCAACGCCGAGCTCGCCCTGATGCGTCGATGGGGCATGCTGGCCGACGACGAGGTCCCCGAGCGTCCACAACCGACGTGGTCCAAGGAAGTGACGTACGAGCCGGTCGCATGAGCGGCACCGATCCGGCGTTGACGACGGTCGTCATCGGTGCGGGATTCGCGGGAATCGGCACCGCGATCCGATTGCTGCAGAACGGCATCGACGACTTCGTGATCCTCGAACGCGATGTGCGTCCTGGTGGTACCTGGCGCGACAACACCTATCCGGGAGCCGCCTGCGACATTCCGTCGCGCCTGTACTCGTATTCCTTTGCGCCCAACGCCGGTTGGTCACACACGTACTCGGGTAGCGACGAGATCCTCGCCTACATCGACCGCATGATCGACGATCACGATCTCGACAAGCACATCCGGTACTCACATCTGGTCACCGGTTTACGGTTCGCCGAGACGGACGGAACCTGGCAGGTGCAGGTGGCCGACCGCGAGCCGATCATCGCCCGAGCAGTGGTGGTCGCCTCGGGACCGCTGTCCACGCCCGGCTATCCCGAGATCCCCGGACTCGAGGAGTTCACCGGCCATCGGATGCATTCGGCGGCCTGGGATCACGACTACGACTTCGCGGGCAAGAAGGTCGGCGTTATCGGCACGGGTGCCAGTGCGGTGCAGTTGATTCCCGAACTCGTCCGCGCCGGCGCCGAGGTCACCGTCTATCAGCGAACCCCGGGCTGGGTGCTGCCCCGACTGAACCGTCGGATCTCCCGACCGGTTCGGCGTGTGTATCGCACCCTGCCGTTGACCCAGAGCATCTCACGCGGCCTGTGGTACCTCGGACACGAGTCGGTGGCACTCGGCGCGGTGTGGAATACGCCGTTCACCCGTGTCATCGAGGGTGTGGCCAAGCTGAATCTTCGTGCCCAGGTGGATGATCCGTGGATGCGGCGGCAACTGACGCCCGACTTCCGGGCCGGCTGCAAGAGGCTGCTCATGACCAGCGACTACTACCCGTCGCTGCAAGCGGAGAACTGCGCCCTGGTCACCTGGCCGATTGTCGACATCACCGCGCAGGGGGTCCGCACCGTCGAAGGGGTGGAGCGCAGATTCGACTGTTTGGTGTTCGCCACCGGATTCGAGGTCTCCAAACAGGGCACGCCCCTCCCGATCACCGGCCGCGACGGAAGGGTGCTGGCCGACGAATGGGCCAGGGGTGCATACGCCTACAAGAGTTTCGCGGTGTCGGGCTACCCCAATCTCTATTTCACCTTCGGGCCCAATTCCGGTCCCGGACACAATTCGGCGCTGGTCTACATGGAGGCGCAGATCGACGCCATCGTCACCGCGATATCGACGATTCGTGCTCGCGGACTCAAACAACTCGACGTCCATCGTCCGGCGCAGGACGCCTACAACGCCGTTATTCAACGCCGCTTGCGCGCAACCACCTGGAATTCGGGATGTCGCAGTTGGTATCTCACCGACGACGGATTCAACGCGACGATGTACCCGGGATTCGCATCGCAGTACGTCGGGCAGATGCGCGGCGTCGACTTCTCCCGTGACTTCCGGGCGGTGGCTGGTGACCGGCTACCGGAGTGCGCGGGGGAGAGCGTGAACGTCAGGTCATGATCCGGGGAAGCCCGGGACCGCTGTCTTGGGGGTGGCCTTCACCGCCATCACGACCGTCCCGCGGCAGGGGCCGCTGTCGATGACGGTGCGCCACGTACCCGTCTTGGTTCCGTCGCGTTGCGGGGTGTACCAGGCGACCGAGTGTGCCGGTGCCCAGACCTTGGGTTTGCCCGCGCCCATGTAGCAGTCCCACTGCCAGTCGAACTGTTCCATCCACGTGGCACCGTTCCAGGTGTAGCGAGGCGGACGCGGGATCGTCGGGTTCGCAGCGGGCGGACCGTCGACCACCGTGGCCACACATTTCCCTGCCGAACAGCGCGTGGCGAAGGTGTACACGTTGGAGAAATCGGGTTCGCGCTGCCGGGCGGCGAGGCTGGTGCCGGTCTTCGACGCGGCGTAGCGCGTCAGGGTCCACTGGCCGTTCCAGCTGGGAGCCGCCTCTGCTGCGCCTGCTCCGATCACGAAACCGGTGGCGGTCAGCATTGCGGCGAGAATCATGACGACGGACGTACGCATGGTGGTGGTACAGCGCGATCCGGCGTCATCTGCAGCCCTATCGCGAAACCGCCGGAACATCGACCGCGCACCTGCGGGGCGTCGCCGCCCGTGATGGGTAACGTCGGAGGCCATGCAGGACAACGCGGTGAATTCATCCGACTCGACCGTAGGCGATGCCGGCCGACGCCGGTTCGAGCCGCCGTGCGGTCCGGTCCTCGGTGTCGTCGACGGGCTGGTCGTCCGCGCCAGATCCATCCGGTACGCCCGGGCCGACCGCTTCGCCCTGCCCGAGCGTGTCGACCGATGGATCGAGCCCCACGAGGCAACCTCGCCCGCACCGGCGTGCCCGCAGCTCCCGAGCCCGTATCTCGTGGAGACGCTCGGCGGCCCGGTGACCACCCAGACCCCCGACGAGGACTGCCTGCGCCTGACCGTCACCCGGCCCACCGACGACACCGGCGACCCACTGCCGGTGGTGGTGTGGGTGCACGGCGGGTCCTACGTGCTCGGCGCCGGTGACGACCCGCACTTCGACCCCGACGCGCTGGTGGCCGAGGAACGCATCGTCTTCGTCGCCGTGACCTATCGGCTGGGCATCTTCGGCTTCCTGGGTGACGGCAGTCCCGAGCGGCCGGCCAACCTGGGGTTACTCGACATCATGGCCGCGTTGGAGTGGGTCCAGGAAAACGTCGGAGCGTTCGGCGGCGATCCCGACCGCATCACCATGATGGGCCAGTCCGCCGGCGGCGATGCCATCGCGCATCTGCTGGCGGTGCCGGCCGAGCGGCGTCTGTTTCGCCGGGCGATCGTGCAGAGCGCCCCGTTGGGGTTGCGTCACAACCGGACTGCGATGACCACCCAGATGTTCGACCGGACCCGCCACCTCGACGCGTCGTCGTCGGTGGCGGAGATCCTGGACATCCAGGCCGAGTTGATCGCCGACGGCCCGCGCTACGGTCTCAAGGGTTTGATGGCCTTCGGTCCGCAGTACGGACACGACCCGCTACCCGCCGACGAGGACATCGAGAAGGCCTGGACGCGAGGCGCTTCGGGCATCGAACTGCTCATCGGGTACAACCGCGACGAGACCGACTACTTTCTGCCGCAGGTCCCGAGGATGGACGTTGTCGAGCGGGTACCGATCGTCGGCCCGTTGGTGCGTCGGCTGGTGTCGCGGACGGTCACCCGCATCGTCTACAGCCGCGACATCGACCGATTCGCCCGCGATCACGCAGCCGCGGGTGGGACGGCCATCCGGTACCGCATCGACTGGCACGTCCCCACCAGCGCCTACGGCGCGGCGCACTGCATCGAGTTACCGCTGCTCTTCGGCTCGGAGGCCGACTGGGAATCGGCAACCCTGCTGACCGGCGCGCCGTGGTCACAGATCGCCGACGACGGGCGGGTCCTGCGGTCCATCTGGGGACGATTCATCCGTGGCGAGGACCTGGGCGCGCAGGCCCCGCCGGAGGCCGCCGGGATCGTGTCCTATCGGCCGTTGCGCCCGCGGGTACCGAGCCAGTAGACGCCGAAGGACATCAGCGTCATGCCGATGAGCACGACGACCAGCGAGATCGTCATCGACACATAGCCTTGCGTGCGCGGATCGATGAACGGATAGAAATACCAGTCGACCACCGGGCCGCGGCTCAGGGTATAGACGCCGTAGATCAGCGGGATCGCCATCCAGGTCAGCCAGCTGCGATCGGGTAGTCGCCAGGCGCGCAACACGATCCAGTCGATCAGGATCACCAGTGGCATCACGCGGTGCATGACGTCATTGATCCAGTCGATGTTCAGGTTGACGTCTATCCCCGACAGCAGGAGCGCGTAGACGATCCCGGTGATGACCATCATCGTGGTGACCGCGCCCCGAACCCATTGCCAGGAAGGCGAGTTCGGTGCGATCAGCGCACCCACGAGGAGGACGATCACGGTGGCGACATTGCTGAGCACGGTGAAGTAGCTGAAGTAGTTGGCGAGGGTGAAGCCGGCTGCGCCCCATCGGTACACCGGCAGGGCGATCAGGGCGGCGCACCCGAGGGCGGCGAAGGCGAGTCGGAGCAGACGGGCCCACCAGAGCCGCGAGCGGTCGGTTGTCTGTCCGGGGTCGTCGGAAGTCGCAACCACCATGTCCACGATCCTTGCATGCCGGGTATCCGGAGTGCGTGATCCGTGGTCTGAGTGCTCGGCACGTGTCGCGTAGGGGGCCCGAATATGGTTGGACCGCAATACGTTTCAGATTAGTTCGAAATTGTGTGCGATTCCCCTTGCGCCCACCACGACCGCTCGGTACTGTCGAACATAGATTCGATACGGCGGGGAGGGGGTTCGGTGGCCGACAACAAGTACAACGTTCAGCCAGGCGATCAGCCGTTGCCGGATGACTCGCGTTCGTCGGCGGGGTTCGAGTCGTGGGAGGTGTGGCGGCCGGGTCAGGGGTGGGAGCCGGATCTGCCGCAGTCGTATGCGGCGTTGATGGCCGCGCGGATCGCGACCGGGCGCGATCCGGCACCGACTGTGGAGTCTGCGGAGTCGTCGGGCCCCGACGGTGATCTGCCGGCTCTGTATGCGTTGTTGGGGCAGGTGGTCGATCAGATCGCGGTGGCGGAGTCCTCGGGTTTGTCGGATGCGCAGGTCGTGGAGGTGGCCGAAGCCCATGAGCTGATCGCTCGCCGGTTGTGGGGGTTGGGGCATCGGCGGGTGATGGACATCTCGGACCGTGGTGCGTTCACGAAGACCGGCCATAAGTCGATCCGCCAGTTCATGGACGACCGGCTGCGTATCACTGATCTGCGTGGTCGGGTCGCGGCGATGGACGCGATCTGTGCCAAGTATTCGATGCAGGGTGAACGACTCACCCCGAAACATCCGTATCTGGCCGACGCGGTGGCTGAGGGCGCTCTCGGGCCAAGTCATGTGACTGCGGTGTTGGAGGCGCTCGACAAGATTCCCGCCGCAGTGATTCCGGAGAAGAAGCAGGCCGCGGAAATGCTGTTGGTCGATGCGGCCCGGTCGTGTACGCCCACCCAGATCGGGAAGGTGGGGCAGAAGATCCTGGGCTATCTGGATCCGGATGGATCGTTGACCGAGGACCGCGACCGGGCTCGGCGGCGCGGGATTCGTCTGTCGCCGCAGGATTCGCAGTTGATGTCGAAGATCGTCGGGCATCTGGATCCGGTCACCCGGGCCATGTTCGACATGGTGTTGGCGGCCTGGGCTGCGAAGGGCATGAACAACCCGGCCGATGAAGTCCCGTTGGTAGGACCGGTCGACGGGGTCGACGAACAACAGGTGGCCGAGGCCGCCGGGCGTGATGATCGCAGCCCGGAGCAACGCAACCATGATGCGTTGAAGGCGATCCTGCGCGCGGCGTTGGATGGTGGGGTGTTGGGTGCGTCGCATCGCGGCCTGCCGCCGCATCTGGTTGTGAAGATCACCGACTCCGAGTTGCGCGAGCAGGCCGGGGTCGGGGAAACCACCACCGGCGCGATGTTGCCGATCTCCGATGTCATCGCCTTGGCAGCCGAAGCCCAGCAGCATTTGGCGGTGTTCGCCGATCACACCGAAGCGCCCTTGTATTTGGGGCATGGGGAACGGTTGGCATCACGCGATCAGCGGTACATGATCTTCGCTCACCAACCCGGCTGCACCTGCCCGGGCTGCACCACCTCGACCGCCTACAGCGAAATCCACCACGCCGACAAAGACTGGGCCGACGGCGGCACCACCGACATCGACACCCTGACCACCGCGTGCGGGCCGCACAACCGGATGGTCGGCCCGAAACCCGGCCAGTACACCACCAGCGTCCTCACCGACGGGCCGGATGCCGGGCGGACGGCGTGGCGGTTGAACACCGAGGACGGGATGCCGCCGAATGAGGCGCGGATCAATCGGGTCAATGACATCGGCCCGCAGATCGTGGCCTACCTGAAAGTCATTCGTGTCCAACGCGAACACGACCAACAATCCCGGGCCGCGACGACCGCCCCGCTGATCCGGGATGTGCGGGACACCCCCGACAGTCGTCGTATCCGCCGGATGATCGCCGGCTGCTGGACCATCCGCCGCATCAACCTCGACAACGACGACCGCCTCCGAGCCGGACCCTGACCCCGCCCCACCGTCAGCACTCACCCCGCCACCAGCCACCGGTGGCGGGGCAGAAGCGCATGCGGCTACTACGCTCGACGACATGCGTGTCGCGACTTGGAATGTGAACTCGGTGAAGCAGCGCATCCCGCGGTTGTTGCCGTGGCTCGACGAGCGTCGACCCGACGTGGTGTGTCTGCAGGAGACCAAGCTGTCCGACGAGGCATTTCACGACGTACTCGGCGCCGACCTCGCCGAACGCGGTTATGCCATCGCCCATCACGGACAGGGGCAGTGGAACGGGGTTGCGTTGCTGTCGAAGGTGGGCCTCGACGACGTGACGACCGGATTCGACGACATGCCGGGCTACCCCGATCCCGCCACCTTGGAGGCGCGGGCGGTGTCCGCCGTGTGCGGGGGCCTGCGGATCTACTCCCTCTATGTGCCCAACGGCCGCGTTCCGGATTCCGACCATTACCGCTACAAACTGACCTGGCTTGCGGCACTGGCGAAGTCGATCAGCGAACCGTCGTCGACGCTGCTGTGTGGCGACATGAACATCGCGCCGGCCGACGCCGACGTCTTCGACCCCGACGCCTACGTGGGGCACACCCATGTCACCGAGCCCGAGCGGGCGGCGCTGTCCGCGTTCGCCGAGCTCGGTCTGCACGACGTGGTCCGTGACCGGTGGCCGGACTCCCGTGTCTTCAGCTATTGGGACTACCGCGCCGGGATGTTCCACAAGGATCTCGGCATGCGCATCGATCTCATCCTCGCCGGCGAAAGTGCCACCGACCGGGTCGCCGCGGCGTGGGTGGATCGCAAGGCGCGCAAGGGGACCAAGCCCAGCGATCACGCACCGGTGATCGTCGACCTCGACGAGGCGCCGGACGGTGACATCGGGCCAGTGGTCCCGCCGCCGTCGAATCCGGCCAAGCGTGGATCGTCGAAGGTGAAGCTGCCGCAGACGTCTCATGAAAGCTGACTCCCGCCGGCGACGCCGTCCTGTCTGGTACGGCATCGTCACCACACGCAGGGGCGGACCTCTCCCGCCGCATCGTGCCGCCTCGCGCCTGTCGGCCTACGTGTACGGCAACATCCTGGTACTCGCGTCGGTGGCCGTGGCCAACGCACACACCATCGATGAGGGGACGGCCGCGCTGCTGGTGGTGGGCACTGGCATCACCACCTACATCGCACACGTCTTTGCCGACGTCATCGCGCACGCCACGATCCCGGAAGGGCATGGCCAGAGTGCGGACACCGATCCGGAGGAGTTTCGTGAGTCGGTGCTCGACGAGCTGCGTGACGCGGTGCCGATCGTCTCGTCGGCCTCGTGGCCGGCGATCATCCTGGCTCTCGGTTGGCTCGACGCGGTGCCGACGCAAGTAGCGCAGCTGGTTGCCGGTGGGATCGTGGTGATTCGCATAGCGTCGATCGAGATCGTGTCCGAGCGTGTCCGGGGCAACCGGCTGACCTTTCGGGTGCTGGTCGCCGGGCTCGTCACCGCGGCCCTTGCCGCGGTGATCGTGGTCGCGAAGACCTATGTCGGACATTGACCCGGGTCGCGGCTCGGCGGTGGTGATTCGGTGCGCCACGGCGGCCGCGCGTCTGTACGGATGGCTGCTGGGCGCCGTGATCGCCGCGGGCGTCCGGGTGCTCGGTCCACGCGCGCGACCATCCGGTCCGGCGTCGACGATCGGGGTGATCATCGGTGTCCACGTTCTTGTCCTGATGGCGTGGACGGGCCCGGCCTCGGTTGTCCTGGCGATCGTCGTGGCGCTCGCGTCGAGCCGCGAGGCCCGCCGCAGGATTCGGCACCGCGGGCTCGACGAGGCCGAATTCGCCATGGCCCGCTGCGTTTTCGGTGCCGACGCGCACTGGCTCGAGCGGGTGGCGATCACCGACCTGGCCGGCCGCAACGGGCGGGCGTTCACGGTGCCCGGCGTCGACGGCCGCGTCTATTGCAACCTGGGCGCCAGGTTCGACCACCTGGACAGCTGGGCCGCCCGACGGTTGCTGATCCACGAGCTGACGCATGCCCTACAGATCGAACGGGCCGCGTCGTCGGCGCACTTCCTGGCCGAGGCGATGGCTTTGCAGGCCCGCTACGACTTAGGCGACGACGTATACGCGCTCGACGCCGACACGACCTGGGAGACGGCCAATCTCGAACAGCAGGCGACGCTGATGGAGCGTCGGACCCCTAACCCGTGACGATCCCCGCGACCAGGTTGATCGTCGTCGCGAGGATCACCGCGCCAAAAGCGTAGGACAGCAGACAATGACGCAGGGTGATCGACCGGATCGTCGGGTCCGAGACGCTGGTGTCCGAGACCTGATAGGTCATGCCGAGGTTGTAGCTGAAATAGAAGAAGTCCCGAAATGCCGGTGGCGCTTGCGCATTGAAGTCGATGCCGCCCGGCTTCTCGCCGGCGTAGTAGAGATGGGCGTAGCGGGCGGCATACATGAGGTGCAGTGCGGCCCAGGACAGGAAGACCCCGGCGAGTGCGACCGCGGCCGGGAAGCGGTGGGCGTGCGATCCGCCCTCGATGAGCAGGACCACGATGCCGGCCAGAGCGCACACCGCGGCCGCGACGACGATGAGTTCGTCGACGCCGGGCCGGTAATCCTCGCGGCCGACGTGGCGTTCGGTGTCGTCGGCGTCCATCGGCCAGAGTGCCGCCCATCCCAGGACGACGAACACCCCGGCGGTGACCGCGATGCCGACGAGCACGCCCTGCGCGCCGTCCCCGCCGAAGGCACCGACGACGAATCCCAGGACGACGCCACATACGACGGCCACGACGATCCGCGGGGATGCGGTCTGGGGGATGAGCAGACTTCGTCGCGACGCCATGACTCAGTTGTAACCCCACCCGGGGTTGTTCCTCCCGACCTGCTGGCCGGATCGGGAACAAACGTGCTCGTGGATGAGTTGACGACATCGACCGATCACCCGCTGTTCGCCTGCGCGTCAGTTGCGCAGCACCTCGCGCAATCCGTTTTTTGACCTGTACAAACTCGGTCGGTAGAGTGGATCGTCGGTGCCCGGCACATGCTGGGCCAGTCCGCATGCCCGGCCACAGGCCCTCGCGGACCCGGGATCTGCCTGGCGGATCGCGGGTGGCCGGAACCACACGGACTGACAGGCGAATCCGCTGTCGAGTGTTAGACACGCCCGACCTCGGGGTAGCGATAAATGTACTGACCAGCGCAAATGCGCTGGTGGGGCGAGTTGTGGAAGCAACCAGAATCGGGATTCTCGACGCTGACTGCTTGCCCGGAGCACCAACCACGACGAGACGACAACAAGGAAGAAACACCTAGTGCCAACCATTAATCAGCTGGTCCGCAAGGGCCGTCACGACAAGGCTGCGAAGACCAAGACCGCGGCCCTCAAGGGCAGCCCGCAGCGTCGCGGAGTGTGCACGCGCGTCTACACCACCACCCCTAAGAAGCCGAACTCGGCGCTGCGCAAGGTCGCCCGTGTGCGGCTGACCAGCTCGGTCGAGGTCACCGCCTACATCCCCGGTGAGGGTCACAACCTGCAGGAGCACTCGATGGTGCTCGTCCGCGGCGGTCGTGTGAAGGACCTCCCGGGTGTGCGTTACAAGATCATCCGCGGGTCGCTCGACACCCAGGGTGTCAAGGACCGCAAGCAGGCCCGCAGCCGCTACGGCGCCAAGAAGGGGAACTGATAAGCGATGCCACGTAAAGGACCCGCACCCAAGCGCCCCCTCATCAACGACCCCGTCTACGGTTCGCCGCTGGTGACCCAGCTGGTCAACAAGATCCTGCTGGACGGTAAGAAGTCGACCGCCGAGCGCATCGTCTACGGCGCCCTCGAGCAGGCTCGCGACAAAACCGGCACCGACCCGGTCGTCACCCTCAAGCGCGCCCTCGACAACGTCAAGCCGACCCTCGAGGTCAAGAGCCGCCGCGTCGGCGGTGCCACCTACCAGGTCCCGGTCGAGGTCAAGCCGAACCGTGCCAACACCCTGGCGCTGCGCTGGCTCGTGACCTTCAGCCGGCAGCGTCGCGAGAAGACCATGGTCGAGCGTCTGGCCAATGAGCTGCTCGACGCCTCCAACGGACTGGGCGCTTCGGTGAAGCGTCGCGAGGACACCCACAAGATGGCCGAGGCCAACCGGGCGTTCGCGCACTACCGCTGGTAACCACCCGAATTACTTCCCGAAGGGAACTTGATGGCACAGGAAGTGCTCAGCGACCTGAACAAGGTTCGCAACATCGGCATCATGGCCCACATCGATGCCGGCAAGACGACCGCCACCGAGCGGATCCTCTTCTACACCGGTGTGAACTACAAGATCGGTGAGACCCACGACGGTGCCTCGACCACCGACTGGATGGAGCAGGAGAAGGAGCGGGGTATCACCATCACCTCCGCGGCGGTGACCTGCTTCTGGAACAAGAACCAGATCAACATCATCGACACTCCCGGGCACGTCGACTTCACCGTCGAGGTGGAGCGCAGCCTGCGCGTGCTCGACGGTGCCGTGGCCGTCTTCGACGGCAAGGAAGGCGTCGAGCCGCAGTCCGAGCAGGTCTGGCGACAGGCCGAGAAGTACGACGTCCCGCGCATCTGCTTCGTCAACAAGATGGACAAGCTCGGTGCCGACTTCTTCTTCACCGTCAAGACCATCGAGGATCGTCTGGGCGCCAAGCCGCTGGTCCTGCAGCTGCCCATCGGTGCGGAGGACAACTTCGACGGCGTCGTCGACCTGATCGAGCAGAAGGCCATCACCTGGCGTGGCACCGTCGAGATCGGTGCTGCCCCGACCTTCGAGGAGATCCCCGCGGATCTGGCCGACCAGGCCGCCGAGTACCGCGAGAAGCTGCTCGAGACCGTCGCCGAGACCGACGAGGCACTGCTGGAGAAGTACTTCGGTGGCGAGGAGCTCACCACCGAGGAGATCAAGGGCGCCATCCGCAAGCTGACGATCGCGCGGGAGTACTACCCGGTGATCTGCGGCTCCGCGTTCAAGAACAAGGGTGTTCAGCCGATGCTGGACGCGATCATCGATTACCTGCCGTCGCCGCTCGACGTCCCCTCGGTCGAGGGTCACGCCGTCGGCAACGAGGAGGAGATCCTCTCGCGCAAGCCGTCGGCCGACGAGCCGTTCTCGGCGCTCGCGTTCAAGATCGCGGCTCACCCGTTCTTCGGCAAGCTGACCTTCGTCCGCGTCTACTCGGGCAAGATCAACGCCGGCACCCAGGTGCTCAACGCCACCAAGGGCAAGAAGGAACGCATCGGCAAGCTCTTCCAGATGCATGCCAACAAGGAGAACCCGGTCGAGGATGCGACTGCGGGCCACATCTACGCGATGATCGGCCTCAAGGACACCACCACCGGTGACACCCTGTGCGATCCGAGCGCGCCCATCGTGCTGGAGTCGATGAGCTTCCCGGACCCGGTCATCAACGTCTCGATCGAGCCGAAGACCAAGTCCGACCAGGAGAAGCTCGGTACCGCGATCCAGAAGCTCGCCGAAGAGGACCCGACGTTCTCGGTGCAGCTCGACGAGGAGACCGGCCAGACCGTCATCGGCGGTATGGGTGAGCTTCACCTCGACATCCTGGTCGACCGGATGAAGCGGGAGTTCAAGGTCGAGGCGAATGTGGGCAAGCCCCAGGTCGCCTACCGCGAGACCATCCGCCGCACCGTCGACAAGCACGAGTACACCCACAAGAAGCAGACCGGTGGATCGGGGCAGTTCGCCAAGGTCATCATCAAGCTCGAGCCGCTGGTGGACGCCGAAGACGGCGCCACCTACGAGTTCGACAATGCTGTCACCGGCGGTCGTGTCCCGCGCGAGTACATCCCGTCGGTGGATGCCGGTGCGCAGGACGCGATGCAGTACGGTGTGCTCGCCGGTTATCCGCTGGTCAACTTGAAGGTCACCCTGCTCGACGGTCAGTACCACGACGTCGACTCCTCGGAAATGGCCTTCAAGATCGCCGGTTCGCAGGCCCTCAAGGAGGCTGCGAAGATGGCGAACCCGGTCATCCTGGAGCCGATCATGGCCGTCGAGGTCACGACTCCGGAGGACTACATGGGTGACGTGATCGGCGACCTGAACTCCCGCCGTGGCCAGATCCAGGCCATGGAGGAGCGCAGCGGTGCACGTGTCGTCAAGGCACAGGTGCCGCTGTCGGAGATGTTCGGCTACATCGGAGACCTTCGGTCGAAGACCCAGGGCCGGGCTAACTACTCCATGGTGTTCGACTCGTATGCCGAGGTTCCGGCGAACGTGTCGAAGGAAATCATCGCCAAGGCGACCGGCGAGTAGTTCGCTGCTCTCGGTCGCCTCGGCGACAGCGCTGGCCACACCACAAGCGGGCGCAACAACGTAAGAAGAAAATCCCTGCTGGGATCCGCCCAGCAGAGCAACAACAGTCCAGGAGGACAATCAAGTGGCGAAGGCGAAGTTCGAGCGGACCAAGCCGCACGTGAACATCGGCACCATTGGTCACGTCGACCACGGCAAGACCACCCTCACCGCGGCCATCACCAAGGTGCTGCACGACAAGTTCCCGGATCTGAACGAGGCCTCGGCCTTCGACCAGATCGACAAGGCTCCCGAGGAGAAGGCTCGCGGTATCACGATCAACATCTCGCATGTTGAGTACGAGACCGAGAAGCGCCACTACGCGCACGTCGACGCCCCTGGTCACGCCGACTACATCAAGAACATGATCACCGGTGCGGCTCAGATGGACGGCGCGATCCTCGTGGTCGCCGCCACCGACGGTCCGATGCCGCAGACCCGTGAGCACGTGCTGCTGGCCCGCCAGGTCGGTGTGCCCTACATCCTGGTCGCCCTGAACAAGGCCGACATGGTCGACGACGAAGAGATCATCGAGCTCGTCGAGATGGAGGTCCGCGAACTGCTGGCCGCCCAGGAGTTCGACGAGGAAGCCCCCGTCGTCAAGGTGTCGGCGCTCAAGGCCCTCGAGGGTGACCCCGAGTGGACCAAGTCCGTCGAAGAGCTCATGGATGCGGTCGACGAGTCGATTCCGGATCCTGTTCGCGAGACCGACAAGCCGTTCCTGATGCCCGTCGAGGACGTCTTCACCATCACCGGCCGCGGCACCGTGGTCACCGGTCGTGTGGAGCGCGGCGAGGTCAACGTGAACGAGGAAGTCGAGATCGTCGGCATCCGCGAGAAGTCCACCAAGACCACCGTCACCGGTATCGAGATGTTCCACAAGCTCCTCGATTCGGCACAGGCGGGCGACAACGCCGGTCTGCTGCTCCGTGGCCTCAAGCGTGAGGACGTCGAGCGCGGTCAGGTCATCGTGAAGCCGGGCACCACGACCCCGCACACCGAGTTCGAGGGCCAGGCCTACATCCTGTCCAAGGACGAGGGCGGCCGTCACACCCCGTTCTTCAACAACTACCGTCCGCAGTTCTACTTCCGTACCACGGACGTGACCGGCGTCGTGACCCTCCCCGAGGGCACCGAGATGGTCATGCCGGGCGACAACACCGAGATGAGCGTCAAGCTCATCCAGCCGGTCGCCATGGACGAGGGCCTGCGTTTCGCCATCCGCGAGGGTGGCCGCACCGTCGGTGCGGGTCGAGTCACGAAGATCAACAAGTGACGATTTCCCACGCCCGCTGTGGTGACGTGAGAGCGTTGTCCGGTGGGCGTGGGCCTGCGTCACGGATCAACAAGTGATCAACTGACTCACTGAGTTCACAACGGCGCCCGGTCACGAAAGTGACCGGGCGCCGTTGTCTTTCGACGTACTCGGGCTGGCTACTTGTGCTTCCAGCCGTAGATGACGTCCATCAGGCCGGTGCCGTCATTGGCGAACTTGCGGGTGCTGTTGAGCAAGTACCAGGTGTTGGGCGTGCCGGCGTAGACGACGCCGATCGACTGGATGTCCATCGTCTCGCCCGCCGGTAGTACACGCTTGAGCTGCTTGAACAGATCGGGCATCGTCCCGCGATACTTGACCACACGGAAATGCCTTGTGCCGCCGCTGAAATGCGGGTTGATGCGCAGCCTGACGTCCGTCGACATCCAGTTGTTGAGGTTGGTCTGCGGATTCGGGATCGCCTTGAGGTCGGCGAGGGTGGGCGGATACACCTGCGCCAGATGGATGTGCAGCTGGTCCTGGCCGCGGCTCTGTGCCGAGTTCACGCCGAGGGCAAAGGGTTTCGCGGGATTGGTGGCCACGTAGTTGGGAATCTGGAACCAGGCGGCGCTCCACAGGTTCAGTTGGGAACCGTCCTCGAGGAACGGGCATTCGATGCCCTTGATGCGATTTGTGGGCAGGAGTAGGAAGTCGTCCTTGTACCCCTTGCTGTCGCCGCCCTTGCGGATCGCGTAGAACTTCGGTGCCGCCGGATTCGGCTGGTACTGCGGGCCGGGCTGTCGGGAATCGAGTGGATGTTGTGGACCGGTCTGGGTGTCACCCTTCTCGACGTGACGATCGGCGTCGCGGTGGCCTGGGCGGCGGCCGGCAGACAGGGACGCTCGTCGCGGCTGAAGGCGACCGGCCGGGTGGCGATCGCCGACATCATCTCGATCGAACAGACCTCGGTGCAGATCAATGACCAGCCGCTGATGAAGCTCGGCCTGCACATCCACGGCGACGACATGGTCGCCTTCGACGTCGAGAAGCGCGTCGTAGTCCCCGTCTTCCAGCAGGGACTGCTGCACGCACGACGGTTGTCCGTGCTCGTCGACCCCGTCTCCAACGACTTCGAGATCGATTGGCAGGCAACCGCATTGCTGGCCGGATCCGTACCGGCGCGGTTCACCTCCGTGGCCGACGGAAAGACCTACGACATCACCGGGCAGCCCGAGCCGCTTGCCGAGATCATTGCCATCCTGCACAGGTACGGGGTGCCCGCCGGCGGGACGATCGACCTGCGATCGAATCCGGCGGCCCGTGAGGAGGTACTCGACGTGGTGCGTGGGTTCACCGCCACCACCGCATCAGCCACCACCACATCAGCCACCACCACGGCACCTGCTGGTGCCGGAGCCGATTCCGCGGTAGCCGGTCCCGACGTCGCGTCGCGCCCGGTCGCCGAGCGTCTTGCCGATGTCGACGATCTTCGACGGCGGGGCGCGATCAGTGAGAGCGAGTACACCGCAGCCCGGCAGCGCATCCTCGGCTCGATCTGAGACAGACTGCAAACATCCTGGTCACTTGTGTAACACCAGCACCATTGGTAACACGCCGGTATCGATGTCGGCGCCCTGTGATCACAGCCGTAGCATCGCCGATCGCCGGCGAAATATTGTTCGTCGGTGCAGTTGTTCAAGGGGCGCCCCCGCGTCATGCGGCGCCGGCGTCGATTCATCGTCTCGCTGGTAGTGATCCTCGCCGTCGTCGGCATCGGTTCCGTCGAGGTCGGTGATGCCGATGCGGCGTCGTTCGGCCGGTTCTACGTCAACGGATGCGGTATGCCCGCCAGCCCCGTTGACATGTGGACCAGGGGTGGCAACTACAAGACCGTCATCGCGCTCGACGGTCTGCGGGCCACCAGCGACATGAGCGGGTGGCGGCATGAGACACGCGTTGCGCGGATCGCCGACTCCGGTGTCAATGTCGTTGAACCGGTCGGCGGGCTCGGGAGCTTTTACACCGACTGGCAGACCGCCAGCCCGGGCAACAAGATCCGCTATCGGTACCGCTGGACCTGTCGGCTCAACACGATCATCCGCGAGCTCGACGCGCGCGGACTGGCCGTCGGACCGTGGGGCAAATACGCCATCATGGGGATCTCCATGGGCGGCAACGCCGCGTTGATCTACGGTGCCTACCACCGGGCGCGGATCTCACATGTCTTCTCGATGTCGGGATACGTGAATCTCTCGGCCCCGACCATGCGCGAGGCCGTCCGGCTGGCGCTGATCGATGCCGGGGTGGAGGCCGGCGTCGGCCCGTTCAGCGCCGACGCCATGTGGGGACCACCGTGGAATGACCGATGGACCAAGAACGACGCGCTCGTCCAGTTGCCGAGGATGCGCGGGATGAAGATCCGCGTCGCGTCCGGCTCGGCGACCTGGGGTGCGCACAATCGTGACGCGGTCGCCTCGGTGAAGGGCACGCCGCTGGAGATGATCTCACTGGCGCAGACGCGCGCCTTCGAGGTCGCTGCCGCGATGCAGGGCATACCGATCTCCACGGATTTCCCCAATGTCGGCACACATCAGTGGGACTACTGGCAGGACATGGTGTGGCGGGCCAAGAATGCCCGGTGGTTCCACGATCGGTGACCGCTGACCTCACCAATCGGCGAGGGTCGTGTATCCGTCCTGGATGGCGCGGGCGAACAGCGCCGACTTCGACGGCGCAGGACGCCCGACAGCCGCGTACTTGACGCGGATCCGGGCGACGTGAGTCGCGATCGTCGACGCACTGATGAAGAGTTCGCTCGCGGCCTGCTCCTTGGACTCGGCCCGCAACCACGCCAGCAGTACCTCGATCTCCCGCGCCGAGAGATCCGGCCGTCGCACGTCGCGATTGCGCAGATGGACCACACCGTGCCGCGGGCCGAGCGGACTGCGGCCGGCGGGGGCAATCGGTTGGTGCGCAATCGGCGCTGATGCGACGGGGGCGATCGACGGCGGGGTAGAACTCATTGCATCCTCCGGATGAGGCCGCGGCTTCGGCGGCGCGTGAATCGCGGCGGGGGAGCGTCGCGACACCTGAATCTTCGCCGTTGCGGCAGCCGGCGTTCCCCCACGACGGGGTTCAGACATAAGTCGATACGTGTGTCGATACGCTGACCTGCAGCAACACCAGCGAATGTCAGCAGGGTAGGGGACAAGGAGAATGGGTCCAGACAGCGTGCACTCGCGCGATGAGTTGGGGGTCGCGCTCACTGAACTCCGGCAGCGCGCCGGGCTCAGCGTGCGCGACGTGGCGAGCGAGGCCGACGCACTACTGGGTACCGTCGCCGGCTGGTTCGCCGGGCAACACGCGCCGACGGCCGCGAGCCGCGAGATGTTCGAGAGCGTGCTCACCGTGTGCGGGGTACCCGCCGCAGAGCATCCCGAGTGGTGGGCCGCGGTGACCCGGGTCTCGCGTCGCCCCTCCCGGCGTACCCGGCCCGCCTGCCCCTACCGCGGTTTCGTCGAGTTCTCCCAATCGGATTCACATCTGATGTTCGGTCGCGACGACCTCCTGGCGCGTCTGCTGGACCTGGTCGACTCCTGGCACCGGGGACCCGACGGGCCGACGACGGTGATGGTGGTCGGAGCCTCCGGGGTGGGCAAGTCCTCCTTGGTCCGCTCCGGTCTGCTCGGCCGGATCGGCCGCCCCCTCACCGACTCAGACCAGACCGGCCCCGATACGCCCGGCATCGACCTCTCCGCCTGGCGCGGGGTGGTCATGGTCCCCGGCGAGGACCCGACCGCCGCCCTCGACAGTGCGATCGCCGATCTGGCCGGCGCGTCGGGCCCGGCGGTTCTGGTCGTCGACCAGGTGGAAGAACTGTGGACCCAGAACTGCCGTGAACGGCGGCTCGAGTTCAGCCGCCGCATCGCGGAACTGGCGGTGTCGCGGACTGTCCTGCCCACCGGTGTGTTGCGTGCCGACTTCTACGGTCAGGTGGCCGCGGTGTCATGGCTGACCGGCGCTCTCGAACACAGTCAGATCGTCGTGCCGCCGATGACGATGGATCAGCTGCGCGAGGTGATCGTGCGTCCGGCCGAGGCCGTCGGCGCCACCGTCGACGACGACCTGGTCGACATGCTCCTCGAGGAACTGTCCCCGGGCGTCGTACCACCAGGGGCCGCGGCTGCACCCGGCGTGCTGCCGCTGCTCTCGCACGCATTGCGCGCAACCTGGGACCGATCCGACTGTCGACGACTCACCGTCGGGAACTATCTCGCCACGGGACGCATCGGCGGCGCAGTGGAGCAGACCGCCGAGCGCGTCTACCAGGCACTGCCATCGACCGCGCAGGACCTGGCCCGGCGCCTGATCCTGGAGATGATCAACGTCGACGAGGATTCGGTGACCAGGCGCACGGTCGCGCTGGCCGATTTCGCGACGGAGGAACCGGTCGCCGACGACGCGGTGCTGCCGCAGTGGACACCGAGCCGGGTTCTCGAGCGTTTCGCCGATGCCCAGTTGATCACGATCACCGATTCGTACGCCCAGGTGGCCCACGAGGCCCTGCTCACCGCGTGGCCCCGGCTGACCGAATGGATCGAGGCCGATCAGGAACGCCTGCTGCTGGCACGTCGGCTGCGCACACTGTGTGAGCACTGGGAGGACAACGGGCGACGCGACGATCTGTTGCCCGGTGGCCCGACGCTGGCGATGTTCGCCACGCTCGCCGACGACTCCGGCTCGGTGTCGCTCGACCAGCGCAGCCGGGAGTTCCTCGAGGCCGGTCAGGCGCGGCATGAGGCGGCCACCGAGGCCGAGCGCAACCGGGCCCGTCAGCTGCGGCGGGTGGCCGTCTCGGCGGTGGTGTTCGGGGTGGTGGCCGTGCTGGCCGCGATCACCGCGGTCCTCGCCGGGGTCAACGCGGTCCAACAGCGGCAACAGGCCGAGGAGGTCCGCAACGAGGCATTGAGCCGCCAGCTGGCGGTGCAGTCCTCGGAGATGAGCCGGCGCGACCCCGCCCTCGCCGCGCAACGTGCGATGGTGGCCTATCGGCAGGCCCCCACCCTGCAGGCACGGTCGCGGTTGATCGAGGCCGCGGGGGACCCGGTCCCGACTCGCTTCATCGCCGGGCCCGGCCCGGTCCGGCTGGCCACCGACGACCGGGGGACGATTCTCGCTGCCGTGAGCCAGTCGGGGTACGTCCGGGTGTTCGGCCTGGGCCCCGACGGTGTGACCGGCCAGACCAGCACCTTCGAGGTGACGCGGCGGGGTGAGGGGGCGCTGGGTGCGGTCACCTTTGTTCCCGGCACCTCGACGTTGCTGGCGGGCGGACGCAACTCGGTGTCCGCTTGGCGGCTCGACAACCCGGCCGCCCCCACGCGAATCGGTGAGCTGCCGGGCGTGCGCGGTCAAGTCGAATCCCTCGCCGTCAGCCGCGACGGCCGTCTGGTGGTGGCCGGGGTAGGCGGTGTCGGCGCCGTCGTGTGGACCCGGCCCGCGGCTCTCCCGGCGACGACGCCGGCGGACTCGTCCGCGGTGCCGTGGGGGCCCGGCTCGTGGACGCAGATCGCGATGCCGGCCGACGCCGCTGCCGAGGAAGGAGGTGCGGTGGCCGTCTCGCCGTCGGGTGCGCTGGTGGCGACGAGTACCGCGTTTCGACGGATCGAGCTGTGGCGCAACCTCGGTGATCGGCTGGCCCGGGCCGGCGAGGTCCACCTCGCCGCCGGCGCCGACAATCAGCGCGCCGAGGATCTGACCTTCGGGCCCGACGATCGGACGCTGTTCGCCGGACTGCGCAGCCGCACCGTGGACGTCTTCGACGTCGGAGATCCCGCCGCACCACGCCGGACCGGGCAGCACGGCGGCTTCAACGACTACATCTCGACCCTCGCGGTGAGCGCCGACGGCACCCAGCTCGCCGCGGGGGGCGCCGACAACTCGGTCCGGATCATCGACCTGCGCGACCCGGCCGCGCCGGCGCGGTCGCTACCCGTCCCCGCCAACGTGACCTCGGTGCTCTTCGCCGGTACGCACGTGATCATGGCGGGCGCCGACGGCATCGTCGTCGACTGGCCGCCGTCGCGGTCGGTCGTCACCATCGGGACGGGCGCGGTGTACCAGATTCCGGCGGATCGGCTCGGGACTCGGATCCTGGCCTCGGACACGACGATCGACGGCCGGGTGACGCAGTGGGCGGTGTCGTCGGGAACCATGCGCAGAGCCGGGCCGGATCTGCTGCCACCACCCGACGAGGTCTTCTCCGGCGCCGCCGTGCTGTCCGGTACGGGCCGGATCGCCGTCATGGGGACGGTGAGCGGCGCCGTGGTCTTCGCCGACTACACCGATCCCGCCGCACCACGAATCCTGTCCCGGGTCCCCGCCCAGTCGAGTCTCAACGAGACGGTCGACTACAGCGAACGATCCGGGATCGCGGTGACCGGGGCCACCGATCTCGGCAAGGCGACGGTGCTCGACGCCTCCGACCCGAGCAATCCGCGAGTGGTCGGCGAGTTCGACGCCGGTGACGGTGCGTGGTGGGTCTCGCTGAGCCCCGACGGCCGCCGCGTTGCCGTCGCGACGGTATCCGGGGCGGTCCTCGTGTACGACCTGTCCACGCCGTCGACGCCGCGTCTGCTCGGCGTCGTCCATCGATTCGAGACCGCCGCACTCTCGGTGCGGTTCGATGCGTCGGGCACGCGACTGATCGCGGCTTCGGAGAACAAGCGGGTCGCGGTCGTCGACGTGACCGACCCACGTCATCCGCACACGGTCGCGGAGATGTCCGGGCCGACCAGCGAACTGTACAGCGCCGCATTCTCTTCCGACGGTCGTCGCGTCGTCGCCGGGGGAAGCAACGCCGAGGTCTGGGTCTGGGACATCGGCGACAACGGGCCCAAGCGGGTCGCGGTGCTGCGCTCCTTCCCGGGACGTGTCTACGACGTCCGGCTGACCCCCGACGGCCGGCTGTATGCCTCGGGCGAGGGTGGGGTTCTGCGTTCCTGGGAGATCGACGCGGCGCGGGTCATGGATGAGCTGTGTGCCCGCCCGGGGGATCAGATCACCAAGGCGGAGTGGCGCAACTACCTGCCCGACGTCCCCTACGATCCGCCCTGCCCGCGGTGATGCGCATCCTCCGCCGATCATCCGCGCCGGACCTGGCCGTCCGGGTGTCCGGCAACCTCGACGCCGAGCGGCCGGTTCTGCTCGTGCACGGGATGGCCTCAGATCACTCGACGTGGCGGCCACTTGCGGCGCATCTGCGGTCCTTCGACCGACCGGTCATCAGCATGGACCTGCGTGGGCACGGTCGTAGCGGGCGGGACGGCCGGCCCTACCAGCTCGACGACCTGTCCGACGACGTGTCGTTCGTGCTCGAGCGGCTCGGGCTCGACGACGTCGACGCAGTCGGGCATTCCCTTGGGGCGCATGCGTTGCTGCGGCTGTCGATGAACCGGCCGGACCGGGTGCATCGTCTGGTTCTCGAGGAGGTTCCGCCGATGCCGCGCGACGAGGCCGATCTGGCCGAGCAGATCACCGTGGGCGCGAGTTTCGGCGAGCGAATCCGGGGCGTCGTGTGGCTGGCCCGCAATCCGTATCCCGTGGTGCGCTTCGACCGGCGGATGGCCTCCGCGGTGGCCACCGAGTTCGAGCAGAGCGCTCCGGACTGGTGGGCGCGCCTGTCACGGGTGAGCGCCCCGACGCTCGTCATCTCCGGTGGCCCGAAGAGCTTTCTCCCGCCCCGGCATCTGGCCACCCTGGCGCAGACACTGCCCGACGGACGGTTCGTCACCATCGATGCCGGCCACAGCGTGCATCGCGACCGGAGTCGCGAATTCATCGACTGTGTAGCCGATTTCCTCGGCCGCTAGCCGCTGGGCCAGGGGCGCAGTGTTGTCTCACCTGTGGTTTCGACCCGCGTCGGGCTCGCGAGCTCGCTCGTCGCGGCTCAATCGGCAGATCGGGTTGAGCGTCAGGCAGCCGGCTTGTTGTGCAGCGGACGCGGATCGACGCCCACCTGCTGCCACGCGTCGTAGGCCCACGGCACGTAGAGGGCTTTCAGCGGCAGCCGGTTGACCAGCGGGTTGATGGCTCGCATGAATGCGGCGAAGCGCTGGAAGTTCTTTTCCCGCTTGTCATTCCATTCCAGGTTGCAGACCTCGCGCATCTGGCGCGGCAGCGTGCCGACGATGACGGTGCGGATGAAGGCATTCAGTGGCGCAGAGACAATCCGCCAGATCGGCGCCGGTATCCGCTTGGGCCGGGGCAGGCCCTGCCGGATGTAACCGGTCGCGTAGACGATGGTCTTGTGCGGCACAAAGCGATCCAGCATGTCGTCCCAGTAGGCGACGAACTCGTCGTAGGTCTGCGGCTGGCTGCGTGGACTCACGCCGTAGAGCTGATACCAGATCTTGCTCTCCTCGAAGATCTGGACCTTCTCCGCATACGACAACCGACGGATGAAGGTGTCGGTGATGTAGAGGACCTGATCGACGAATGTCGCATGGGCCCAATAGAACAATTCGGGATTGAGGGCGTGATAGCGCGACCCGTCGCTGATGGTGCCCTTGATGTCGCGGTGGAAATCGCGGACGGTACGACCCCATTTCTGGGGTTCGGTGCTGTACACGGTCTTCATCACCGGCGGCCCGGTGCGCCGGGCGCGGCCGAGGAAATCGTCGAAGATCACCGAGTGGTCGAGGACGGCCTGCCCGAGTTGCTCGATACAGTTCTCGGTCCCCGCCAGACGCTGGAAGCCGAGAATCCCGCGCGAATCACCGTAGAACTTCCAGATGAGCGACTCCGCGCCGAGACGAGGGGACGGCAGTTCGGCTGCGGTCTCCGGCGTGTCGTCGACGATGACCGGTTCGGCCTCACGGATACCGTGCTCGAATCCCTGGTTCACTGTCATGACGCGAGATTAGCGCAGTTTGGAACGTCTGAAAAGATTTGTTTCAACGTCGGACGGAGGTCGGATGGACAACGAGGTCGCGATCCCGGGTGGAATCCCGCCGGTCGAGGAGTTGCTCGAGTCGGCGGTGGTGGTCCGTCTGCCGATGCGCACACGGTTCCGCGGACTACTCGCCCGCGAGGTGATGATCTTCGCCGGACCCGCCGGCTGGGGGGAGTTCGGCGCCTTCGTCGAATACGACGACGCGGAGGCGGCGAACTGGCTGCGCGCCGGCATCGAGGCCGCCTACCTCGGTCCGCTGCCGGCGGTCCGCTCGACCGTCACGGTCAACGCGACCGTTCCCGCGGTTCCCGCCGACCAGGTCGCCGAGGTGCTGAGCCGATACCCGGGCGCGCGCACCGCCAAGGTCAAGGTGGCCGAGCCCGGCCAGCACCTTGACGACGACGTCGAACGGGTGGCCGCCGCCCGTGCGGTGGTCGACCGGGTGCGCGTGGATGCCAACGGAAAGTGGTCGGTGGCCCAGGCGATTACGGCTCTGCGGGCGATCGGGCCGGTGGAGTACGCCGAGCAGCCCTGCGCCACCGTCGAAGAACTGGCGCAGGTGCGTCGTGCGGTTGACGTGCCGATCGCCGCCGACGAATCGATTCGCAAGGCGCACGACCCGCTGCGGGTGGTGGCCGCCGACGCCGCCGATGTCGCGATCGTCAAGGTGGCCCCGCTCGGTGGTATGCGTGCGACGCTGGCGACGGCAGAGGCCATCGGCCTGCCCGTGGTGGTCTCGAGTGCGCTCGACAGTGCCGTCGGGATGGCTGCCGGCGTCGCGGCCGCCGCGGCGCTGCCACGTCTCGATCTCGCGTGCGGACTGGGGACGGGATCATTGTTCACCGCCGACGTCGGACCGTCGTTCCTGCCCGACGACGGTCGCGTGCACCCGCGGTGGTTCGACGCCGGATCGTCGCTGATCAGCGTCGATGATCAATTCGTGGCCCCACCCGATCGTGACCGGTGGTGGCGTGCGCGGCTTCGCCGGTGCCATGCACTGCTCCAGCGGAACGGGCAGGACACGTAGGAACACATTGGCCAATCTGTTCCATCATGCGTTATGGTTGCGATGTGGGTCACAGCGCGCCGGGGACGCCTGTGGATGACAGGCCACCGGCGTGCCCGGCCAATGGAGGGAGAGTGCCATGACGACAACGGAGTTCGCACCGGTTCCGCAGGAGAGCGATCTGCGCCCCGTGCCCTGCTCGAATCGCCCGGGCATTCTCGAGATGATGGAGATGCGTCGCGATCCGTTCACCTATGCGGACAAGCGGCAGGCACAGTTCGGCAACATCTCCGGGCTCAATGCGCTCGGCCTGAAGCTCGTGGTGGCCGGCGGTCCGCGTGCCGCCAACGAGATCCTGATGAACAAGGACCGCGCCTTCGCCAACGGGCCGGCGTGGAGCTACTTCATCGGCCCCTTCTTCAATCGCGGCATCATGCTGCTCGACTTCGACGAGCATCGCCACCACCGGCACATCCTGCAGCAGGCGTTCACCCCGACCGTCCTCAAGGGCTACATGCAGGAGATGCAACCCATCATCGCCGACCGGGTCGCCGCGCTGCCGACCGGAGACGTCAAGTTGTTCAACGAGTTCAAAGAACTCACCCTCGACGTCGCACTCGAGGTGTTCCTGGGTCTCGAACTCCCCAAGGACGAGGCCGACAAGCTGAACAAGGCCTTCATCGACACGGTCCGCGCCGGAGTTGCCTACGTGCGCAAGCCCGTTCCCGGTGGCCGCTGGTGGAAGGGCCTGCGCGGACGCAAGGTCCTCGAGGAGTTCTTCTACGCCAACATCGCCGCCAAGCGTGCCCGCGAGACCCCGGACCTGTTCTCGGTGCTCTGCCACGCCGAAAGCGAAGAGGGGCACCGGTTCACCGACGAGGACGTGGTGAACCACATGATCTTCGTGCTGATGGCCGCGCACGACACCTCGACGATCACCATGACCCAGATGGCCTACCGGATGGCGAAGTCCCCGGAGTGGCAGGAGCGCGCCCGGGCGGAGTCGCTCGAGCTCAATCCCGAACTCGGATACGACGATCTGGGCCGGCTCGAGGCGCTCGACCTGGTCATGAAGGAATCGCTGCGCATGTGTCCGCCGGTGCCGGCGCAGCCGCGGATGGCCATCAAGGACACCTCCGTCCAGGGGTTCTTCATCCCGAAGGGCACCATCGTCTCGGTGTCGCAGCTGACCAATCACCGCGACCCCGAGTTCTACACCAACCCCGACATGTTCGACCCGGAACGCTTCACCAAGTCGCGCGCCGAGGACAAGGGGCACCGGATGGCGTGGATGCCCTTCGGTGGTGGCGTCCACAAATGCATCGGCCTGTATTTTGGCCAGATGGAGATCAAGACGATCCTGCACCATCTGCTGCGCGGCTACGAGTGGTCGGTTCCGGAGGGATATCGGATCCCGATGGACTACAGCTCGTTGCCGGTCCCCAAGGACAAGCTCCCCGTCGAGCTCCGGCGGCGGTGACCCGATGAGCGGCAACACGGTCCGGGCCAAGGCGTCGTCGGTGTCGAGCCGAAAGGTCCGTAACACCGACAGTCCGGAGGCGCAGGAGGCGGCGATCCTGGCCGCCGCGGGTGAGGAGTTCACCGCGGTGGGGGTTCGGCGGGCCAACGTCGACGAGGTCGCCGCGCGGGCGGGCGTGAGCCGCAGCACGCTCTATCGCCGCTTCCCCAACAAGGAGGCCCTGCTGCTCGCCGTCGCCAACGACGCCTACGAGCGCGGCATGGTGAAGCTGGAAGAGGCCGCGGTCGGGCTGGGGCCCAAAGCCGCGCTCGTGGAGGCCTTTGCGCTGGGTGCGTCGATGATCGTCGAGGATCCGCTGCTGCATCGCATCGTGATGACGGATCTCGAGATGAAGTCCATCACTGCGTCGATGACGTCGCTGTTCATCGACATGGTGACCCAGCGTGTTGCCGCGACACTCCGCACCGAGGGCGCCGAGATGCCCGAGGATGACCTGTTGCAGGCGGTGGAAATTCATGTGCGCCTGGTCATCTCATATCTGGAGACCCCGTCCTCGGACGAATCGCGTCAGCAGCCCGAGTACGTGCGAGAGTTCGCCACCAAGTTCTTGGCGCCGATGATCTGGTGATCTCTGCGCCACCGGCACCACCATCGAAATCGATCGACCCGAGGGGGACGCACCATGAGTCTGCGTGAGAAGCTGTCCGGAAAAACCGACCACGAGGCGCTGCGAGCCGCGATCGCCGACAAGGTGGTGGTGATCACCGGTGGTGCTCGCGGGATCGGATTCGAAACCGCCACACAGCTTTTCCAGGCCGGGGCCAAGGTCGCGATCGGCGACATCGACGGTGACGCCGTCGGCAAGGCCGCCGCCGACCTCGGGATCGAGGGCATCGAGGTGGACGTCACCAGCCGGGCATCCTTCAAGGCCTTCCTCGACGAGGTGGAGTCACGGCTCGGGCCGATCGACGTTCTCGTCAACAATGCCGGGATCATGCCGGTGGGGCCGTTCCTCTCCTACGACGACACGATCATCCGTCGCACCTTCGACATCGACGTGATCGGTGTGATTCTCGGCAGCCAGCTCATCGCCGAGCGGATGGTCGCGCGCGGCGGTGGTCACATCGTCAACATCGCGTCGACGGCCGGACGTATCCCGACGCCGGGCCTGACGATCTACAACGGTGCCAAGGCCGCGGTCATCGAGTTCTCCGAAGCCCTCGGTGCCGAGCTCGCGCCGGAGGGCGTGAAGGTGAGTTCGATCCTCCCGACGTTCACCCGCACCGCCCTGATCTCCGGGCTCAAGACCAACGCCTTTGTGCAGACCGTCGGCCCCGAGGAGGTTGCCGAGATCGTGGTCGCCACCATCGCACGTCCGAAAGTCCGTGTGTACGCGCCACGTTCGATGAAGTGGGCCGAATCCGGTGCGCTCTTCCCGCAGGCGATGAAGCGCATGTCGCGCAAGCTGACCAAACTCGACTCGATCTTCCTGAACCCCGACCAGCAGGTGCGCGCCGCCTACACCAGCCGCATCCGGGGCGAGAGGTCCGACTGACCTGTCCCGCCTGCCGGTCGCGTCTCAACCAGCGGAAGGGGGCGGGTACCGCAGCCGGGAGAAGCGGCGCCGACGGTCATCGCGGCAGCACGATTACCGGAACCGGCGAGTGCCGGATCAGTTTGGTCGCGCGGGTCCCGATGAAGACGCGGGCGAGCAGCCCCTCGCGCGTGCTGCCGATGAACAGGACCTCGCCGTCGAGCCAGTCCACGGCGTCGACGGCCTCCCGCCAGCCGCGGCCGGATGCGACCATGCACGGGGTTCGCGAGTCGATGACGCCGTCCATGACGAGTTGCCGATGTGCTTCGGTGGCTTGGCTTTTCCACTGATCGACCACCGCGTCCTCGGTGCTGATCCCGACCAGTGGGGGGTACATGGCACCGCCGCGTACCGCGAAGGTGACCACCCGCAGTTCGGCATCCATGCGGTCGGAGAGCTCGCGGGCCCGTTGGATCACCGACACGTCGGCGCTGCCCGCAGCTGCCGTTGCCACCGTAACCCGTTTCAAGAGGCCGTCTTTGGGGGAGCGATAGCCACGTGGGCTGATCCCCACCGGCACCGTGGAGCGATGCAGTAGGGAGTCGGCGGTGGAGCCGACGACGATCTGGCCGGGTTGGCCGTCGCCGGTGGAACTCACCACGAGTGCGTCGGCGTCGATCTCCTGGGCATACGACAGCAGCGCCGACGATGCGGTGCGGTGATCGAGCCGGGTGAATCGCCAGCGCAGCTGTGGCGGGTAGATCTGCATGTACTCGGTGACCTCGGCGTGCGCCCGTTCGACGACATTGTCCGTCCAGGCAACGAATTCGGCGTCGACCTTGGCCGGTGACGGAGTGGTCCACGGCCTGGGGACCACGGTGGCGACGACGAGATCGGTGTGCAGGCTCTCGGCGAGCATGGCGCCCAGCTGAACCCCACCGGCCCCGCCCTCGCCCGGGACGTAGCCGACGAGGATGGTCACGACACGCCTTTCTCGAAACGGACGGTGTCGGTGGGCGGATGGTTGAGCTTGCTGTGGTGACGTCCCCAGAAGACGTAGAAGAGCATCGCCACGCCCACCCAGAGCGCGAACCACACGAAGGTGTACCAGTGCAGCCCGGACAGAATCCAGATACACGCCGCGACCGCCAGCACAGGCGTCACCGGGTACAGCGGCACCCGGAACGGGCGATGGAGATCGGGCGCCGTCTGCCGCAACACGATCACGCCCACCGAGACGACGATGAACGCGACCAGCGTGCCGATGGACACGAGATCGATGAGCTTGTCGAGCGGCACGATGGCGGCCAGGAGCCCGACGATCACCGACACGACGATCGTGTTGTTGACCGGGGTCATCGTCTTGCGGTTGACCTTGGCGAACATCGCGGGCAGCAGGCCGTCCCGGCCCATCGCGAACAGGATGCGCGTTTGTCCGTAGAGCACCACGAGGGTGACCGAGAAGATGGAGATGACGGCCCCGATGGACAGCAGGGTGCCCGGCCAGCTCGCGCCGACGACATTCTCGACGATCTTGGCCAACCCCGCCTCCTGCTGATCGGGGGCGCCGAACTCCTGCCAGGACTGGGCTCCGATCGCCGCGATCGCGGTGAGCAGATAGATGGTGACGACGATGCTCAGCGCGGCGAGAATCGCCCGGGGCATGGCCTTCTGCGGGTTCTTCACCTCGTCGCCCGCCGTGGACACGGCGTCGAGGCCGATGAAGGTGAAGAAGATGACGGCCGCCGCGGAGGTGATGCCGGAGAATCCGGTTTCGGCAGGCACGAAATCGGCGAAATGGTCGGCGGTGAAGGCGGTGAACGCGATCGCGATGAACAACACCAGCACGGCCAGCTTGATGATCACCATGACCGTGTTGACCAGCGCGGATTCGCTGGCACCGCGGATCAGGAGCACACAGCACAGGAACACGAGCACGAGCGCAGGGAGATTGAACCAGCCGGGGGTGCTGTCCCAGGGGGTGGCGGTGAGTTCGGCGGGCAGCCGGTAGTCGAAGACGTTGTAGAGCAGCTGGTTGACGTATTGGGCCCAGCCCACCGCGGTGGCCGAGGCCGACACCCCGTACTCGAGCAGCAGGCAGGCGCCGACCCCCACGGCCACCACCTCCCCGAGGGTGGCGTAGGCGTAGGAGTAGCTGGAACCCGAAACCGGCACCGCGGCAGCCATTTCCGCATAGCAGATGGCGGCCAGTCCGGCTGCGAGACCGGCGATGAGGAAGGAGACGATGACCGCCGGCCCGGCCTGCGGTACCGCCTCGGGCAAGATGTAGAAGATTCCGGTGCCCACGGTCGCACCGACACCGAAGAGAGTCAGCTGGAAGGTCCCGATGCTGCGCTTGAGCTCGGGTTCGTCGGGTTGGCTGCTGGGTGCGCCCTGGCCTTCGACAGGCTTGCGGCGGAACAGCAGAGCTGCCTTCGATTGCGGCTGCGTCATCGGCGTCTCCTCACCACGGTGGCCCCGATTCTGCCCCGCCCCATCCCGGCACGCGCGCCGAACGCCGAAGTCGACCGATTAGGGTAATCACGACAGACGTAGGCCACGGTGGCCGGCGGTCGGGAGGAGCGCGCATGTCGGCACGGGTGTCGGAGCTCGCGGCCGACCGTGCTGCCCGGCGTGAGCTCCGCGACGCCCTCGACGAACTGCACGCCGCGCAGGTGCACGCCGGTGAGCGGTCGCCGGTCCGTCGCAGCATCTGGCTCCTCACGGGTCTTCTCGTCATCGCTGCGATCGCACTCGCCGCCGTTGCGGTCACCGGGTGGGTGCATGCCTCGGATCGCTACACCGACGCCGATTACGAGCGCGCCGCATCCCAGCGGGCGGCGGTGCTGCTCTCGCCCAATCATCGTGATCCCGCGCAGGTCCGGCGCATCCTGGCCGGCGCGACGGGCACCTTCTATGACGAGTTCGCGCAGTCCGCGGACGCCTACACGACGTTCGTCCGTGCGAACGGCACGGTGACCGAGTCGTCGATCGACGGGACCGGGGTGGCGGCCCGCTCGGGCGAGGCGGCGTCGGTCCTCGTCGCGGCGACCGTCACCTTCGATTCCGGGCCGAAACCCGCGGACAGCTCGGATGTGGTGCGCCGCTTCAGATTACGTGTCCTCGTGGAACCCGACGACGGTGTGCTCAAGCTCGGGGCGGTGCAGTACCTGCCGTGACGACCGTTCTCTCCCGCACCCGGGGCCTCGTGCTCGGTCTCGTCGTGCTCATCCTCGTCGCGGTCCTCGCCGTCGGCGTGGCGGCACTCGCCCGGACCGTGAACACCGAGCACGCCATCGCCGCCAACCGTGACCAGCTGCGCTCCCGGGCGGGCCGCATCCTGGCCGACGTCTTCTCCGTCGACGCGCGGCACTGGTCCGCCGACCGCGCCCGGGCGCGCGGCTTGGTCGGTCCGGAGTTCGCCGAAAGCTATGGGGCACAACTCCACCGGGCACCCGCAGCGGGGACCGTGGCGATCGTGTGGCGTCCGGAGGCGGTTGGGCTCGTCGACGTGGCACTCCACTCGGGTGAGGTGTTGATCCGGGTGGCGGTGACCACCAGCGGCACCGCCCGCCCCGAGCCGACGACGATCCGGCAGTCGGTCCTGACCCGGTTCGTGAAGACCGGGGACCGTTGGCTTCTCGACCGGGCGGAGGTGATCGGATGACCACCGACACGTCGAACGCAGAGCGACGTCTCGCGCGGGCGCAGGCGCGCGTCGACGAGGCGACCCGCGTCGCGCGGGCCGCGCGGATCGCTGCCGCCCCGGTGCTTCGTCAGCGGGCCCGCCGTCGCACCCGGACGTTCTGGTGGTCGATGGTCGCGCTCTCGCTGGTGGCGCTGACGCTCGTCGTCGCCACCGTGATCCTGGGGCTGCAGGTCCGGGCTGCGGATACGCGCGGCGAGCAGCGCGCGGCGGTGATCACGGCGGCCGATGCGGCGGTGATCACCATGCTGTCCGCTGATCCGGCCGCCCCGCAGGCCTATGTCGACGCCGTCGTCGCGGTGAGCACCGGCGCGCGCCGCGAGCGCATCGAGTCGATCCGTGAGGCGCTGGCCGCCGAGGTGGCCGCCCAACCCGGACCGAGTGTGGGACAGGTGATCTCGACCGGACTGGTCACCGACCCACCCGACGACGCTGCCGACGGTTCGCGCGTCGAGTTGCTCACCGTCGCCGACGCCACCAATCCGGCTCTACTCGGCGGCACCGCGCCCGCACCGGGACAGGATCGAACCGCCCAGCGGATCACCGTCGCGCTCACGATGGTCAAGACCGGCGACGGCTGGCTCATCGCCGATGCGAGGGCGTTGTGACGAACGCGCGGCGTCGAGGTCGTCAATCCGGCGAGGGGGGGACGGGTTCCCTCGTCGGCGCCCGACGGTTCACCACCCGGCAGCGCCGCCTGCTCACCGTGGCCGCGGCGGTCACCGTCGTCGCGCTCGTGGTGGCCCTGATCGCCGCGATCGGCACCTCCCGCGTCGACGACGGGGTGACCGAGAGCGAGCGGACCACCGTTCTGCGAGCCGCCGAGACCGCGATCACCGCGCTGATGAACTTCGGGCCGGAGACCACCCCCGACGACGCCCGCCGCACCGGCGCACTGCTGGCCGACCCGTTGGCCCTCGATTTCCGCGCACGCGGCTACGACGTAATGGTCGGTGGGGCCATCGCCACCGGTGTGCGGGTGCAATCCCGGGTGGTGGGCGCGGGGCTGCATTCCTATTCGGACGAGCGGGCCCGCGTCCTCGTCTTTCTCGACCAGCAGCTGAGACCGGGCCGTGGCGCCGCGGAGCCCGACGGGGATCTGAGTGGGACGGCCCCTACCGCTCGGTGGGCCGCTATGCGTAAGGTCGACGGGAATTGGCTGCTCGCCGACCTCCAACCGGTCGGCGACATCACCCGCTGACCAGCGTGCCGGACGCACCGTCGTCGGTGGCACCGTGCCGGGCGGGTTCGTCGGAAGAGGAGACAGACGAGTTGAGTGACACAACGGGCGCAGTGGTGATCGTCGGGGCCGGGCTCGGGGCGATCCGGGTCGCCGAGAACCTGCGCACCAATGGTTTTGCCGGATCGATCACGATGATCGGCGCCGAGGGCCACCCGCCCTACGACCGGCCCCCGCTGTCGAAGTCGGTGCTCCTGGGCAAGGACGACCGGGTGGACCTCAAACCGGCAGAGTTCTACGCCGACAACGACATCGAGCTGCGTATCGGCCACCGGGTCACGGCGATCTCCCCGGCCGACAAAACCGTCACCACAGAACGCCTGGACGATCCGGCCCGGCGCGAGACCATCGGCTACGACACCCTGGTGCTGGCAACCGGACTCGCGCCACGACCGTTCCCTGGTGCCGCCGACCTCGGCGGCGTGCACCTGCTGCGCACCTACGACGACGCGGTGGCGCTTCGCGCGGAGATCGACGCGGCCCGGACCGCGGTGGTCATCGGGGCCGGATTCATCGGATGCGAAGTGGCGGCGAGCCTGAGCGCCCGTGGCTTGTCCGTCACGCTCGTCGAGCCGGCCGAGACCCCGCTGGCAGTCGCCCTCGGCACCGAGATCGGCGCGCTGGTGGCGCGCCTGCACGTCGACAACGGCATCGACGTGCGCTCCGGGGTGGGGGTCAGCGAGATCGTCGGGGACACCCGGGTGCGGGCGGTGCGCCTGACCGGCGGAACCGAGGTGTCCGCCGACATCGTGGTGGTCGGGATCGGGTCCACACCGGTCACCGATTACCTCGACGGCTCCGGGATCGAGTCGGCGCCGCGTGAGGCCGGGGGCGGAATCGCCTGCGATGCACGGGGACACACCAGTGCGCCCGATGTGTACGCGCTCGGCGACGTGGCGAACTGGCAGGACGAGGACGGTGTACCGCGCCGGATGGAGCACTGGAACCACACGGTCGAGCAGGCCGCGAGCGTCGCGCAGCAGATCGTCGGCGGTGAGGTTGTCACCGCGTCGGTCCCGTATTTCTGGAGCGACCAGTTCGACCTGAAGATCCAGGTCCTCGGCAGCCCGCGCGCCGGCGACGAAGTACACATCGCCGACGACGACGGCAAGAAGTTCCTCGCCTATTACAGCCGTGACGGCTTCCTGACCGCCGTGATCGGCGCCGGGAAGGTGGGCGCGGTGATGAAGACGCGAGCCAAACTACAGACGAGAACGCCCATCGCCGAGCTCATCTGAGTTCGGATGGATTCGGACGCGCACACCGCGGCCGACGTGATCGCCGCCGCGGCGGCCGAGGCAGATCCGGAGCGCGCCGCCAACTCGGCCCGGTTCTTCCAGACCCAGCCGGGCGGATACGGCGAAGGTGACGAGTTCATCGGCCTGACGGTCCCGGTTCAGCGTCGAATCGCCAAGCGATTCAAGGGGATCGGCTTGGACGCGGTACGCGACCTGCTGGATTCCGGGGTGCACGAGCATCGCCTGATCGGGTTGTTCCTACTGCGCGGCGAGTTCGACCGCGCACGGGATGCCGCCGAGCGCGAGAGCTGGGTGGGCCTCTACCTCGACGCGGTGCGCCGCGGCCGGGTGAACAACTGGGATCTGGTGGACTCGTCGGCCGATCCGATTCTGGGCGAGCACCTGCACCGGCTCGGTGATCACCAACTGCTGCTCGACCATGCCGCCGACCCTGATCTGTGGCGGCGACGGGTCGGGATCATCGGGACCTTCGCCTTCATCAAACATGGTGATGCACAGGCGATTCTCGCGGTGGCGCCACTGGTCGTCGACGACCGGCGAGGCCTCATCCAGAAGGCCTTCGGCTGGATGCTGCGGGAGATGGGTAAACGCGTCGACGCGACTCTGCTGGTCCGGTACCTCGACGACCACGCCGCCGAGATGGGCCGCACCGCATTGAGTTACGCGATCGAGCGACTCTCATCAGAGAGCCGCGCGCACTACCGCTCCCTACGGTGAGACCGCACGGTGCGCGAACCGCCGTATTCAGGCCCGCGCCACCTTGAGCGCCGCGGCGATCATCGGGAACTGGAAGGGGAGCCGGGCAAGGGCGATCACCTTGTAGGGCAACGGTTTGTGCCACCACAGCCGCACCATGTTGATGTTCGCCGGATACACCGCGATGAACAGCGCCGCGGCCAGCCCGGCCGCCGGTTTGCGGGTCGCCGGTGCCAGGAGGCCGGAACCGATGGCGACCTCGGCGACACCCGACGCGTAGGTCAGGGTGCGGGGGTCGGCGGGGATCTCCTCGGGGATGATCTCGTCGAAGGGCTTGGGGACCACGAAATGGAGTATCCCGATGGTGACCAGCATGCCCGCGAGGCCACGGGCGGTCTGTTCGGGGGTGAACCGGTCCAGCCCGCGTCCGGGGCGGATTCGTGTCCGGGGCGGTCCCGACATGGCAGTGTGTCCTCTCGATGTATTCTGCGAAAGCCTCTGCGACAGCTCAGAACTCGATCTTCAGCGAGTCCGAGGTCGGGCGGGCCTGGCAGCCCAGGATGTAACCGTCCTCGATGTCTTCGGGATCGAGCGCTCCTGGATTGTCCATCTCGACCGTACCCTCGGTCAGGGTGCACGCGCAGGAGCCACACTCGCCTTCCTGGCAGGAATACGGGGCGTCGAGTCCGGCGGCGAGCATGATGTCGATCAGGGTGCGTTTACGCGGCCAGCTCAGGGTGTGTGTCTCGCCGTCGAGTTCGACGTCGACGGCGGCCGCCTCCGCCTGATCGTCTTGGGAGAGTTCCTCGAGTTCGACGTCGGCGAACGGGTCACCGGACAGCGAGTTGTACACCTCGGTGTGCACGTTGTGGTGCGGGAATCCGGCGTCGGCGAGGGCTTTGTGCACCGCGTCCATGAACGGGCCGGGACCGCACATGTAGGCGGTGTGGCCGGCGGCGAACGGCCCGAAGAGGGTGGCCAACGCGCGCGCGGTCGGCAACCCCTGCAGGTTCTCCAGCCAATGGATGAGGGTCAGCCGGTCCGCGTGTGCCGCATGGAGTTCGCGGAGTTCGGCGGCAAAGATGACGTCGTCGGAGCTGCGGTTCGCGTAGAAGAAGACGATTTGCGAATCACTGGTCGCCAGAGCGGTTTTGAGGATCGACATGACCGGCGTGACGCCGCTGCCCGCGGCGATGAGCAGCAGCGGCTGATCGAAGGCCTTGGGTGTGAACACACCCGACGGGGGCAGCACCTCCATCTGGGTGCCCGGGGTCAGGTTGTCGCACACCCAGTTGGAACCGTACCCGTCGACGGTGCGCTTGACCGTCACCTTGGGCTGCTTGTCCGTCGCCGGCGCCGACGCCAGCGAGTAGCAGCGCGCGACCGATCCGGTCTGCTCGCTCGGGATGCGCAGCGTGAGGAACTGCCCCGGCTTGTAGGAGGTGAAGGACTCGGCCATCGTGTCCGGGACGTCGAAGACGATGGACTTGGCGTCCGCGGTCTCGTCGATCACCTCGGCCACGGTCAGGATCACACTGCGCGAGCCGTGGGGTGTCAGGTCGGGCATCTCACCATTCTCCACACTCAGGGAAAACTAGAACACGTTCTAATTCGGAGTTTAGCCTACGCGGGCTGGTCACGATAGCGCGGCGACTCCCTGGGCCAGCGTACGTGCGCCCACGGTGATCAGATTCTCCAGGTCGGAGCCCGGATCGGCGAGCCATGCCTCGTAGGCGGCCAGTGCGGTCCCCAGGCAGAGCCAGCCGATGGTCTGCGGCAGGTGATCGTGCTCGTCGAGTCCGAGTCGCGCCGCGCAGAAATCGGCGATGACGTGGCGCCACTCCGCATACATCAGCATCGAATGTGCTTGCAGCGCCGGAACACCCAGGAGCAGTGCCATCCGTCGGCGATGGCTGTCGCGCTCGGTGGGTGGGACCCGGTTGAAGGAGACGAGGGCCATCTGCAATGCGTCGGCGATCGACAGGTCCGACGGGATTCGCGCCAGCAACTCCCGCATCTGCGCGAGATGTCCGTCGAAGTCACCCCAGGGCACGGCGTTCTTGGAGGGGTAGTAGCGAAACAGGGTGCGCCGGGCGATCCCGGCCGCCTCGGCGATGTCGTCGACGCTGGTCTCGTCGAAGCCGCGCTCGGTGAACAGGTCGATGGCGATGGTGCTGATCTGGGCGCGGGAGGTCAGCGGCCGCCGACCGGCCGCACTCTTGCGCCCGGGGGTGGCCGTCGTGCCGTCGTGCCGAAGATCCGTCATTGACGTACCTGTCCGTGTGGGTAGTTTTCGCTGGGGGTGGTTTTCATGCACCGAGTGCCATTATAGTATTCGGTGACCCGCATCACTACAGCACCAACAGGAGGTCCAGATCATGGCAGATCAGTCAGCCACGTCCGCGCAGGAAGCCAAGGTGTCGACGGTTCCGGCCGACGCCGATACCGATCTCGTGGGTGAGTCGCTCGTGGAAGAGGTGTCGATCGACGGGATGTGCGGGGTCTACTGATGTCCGCCCCCACCGCTTCGACGGTGACCGGCGGCCGCGCTGATGCGGCCGCCGGGCACCGGCCGGTCGAGTTCGACACGCTCGACGCCTGGGAACTCAATCCGAAGGTCGCCCTGCGGCCTGAGCCGTTCGGTGCGCTGCTCTACCACTTCGGCACCCGTAAGCTCTCCTTCCTCAAGAACCTGACCGTCGTCGGTATCGTCCAGTCGCTGCGCGAGGCCGACAGCGCCGAGGCCGCGCTGCTCGCCGCCGGCATCACGCCGGCGCAGCGGCCGCTCTACCTGCAGGCGCTCGGCGCGCTCGCCGAGTCCGGCATGATCATCCGCCGCGAGCCGGCCACCCCCGACGCCTGAACCCCATACAGCCGAGCCGCATCCGCACGATCCGGATGTGCACCCCCAGCCACCCAAGAAGGAGTCGTCGCGATGACCACTCTCGAGATGCCGCCCACCGCAACCGAACTCGCAACACGCCCGGTGGCCGAGCCGGCCGGTGATGTACCCAAGGTGGGGCGTCTGGTCGATCAGTTCGAGAAGGGCCTCGACGCCCCCATCTGCCTCACCTGGGAGCTCACCTACGCCTGCAACCTGGCGTGCGTGCACTGCCTCTCGTCGTCGGGTAAGCGTGATCCGCGGGAGCTCTCCACCGAACAGTGCAAGTCGATCATCGACGAGCTGCAACGGATGCAGGTGTTCTACGTCAACATCGGCGGCGGCGAACCCACTGTGCGGCCGGACTTCTGGGAGCTCGTCGATTATGCGACCAGCCACCAGGTCGGGGTGAAGTTCTCCACCAACGGGCTGCGGATCGACAAGAAGGTCGCCGCCCGGCTGGCGGCATCGGACTATGTGGACGTGCAGATCTCGCTCGACGGTGCCACCGCCGAGGTCAACGACGCGGTCCGCGGTCCCGGCTCCTTCGACATGGCGGTGCGCGCCCTGGAGAACCTGCACGAGGCCGGTTTCCGCGACGCCAAGATCAGTGTCGTGATGACCCGGCAGAACGTCGAACAACTCGATGAGTTCAAGGCACTCGCCGATCGGTACAACGCGACGCTGCGGATCACGCGGCTGCGTCCGTCCGGGCGGGGCGCCGATGTGTGGGACGACCTGCATCCGCTGCCCTCTCAGCAGCGCGACCTCTACAACTGGCTTGTGGCACACGGGGATCGGGTGCTGACCGGTGACTCCTTCTTCCATCTGTCCGCCTTCGGCAGCGGCAACGGCGGTGGGCTGCCCGGGCTCAACCTGTGTGGTGCCGGCCGCGTGGTCTGCCTCATCGATCCGGTGGGCGATGTCTATGCGTGCCCGTTCGCGATCCACGAGAACTTCCTCGCCGGCAACATCGTCAGCGGCGGCGGATTCCAGGAGATCTGGCAGAACTCGGATCTGTTCACCGAACTGCGTGAACCGCAGAACGCCGGTGCCTGCACCAAGTGCGCCCACTTCGACGCCTGCCGCGGCGGATGCATGGCGGCGAAGTTCTTCACCGGACTTCCGCTGGCCGGCCCGGACCCCGAGTGCGTGCAGGGTTACGGCGAGGAACTGCTCGCCGGTGAACGCACCAAACCCACTGCCAACAAGGATCATTCGCGCGGGACCCCGCTCACGCTGATGACCCGCAAACCCGACGGGGTGTTGCTGCCGATCGGTGCACCGCCGTCGAAGAGCTGCGACGAGAACCCGCTCGCCGGATTCTCGCCGGCCGGGATCTGACCGACCGGCACCCGACCACCCGCACGGCAGCGCTCACCGGTCCGGACGGACCGGTGAGACATCGCTGCGCACAACAGATATCGGCGCCCGCGCCGGGCCACGAAGGTAGGAACACCAATGGCAAAGATCAACAAGGACGCCATCAAGGCCGCCAATCCATGGGCGCGCAACCCATGGTTCGAGACGGTGGTCGAGGCGCAGCGTCGAGCCCGCAAGCGCCTGCCCAGGTCGGTGTACTCGTCACTGGTCGCGGGCACCCAGGCCGGAATCACGGTCAACGACAACATGAACGCCTACGGGGAACTCGGCTGGGCACCCCACGTGGTGGGTGCGCAACCAGACCGCGAACTATCGACTTCGGTGATGGGACAGGAGATCTCGTTTCCGGTGATGATCTCGCCGACCGGTGTGCAGGCGGTCGATCCCGACGGTGAGGTCGCCGTGGCGCGGGCGGCCGCCGCGCGTGGCACCGCGATGGGATTGTCGAGCTTCGCCAGCCACCCCGTCGAAGAGGTGACCGAGGTCAACGACAAGGTCTTCTTCCAGATCTACTGGCTCGGATCACGCGACGACATCCTGGCCCGGGCAATGCGCGCCAAGGAAGCCGGCGCCAAGGGTCTGATCGTGACCACCGACTGGGTGTTCAACGTCGGCCGCGACTGGGGGAGCCCGGAGATCCCGGAGAAGGTCGACATGCGGGCGCTGCTACGCCTCGGGCCGGAGATCGCCGTCAAACCGCGATACGCGCTCAGCTGGATTCGGGACGGCAAGATCATCATCCCCGATCTGACCGCACCCAACCTGCCGGCCAAGGGTGAGACCGGTCCGACGTTCTTCGGCGCCTACGGCGAGTGGATGAACACGGCACCGCCCACCTGGGAAGACCTGCAGTGGCTCCGTGAGCAGTGGGGCGGGCCGTTCATGGTCAAAGGCATCACCCGCGTGGACGACGCCAAACGGGCCGTCGACATCGGTGCCACCGCGCTGTCGGTCTCCAACCACGGCGGCAACAACCTCGACGGCACCCCGGCCGCCATCCGGTTGTTGCCCGCCATCGCCGACGCGGTGGGCAACGACATCGAGGTCCTGCTCGACGGCGGTATCCGCCGTGGCAGCGACGTCGCCAAGGCGCTGGCCCTCGGTGCGCGCGCGGTGATGATCGGCCGCGCCTACCTGTGGGGCCTGGCCGCCAACGGCCAGACCGGCGTCGAGAACGTCCTCGACCTGCTCCGGATGGGGCTCGACGGCGTGGTGATGGGACTGGGCCACAAGAGCGTTCACGAACTCTCCCGCGACGACCTGTTCATCCCGGCGGACTTCACGCGCAGCTTCGGCGAGTAGTCGCCGAGAAGTGGCTGCTGGGCAGAACTAGAACGTGTTACAGTTCTGCCATGGGACAGTTCGACGGCAAGGTCGTCTACATCACCGGCCTGGCGCGCGGCCAGGGCCGTAATCACGCCATCCGCTTCGCCCGGGAGGGTGCGGCGATCGTCGGCCTCGACATCGCGGGGCCGGCGATCGATCACGCGACCTATCCGTCGGCCACCGCCGACGATCTCACCGAGACGATCGGTCTGGTCGAGGGGGAGGGCGGCAAAATCCTTGCCCGCCAGGGTGATACCCGAGATCTGGCATTCCAGCAGCAACTCGTCGCGGACGCGATCGAGCAGTTCGGCAGGATCGACCACGTGGTCGCCAACGCCGGCGTCCTCACCTGGGGCGCGGTGTGGGAGCTCACCGAGGAGCAGTTCTCCGAGGTCGTCGACATCAACCTGGTGGGTACCTGGAAGACCATCAAGGCCACCGTGCCCCCGATGATCGAGGCGCGCAACGGCGGTTCGATCACCGTGATCAGCTCGGTCGGCGGGCTCAAGGCGATGCCCCTGCAGGCCTCCTACGCCGCGTCGAAGTACGGCGTCCGGGGGCTGGCGCAGACCGCTGCCAAAGAACTGGGCCGCTACCGCATCCGGGTGAACTCAGTGCATCCCTATGCCGTGGACACACCCATGGGTGTCGCCGACACCGAGGCCTTCAAGGCATTCGAAACCCCATGGGCGGCACGATATTTCCCGTCGATGCTGGATTACCATCCGGTGGCCTCGACCGACGAGATCTCCGACGCCGTGCTCTACCTGGCCTCCGACGGGGCCAAGGCGATCACCGGTGCGGAATTCCAGATCGACATGGGTCACTCCAAGGTCTGACCGATCCCCGCGACGGTAACCGCGCCCCCTGAGCCCGGGGGCGGGGCTTTGGTGTCAGTCAGTCGGTCCAGAGGGTCGACGGATCGGTGGCCGCGCGGCTCGGTCCCTCCGGGGTCTCCGGCTGGGTCCGCGAGAAGCGCGGCGCGACCTGCGCCTGCATCACCCCGTCGATCTCCACGAGGTTGGAGCGGGCCGACATGTGTGGGTCCTCGGGTGCCTCGGCGAAGGTGAGGACCGGCGACGTGCAGGCGTCGGTGTCGTCGAAGATCTTGGTCCATTCATCGCGGGTGCGTGATTTGAAGGTCTCGGTGAAGACCTCCTTCAGCTTGCCCCAGTTCGCGATGTCGTTCTGCTCGGGCAGATCGGCACCGGCGAGACCGAGGCCGTTGAGGAGTTCGGCGTAGAACTGCGGTTCGATGGCGCCAACCGCCATGTACTTGCCGTCCGAGGTCTCGTACACCTCGTAGTACGGAGCGCCGGTGTCGAGCATGTTGACGCCGCGCACATCACTCCACAGGCCGGTGCCGCGGAACGCCCACATCATCTGTCCCAGAACGGAAGCGCCGTCGACCATGGCCGCGTCGACGACCTGGCCGCGACCCGAGCTCTGGCGCTCGAGCAGGGCGGCGAGGACGCCCATGACGAGGAACATCGAGCCGCCACCGAAGTCGCCGGCCAGGTTCAGGGGCGGCACCGGGCGGTCGTCCTTGCGGCCGATCGCGTGCAGCATCCCGGTCAGCGAGATGTAGTTGATGTCGTGGCCGGCGAGGTTGGCGCGCGGGCCCTCCTGACCCCAGCCGGTCATCCGCCCGTAGACGAGTCCCGGGTTCACCGATTCGAGATCGTCGGGGCCGAAACCGAGGCGCTCCATGACGCCCGGGCGGAAACCCTCGATGACGACGTCAGCCTTGGCGATCAGTCCGAGGATGGTCTCGCGGTCGGCGGGGTCTTTGAGGTTGGCCTCGACGACGCGGCGACCGCGCAGCAGAGCGTCGGCGTTACGTCCCTCGGCGGGAAGTGACCCGGGACGCTGGACCCGCACCACGTCGGCGCCCAGATCGGCCAGCATCATCGCGGCGTGCGGCCCGGGACCGATGCCGGCGAACTCGATGACGCGGATTGCGCTGAGCGGTCCGTTCTTTCCGCTGTGGTGTGAAGTCGACGTGGTCATGTGGTCCTCCCGATCGAGATCTGCTGCCCGCTGTGTCGGGCGTCACGCGTGTGTCCCAGCATCCCATAACCGATCGAACGCTCGTCAAAGTGGTGGTCGACTGGCCGGGATTGCGGCCCGTCGGTGATATCCACCCGAAGTTTTCGGTCCGACGCGGTTACGCCTCACCGCGCGCATCGCTAGCATGGACCGAATGACAGGTTCGTCGGTGCTGGGGCAGCAGTGCTGGCCAGACCTCGATGGACGATCGGTCACCGTGCTCGTGCCCCTCGGGGCGCTCGAGCAGCACGGTCCGCACCTTCCGCTCGACACCGACACCCGTATCGCGACCGCCGTCGTCGACGGTGTGCGCGGCCACGGCGATGCGACGCTGTACCGCGCACCGGAACTCGCCTACGGGGCCAGCGGCGAGCACGAGGGTTTTCCGGGGACGGTGTCGATCGGTCATGAGGCGCTGTATCAGGTACTGCTGGAATATGGACGAAGCGCCTGCCGCTGGGCCGACCGGTTGGTCTTCGTGAACGGGCACGGCGGCAACGGTCCGACACTGCGGTCGGCGGTCACGCGGTTGCGCTACGAGGGTCGTGACGTGGCGTGGTTCCCGTGCGTCTTCGACGGTGCCCGCGCCGACGCGCACGCCGGATACACCGAAACCTCTGTGCTGCTGTCACTTTCACCGCAGCTGGTACGTCAGGACCGACTCGAGGCCGGCAATCGCGCATCGGTGGCCACCCTGCTGCCCGCCATGCGTGAGGGCGGGGTTGCCGCAGTGAGCGCCAACGGTGTCCTGGGCGACCCGACCACCGCATCCGCCGAGGACGGCACTCGTCTGCTGGCGGCGACGATCGCGCGCTGCGAGGCGGCGCTGGACGCGTGGAACGTGGACGAGCAGGGTCGGCTCGGATGACGGCCCTCGACGAGAAGCCGGCCGATGCGCCGCCGGTGAGCGACGGACTGCCCGACGGCTTCCAGGTGCAGATCGACATGCGCTGCGCACGCGACGGAGACCTCCGCTACCTCGTCGGTGGCTCACCGACGCGTCTGTTGCGGATGTCTGACGCGGCCCTCGGTATGACCTCGGATGACGGACGTATCGCGGTGTGCGACAACGCCACTCGCCGCCTGGCCCGGTCACTGCTGGATGCCGGGATCGCGAATCCGCGGCCGATGTTCGGACCGCAGGCCGACGATGTGACCATCGTCGTGCCGGTCCGTGACAATCAGGCCGGGGTCGATCGGCTCCTTCATGCGGTGCGGGGGATGCGGGTGATCGTCGTCGACGACGGTTCGGCGCGCCCCATCAGCGTCGATGCCCCCGGCGTGACGGTCATCCGTTCGGAGGTCAACCGCGGTCCGTCCGCGGCCCGGAACACGGGAGCGGCCGCCGCGACCACCGAGTTCGTGGCGTTCCTGGACTCCGACGTGGTGCCCAGTGTCGACTGGCTCACCGTGCTGCTGGGCCACTTCTCCGATCCCACCGTCGCGGTCGTGGCGCCGCGCATCGTGGGGCTCAGCTGGACCGTCGCGGCGTCGGAGACGGCGAGCGCTCGAGCAGGACTGGCCGAGCGGTACGAGAACGGCTGGTCGTCGCTGGATATGGGGCCTGAGGAGTCCGCGGTGGTGCCCGCGACCGCCACCCCCTATGTGCCCAGTGCCGCAATGGTGGTGCGGCGCAGCGTGTTCTGTGGATTCGACGAGTCGCTGCGGGTCGCCGAGGACGTGGACGTGTGCTGGCGCATGCACGCGGCCGGCTGGCGGATTCGCTACGACCCGGTTGCCCGCGTCGCCCACGACCACCGCACCGACATGCGTTCGGTGCTGTCGCGTCGCCGCTTCTACGGGACCGGCGCGGCGCACCTTGCGCAACGCCACGGTGATCGCGCTGCTCCGGTGGTCATGTCGATCCCCATGGCCGTCGCGGTGGCCGCGCTCCTGACGCGCACCCGGATCGGCGCGGCGATCGCGATGATCATCCTGAGCGGCGTCGCCATCCGACTGCGCCGCAGACTGGGTGATCTGCCGTCGGCTCCGTTGGTGGCGGCCCAGATGACCGGGCGCGCGGCCGGATTCGGTCTGCTGCAGGCCGCCGGGGCGATCTGTCGCCACTATTGGCCGGTCGCGGTGATCCTCGCGATCTGTTCGGCCCGCTTCCGCAGGCTCGCCATCGAGGTGGCGGTCGCCGAGGGCGTGGTCTCCTGGGTGCGTCAGGTGATCGCCGATCCGGCCACGCCGACGCTCGGTCCGGTGCGCTATCTACTCATGCACCGGCTCGACGACCTGGCCTACGGTACGGGACTGTGGCAGGGCGTCGTCACTGCGCGCGACGTCGGCGCACTGCGGCCGGTGCTGCGGCCATGATCGCCGCGCGGTGACCGCGTCCGCATGACCGCATTCTCATGACCGCCAAGCCGCCGGATCTCTCGTCGGGGGCCGATGTGGTGATCGTCGGCGCGGGGAGCGCTGGATGTGTGTTGGCCGAGCAACTTTCGCGCAATCCGGACCGTTCGGTGCTGGTCCTGGAGCGGGGGCCGGCCGGATGGCCGGCGGCGCAGGACCGCGATGTGCGTCGCCTGCCCGTCGAAGCGGGGGCGCGCCACGCGGTGGCGCACGGCAGCACGAACGGTGGGGGCGTCGTGCGGGGGAGTGGTCTCGGGGGATCGTCGGTGATCAATGGCGGCTACTTCCTGCGCTGGCACCGCGACGACTTCACGCGGTGGCCCAGCGGGTGGGAGATCGACCGGATCGACGCCGCCTACGACGAACTCGATCGCCCCGGCGGCCCGATGGGTGTCGAACCTGTGGGCGACAATGAACTCGGCGATGCCGCAAGTGCTTTCGAGGAGTATTGGGCGGCGTGTATGCCCGTGCGGGATGTCGGGCAGCGGTGGCCGACGATCGGTGTCAACCGGGTCCTGAGCAACCGGTCGGGCGACCTGCGGATGACGGCGGCCGAGGCCTTTGTGCGTCCGGCGTCGGCCAGGCCCAACCTGCGGGTGCTGACCGGGTGCGACGTGGATGAGTTGGTGGTGACCGGCGGTCGCCTTATCACCGGCGTGCGTACCGGAACGGCGGTGACCGGAGCCGGTGAGGTGATCCTGTCGGCCGGCACGCTCGGCACCGCGGGCATTCTGCTTCGGACCGGACTCGAGACGCTCGACGCGTCCGCCGGGCTGGTGGTGTCTGAACACCGAAGCCTGGCGGTGAGCTATCGCCGACGCGGCCCGGTGACGCCCGGGCCGTTGCTCCCCAGTGTTGTGCATACCCCGGGCGCTTTGGAAATACGTTGTTACCGAGATGATTTCGCGTCCTACATCCGCGGACTGGCACCCACCGGGCCGGAGATCGGGATTGCCGCGATGCGCGACGGTGCGGCGCGGTTGACGCTCCGCGGCCGCGACGTCGAGGTGGACTTCGAGCCGGTCGACGCCGCCACCGCGGAGGCTCTCCGCACAACCGCCGGTGAGGTCTCCGAGATGCTGCGCAGCCCCGGATTCGCATCATTCGTCGAGCCTGGGTCCGTCAGTGTCGCAGACGGTTTCGGTATCTCACAGCACGCGTGGGGCAGCATGGGAATGGGGGTGCGCACCGATTGGCTGGGCGGCGTGTACGGCACCAAGGGGCTACGGATCGTCGACGGTTCCATCCTGCCGACCGGGGGCCGCAGCGGGCCGCACGCCACCATCATGATGGTCGCGAGCCGCATTGGCGCCCGACTGGCCGACGGCTGAGACGTATCCTGGCCTCATGGCTACCTCTGACCTCCACGACAGTGACATTCGCGAGTTCCTGGCAACCGGCACCCGGACCGGCCACCTCGGCTTCCTCGCCGCCGATGGCCGGCCTCTCGTCGCTCCGATCTGGTTCGTCCTCGACGGCGACCGGATCGCCTTCAACACCGGCGCGTCGACCGCCAAAGGCCGTGCAGTGCTTCGTGACCCACGCGTCACGCTCTCGGTGGACCTGCCGAGCCCGCCGTACGGCTTCGTGCAGATCCAGGGACGTGCGGTGGTGAGCGAGGACCTCGCCGAGGTGCGTCGGATCGCGACCCTGTGCGGTGGCCGCTACATGGGCGCCGACCGGGCCGACGAGTTCGGCGCCCGCAACGGTGTCCCCGGTGAACTCGTCGTCTGGATAGAACCGGCCAAGGTGATCGCCAGTCTCGACATGACTGCCTGAGATCCGACAACGCGCCCGGGTGACCTTCCCGACTTGAGGCCCGCGGCTGGAGGGGACGGGGGCGGCACAACCAGCAGGAGGGTCGCACGTTTCAACCAGTGGCTCGGCGAACGCCCGCCTCGGTCATCGGACGACCGAACCGTGCGAGCGCGCCCGTGTACGGCTTGGCCGGAGGCGCTGCGAACTCGCCGGAAGCGGTGCCGGTACGCAGATGCATCGCTGCCATCGCCGACAACATCCCGATGCCGGCCGCGACACCGTCGACGACGGGGGCGCCGATCTCGGAACTGATGTGCGCGGCCAGGTCAGCCATTCCCGCGCAGCCGAGGACGATGGCGTCGGATCGATCGGCCAGCAGTGCGTCCCGGCAGGATGTGACGAGGATGTCGGAGGTTGCCGGGTTCGACTCGAGTTCCAGGACGGGCACCTCGCAGGCGTGGATGCCGAGACAACTGCGTCGAAAACCATACCGTTGCACCAGATCGTGCGCGTGCCCGACAGTTCGGCTCAAGGTGGAGACGATCGAGAATCCGCGTCCGAGAGGGGCCGCGAGGTGCATGGCCGCCTCGGCGATACCGAGGACCGGGGCGTCGGCGACCTCGCGTGCGGCTTCGAGTCCGGGGTCGCCGAAACAGGCCACGAGATAGCCGTCCATCCCGGGGTGTCCGTCGATGCAGCGCAGAATCCCCGGGACGGCCAGTGCGTCGTCGTAGTGACTTTCGATGGATGCCGGACCCATCGGGGAGGTGACCGCGACGATCTCGGCGTCGGGTCGTGCCACCGAGCGCGCCGCCGCCGAGATCACCGCCGTCATCGCCGACGTCGTGTTGGGATTGATGACGCAGATCTTCATGACGTGGGCCGGTCATCCCTCGCTGGTGTCATGCCGTGGTCGGATCGGGCTGGGCGACTGCGGTGTCGGTCTTCTCGGCAACAGTGGTGGTGCCGTCGTTCTCCGGTAGGGCAGTACCGTCGGCCGCTACCGCGATGTCGGTGGTCTCGGAGACCTTCGGCACGCCGTAGATGAACTGTGCGGGAACGAATGTCATACCCAGCCAGTAGATCACCGCACCAGCTCCCGCGCCCATGAACCAGGTGAAGCTGGCCTCGTAGGCGGTGCCCCAGATCACGAAGGAGATGGGCAGCATCGAGGCAAGGATGACGCTCGCCACCGCTACCGGGTTCCATCCATTGCGATAGTGGTAGGCGCCGTCCGGTCTTGTGGTGAAGAGATCGTCGACGACGATCTGTTGCTTCTTGACGACGTAGAAATCGATGATCAGGATGCCGAAGAGTGGTCCGATCACCGCGCCGAGCGTATCCATCGTGTAATGGATGGCGCTGGGATTGTTGAACAGGTTCCACGGGGTGATGAGGACCGAGCCGACGGCGGCGATCATCCCGCCGGTACGCCAGGAGATCTTGGTGGGCGCGACATTCGAGAAGTCGAAGGCGGGTGAGACGAAGTTGGCGACAATGTTGATTCCGATGGTCGCGATCGCGAAGGTGAGCACGCCGAGTACGGCGGCGGTGGTGTTGTCGATCTTGTCGACGATGTGCACCGGGTCGGTGATGAACTTGCCGTCGGCATCGCGTCCGATGACGGTGGCGGCGGCAGAAACGGTGCACACCACCAGGATCGAGAAGAACAGGAAATTCACCGGCAGGCCCCAGAAGTTGCCCTTCTTCACCTCACCGAAGGTCTTGCCGTAGCGGGAGAAGTCGCCGAAGTTGAGCATCGGGCCCGAAAAGTAGGACACCACGAGCGCGAATGCACTGATCATCGCGGTGACCGACGCCCAGCCGCTCTTGCCGGTTCCTTCGGACAGATCGAAGTGCACGTTGTCCCAGCCCGCTTTGACGATGAGGTATGCCGCGAGTGCGATCATCACGACATAGACTGCGGGACCGCAGAAGTCGATGAACTTCCGGATGGTGTCCATGCCGTTCCAGAACACGAAGGCCTGCAGGATCCACATGAGGATGAAGCCACCCCAGCCCACCGGAGACAGGCCGAGGAAGAAATGCGATCCGTCCTCACCGAACTGCGCCAGCGACGGCCAGAATTTCAGTGCGAGAAGCCCGAAGGCCACCGACGCCAGATACGTCTGGATGCCGTACCAGACCACCGCGATGAGACCGCGGATGATGGCGGGGATGTTGGCTCCCTTGACCCCGAAGGACACGCGCGTCGTCACGGGGTAGGGCACCCCGGCCTGCTGGGAGGGTTTGGCGACCAGGTTGCACAGCAGGTAGACCGCGACGATGCCGGCGAGGAGCACGATCAGCACCTGCCACGCCGCGATACCGAGCGCGAACAGACTGCCGGCGAACACATACCCGCCCACGCTGTGCACATCCGACATCCAGAAGGCGAAGATGTTGTACCAGGTCCACTTCTGCTCTTTGAGCGGTGCCAGGTCCTCGTTGGTGAGCTGCGGGTCGTAGTCAGCCTTGATGATGCTCTCACCCGCTGCGCTGTGATGCGACGTCGCGGCTGCGGCGTCGAAGGTGGATGCCGACATGGGGTCTCCTCGGGTTCGGGGGTATCGGTACGCCCAGAGGCCATCGGCGGCGAGCGTGCGATGTACACAAGGTAGGAACGTTGTGTTACCCACGAATTACCGGCCAGATATATTTTCGCCGGCCGCAATCGGTGCCATGTGCGGTGTTCCCGAGTTGTCGGTGGCCGGCATTACCCTGTAGGAAGATCGAAACCTGGCTCAGGACAACGGTGTTCGTGGCTCTGTGAGGCGTCGGCCCGTGTCCGGCTTGGTCGACCTCTCGGAGGGGAGTGCCATCGATGGGTCCTGTCGGATGCGACGATGGTGCGCACCGAATTCGGGCGAACAGGATTGTCGGTGCCGTGCCCTATCGTGAGGGCAGTCGGTTGGGACGGGACGCCACAACGACCATCGGGGAAGAGGGCAGCCATGACGGCGAGTTGGCCGGACATTTCATCAGCAACGCTGGGTTGCCTGATACCGGTGCTCTCGTGAACACGCCGGTGTCCGAAGTGCTGCTGTCGCTGGGGCATTGCGAGCGTGGGCAGTCCTACCTGTCCTGGTACACCTATCAGGCTGCTGCCGCGTTGCACACCACGTTGGTGGAGCCGACCGCCGAGGACGACCTCAACGGAATCGACGCCTATGCACAGTGTGCCGCGTATTGCGATCGCTCATGCGATCTCCCATGCTGCGGCAGAAACCCTGTTGAGGGAGGCAGTCGCGTTGCGCGATCGGTTGCCGCAGGTGGCGTTGTGTCTGCGCGACGGGTTGCTCACCAGGCCGAAGGTGTCCACCATCATCACCGGGACGGATCTGTGTGACGGACAGGATTATGCCGCCGAGGTCGATCGCGATATCGCCGCGGCGATCCGCACCCGCGAGGGGGTGTGGTCGCGACGGGCCATTCGTGATCTGACCGATCGCATCGTGTTCCGTCGTGACCCGGCCGCGGTGCGGGAACGGCGTAAACGTGCCCATGACGACCGGGCGCTGTGGGTCGACGACGACGGGGACGGTATGGCTGTCATCGCGGCGTCGATGTCGGCCGAGGACGCCGCGATCGCGCAGGCAACCGTCCGGGCGCTGGCCGATGCGGTCTGTACGGAGGATCCGCGAACCAAGCGGGCGCGCGGTTCGGACGCGGCGTTCGCGTTGCTGTCCGGTACCCGGTTCGAATGTCTCTGCGGCCGTGGCGATTGTGATGCCGAAATCCCCGAGACCGGCACACTTCCGCCGCAGTATGCGCGCATCGTGCTGCACGTCGTCTGCGACGAGGCGACGCTGATCGATCCCGAGGACACCACACCCGGTTACCTGGACGGTTACGGCGTGGTCTCCGCCGACCATGTCCGGGACCTGGCCGAGCGTCCCGATACTCTGATCCGACCGATCAACCCACAACCGGCCACCGTGCCCCCTGCCAAGGATGAGTCGGACCCCGACCAGCCGCGCGCGGACGATCCGGACCCGGACGAGCGGGGCACGGACCAGCCGGTCAGCGATCAGCCGGTCAGCGATGACGCGACCGACATCAAGTACTGCGCGGAGTCGGCTGCCGACGATGCCGTTGAAGACCGCGACGGTTACCTCGAGCCCATCGAACCCGCGCGGACGAATCTGATTCCAGCACAGGCAAACCCGCATCTCCGGAACCGGCACCGCAAGCCCCACCACCACCATCACCATCACCGAACCGTCGTTCAGGTCTGGCACCGCACCTGGAATCGGATCCCTACCGGCCCAGCACCGCGCTGACCGTATACGTGCACTCCCGCGACGGCATGTGCACCGTACCCGGGTGCACCCGGTCGGCCTGGTTGTGCGACCTCGACCATGTCTGCGAGTACAACCACGACGATCCTGCCGGCGGCGGCCAGACCGAGCCGTCCGGAATCGCCGACAAGTGCCGCTTCCATCATCTGCTCAAGACGTTCACCGATTTCCTCGACGACATGACGATCGGGCCCGACGGTCGCCCGCACACCACCTTCACCACTCCTGACGGCCTCGTGCTGCCGGGCCGCGCCGACTCGGTCGTCGACGTCATCCCTGCCCTCGGCACCATCCGCTTCCGACCCGCCGACACCAGCTCACGGGTCGGGAAACCACGCGTCATCGTCGGTCCCGGCACCCCACTGCCATCACGTCGTACTCCACGAACCGCGGCCAAACACGCACGCCGACAGCAGGAACGCATGCGCAACCGCCGCCGCAACAGCGCCGGCCCCGCACCTCCCTACTGATGGTGGGAGGGTTTTCGCACCGCGTCACTGAGCTCAGGCAGCCGTCCTGACCGATCGCGCCTTCAGTCGTGCGTGGTGGTTCTGTGCCGTACGAAGCACCCGGTTGGATGCCCGGCGGATCACGACCTCACCTGCTCCATCGGACGGGCAGCGCCGGGTGCGCGACCGAACGGCTCGGGTGGCGCCGGATCCAGTCGGCGACGGCAGCGGTGAGACGTTGTTGATTGGCCCGCTTCACGATCTCGTGGCCCTCGTCGTCGAACATCAACATCTCGGCCGTCGCACCGAGTGCCCGCAGCTCGTTGACGATCTGTTGCGATTCGCTGACCGGGACGTTGGTGTCGTGGGCGCCGTGGATGACCAGCAGCGGTGCGCGGACCTCGGAGATGCGGTGAATGGGGGAGAGGTCTGCGAGGAGTTCCCGATCCGATTCGGGGTGACCGTATTTGGTGTAGGCGGCCACCGCGATCCACGGCTCGGTGTTGCGGAAGAAGGACTCCAGGTCGCTCATGCCGCAAATGGCGATGCCGGCGGCGAATACCTCGGGATGGAAGGTCAGACAGGCCAGGGTGAGGTAGCCGCCGTAGGACCGGCCACCGCAGTAGACCGAGTCAGGACTCGCGATGTTGTTGTCGCACACGAACTGTGCGCAGTCGGCGGCGTCGTCGATCCCGGCGTAGCGGCCATACCGGTCGTCGGCGTGGGAGAACAACCGGCCCGAGCCGGACGATCCGCGGACATTCGGCGCGAAGACGGTGATCCCGGCGTCGACGAGGGGGCCGAACAAGAACTGGTAGTCGGGGCGGGTCTCACCCTCCGGGCCGCCGTGGAAGTAGATCAGGCAGGGGGGCGGCGTCTCGTCCTCGTCCGGGCTGCGGTGCCGATTGGCGCGATACAGCCACCCGGACAAGGGCATCCCGTCGCGCGCGGAGAACTCGACGCGTTCGGGCCGGAGCGAGGTGGATGGACCGCCGCTGATCACGACGTCGTCGCTGACGGCGGTCACTTCGCCGGTCGCGGTGTTCACCAGATGCACCAGCGGCGAGTGCTGCGGACTCGACACGGTCAGCGCCACCAGGGTTCCCGCCGCGCTGATCGACAGGTGATGGCCGACCTCTCCGGGCAGTGGAATGGGGTCGTGCAGTGTCTGGTCGGGCAGAGTGAGTATTTGTAACTCGCTGCGGCCCCGAACATTCCACAGCATGGCGACGGTCGACTGATTGTTGGACACGGCGAACTCGTCGAGTCCCGCGTCGGGCCGCTCGGCCAAGACGCGGAACCGTTTGCCCTCCACCCCGACCTCCACGCCGAGCAGACGCGGATACTTGGCGTCGAAGTCGCTGATCACCAAGGCCTGCACGGAATCGAGATCGCGCTGGTGATCCTGCGGCGGACCGAGGAAGACCAGCGACGGATGGTCGTAACCCTGATCGAGGATGTAGCCGGCATCGGTCACCGAGCCGGGATCGTTGGGCAGCAGCGGGGTCATGGTGGCCGCGTCGGAGTCGGGATCGTCGATGGGGCGGCGGATGAGCAGCATGTCCTGATAGCCGCGTGGTCCGACGCGCAGCAGGGTGGCACCCTTCCACGAGTCGATGAGGGCACCGCCGACCCGCACATCGAGAGTCATCACGCTGCCGGTTCCCGGGTGCACGCGCAGGGCATGTGCGGTGCCGTCGGGTTCGGTGGCGGTGATGAGCACCCAGTCGGTGTCCCAGCCGACGAGGGAGACCGTCCCGAAGGAGCGTCCGGTGCCTGAAGGTGCCCGGGAGGAACGGTTGGGGTCGGAGTCGGTCCGTACCGCGCCCACCCGGTGGGCGATGTCATCGTCGGGGCTGGTGGTGACCACCCAGACCTGGTGGTGCTCACCGCCGCCCGGCGCGATCTCCACCGCCAGCCACCGGCCATCGGTGGAGTGCACCAGTTTGCGGACCGGGCCGCTCGCGGGGATGCGGACCCAGCGCAGTTCGCCGACACCGTCCCGCGAGAGGGAACGCTGAGCGGCCCGTGGATATCCGGTGCCGTCGTCGACGATGTAGGCAAAGGCACTGCCGTCCGGCGAGACCGACGGCTCGTAAGTGTGCCAGCTCCGCTCGTCGAATCGGACCGGGGCGCGCCGAACGCCGTCGTCGGCGCCCGGGTCGCGATCGGGGTCGGTGGCCAGGGTCATCTGCGCGACGACTCCATGGTCTGCAGCCACATCTCCAGGAGGGCGACCTGCCAGAGTTCGTTGCCGCCCAACGGGGTTCGGTATCCATTGGGGTCGGCAAAGAGACGGTCGAGGGCGGCCCCCCGATAGAGACCGCGGTCGCGCGCGGACTGCGAGTTCAACGTATCGGCAACCAGATCGAAGACGCCACCCTCGAGGTGGCGGATGCCGGGCACCGGGAAGTAGCCCTTGGTGCGGTCGATCACCGCCGACGGCAGCAGCTTTCGGCTGGCCTCCTTGAGCACACCCTTGCCGCCGTGGGCGAGTTTCAGGTCGGGTGGGCAGGTGGCCGCGAGTTCGACGAATTCGTGGTCCAGGAACGGAACTCGCGCCTCGAGCCCCCACGCCATCGTCATGGTGTCCACGCGTTTGACCGGGTCGTCGACCAACATGATGGTGGTGTCGAGGCGCAGGGCGGCGTCGACGGCGGTGTCGGCGCCGGGCGCCGCGTTGTGGGCGCGCACGAATTCCCAGCTCGGATCGTAGTCGGAGTCGCTGAGCAGGTAGGCGTCGTCGAGCAGAGCGCCGATCTCGGCGTGCGTGCGATCGAAGAACACATTCGCGTACGCCTTGGTGGTCTCCTCCCGCGGAGTGTTGCGCAACGGCGGATACCAGCTGTACCCGCCGAGGATCTCGTCGGCGCCCTGCCCGGACTGGACCACCTTGATGGACTTGCTGACTTCCTCGGAGAGCAGATAGAAGGCGACACAGTCGTGGCTCACCATCGGCTCACTCATGGCGGCGATGGCGTCGGGAACCGCGGGCAGGAGGCGCTCGGTGCCGATGTGGATCTTGTGGTGGTCGGTGCCGAAGGTGTCGGCGATGATGTCGGAGTAGGCGTACTCGTCGCCGGATTCGCCTCCCACGGAATCGAATCCGATGCTGAAGGTGGCCAGATCGGTCTGCCCCTGCTCGGCGAGTAACGCCACCACCAACGACGAGTCGATGCCGCCGGAGAGCAGAACACCCACCGGGACGTCGGCGACCATGCGGCGGCGGACCGAGGTGCGCAGCGAATCCACCAGCTCGTGCTGCCAGCGCCGCTCATCCCAGTCCGCCCGATCCGGATGGGGCTCGAACGACGGTGTCCAATAACGGAATTCGGTGGATCGGCCATCGGGTGTGATGGTGCGGACGGTGCCCGGGGGCAGTTTGCGGACACCGTTGTAGATGGTGTGCGGCGCCGGTACCACGGCATGGAAGCTGAAGTAGTGGTGCAGGGCGACGCGGTCGATGCTGGTGTCGACCTCACCGGCGCGCAGCAACGCCTGCAACGACGACGCGAACCGCAATCGGCCCGGACGCTCGGCCAGATAGAGCGGTTTGATCCCGAGACGATCACGCGCCAGGGTCACGGTGCCTGTGTCGGTCTCGACGACGGCGAAGGCGAACATCCCGAGCAGATGATCCACACAATGGGCTCCCCACGCATGAAAGGCCTTGAGGATCACCTCGCTGTCGGCATGCGAGAAGAAGCGGTAACCCTTGCCCTCGAGCTCGGCACGCAGTTCGCGGTGGTTGTAGATGCAGCCGTTGAAGACCAGTGCGAGTCCCAACTCGGGGTCGACCATCGGCTGGCTGCCGCGCTCGGACAGGTCGATGATCTTGAGGCGCCGATGTCCCAGGGCGACCGGCCCCTTGGCGAACACGCCATTGGCGTCGGGCCCGCGGCGCGTCATCGAGCAGGTCATGTCGTCCACCGCGGCGACATCGGCCGCGCTGCCGTCGAAGCGGATCTCTCCGCAGATTCCGCACATGACGCACAGCCTTTCTCTTCGGCACTCGCTCGGCGAGGGGTTTCGATCCACCCTAGGAGGTTCTCCGCGGCCAGGCAGGCCGAGTCGGGTTCGATCAGGTGCAGCGGCGCGTCACTTCGGTGTGACCCAGGTGGTGATGTCGCAGTGCACCACCTCGACGCCGTGCGTGTCGTGGATGGCCACCGACACGGTGACGTCGGTGCCCTCGGTGATGGCGTCGAAGTCGATGGGTTCGGCCAGTCGGGCCTCGGCGGTGAGTCGCGTGGTGGCCTTGGTGAGGTAGCTGGTCTGCATGGCCTTGGGGATCCAGCGGTGCGTGGTCGGGGTGGTGGCCTCCATGAGCATCCCCATGGCGGCCTCGGCCAGATTGCAGGCGGCGATGGCATGGAAGGTGCCGATGTGGTTGTGCACGCCGAACCAGTTGGGTGCGCTCACCCGGCAGTATCCGGGCTCCATCTCCTGCACCAGCGGCAGCACGGTCCCGAAGTAGGGGACTCGGGCGCGACCATACCGAGAGAGAAGAGGGCATTGCCAATGACATTCGACGGCAAACGTTTCCGCAGGGCATAGGTGGCGCTGACGCGCGGCGAGGTGGCCATGCGCGCTACCTTACCGGCCGGTCAGTTGCCGGCTGGTCCGGGCGTGAGTCACTGACGTACGGACGGCGCGGCCGCGCCCGTGCTCTGCGTTGGGCATTCGGAGGTCATACGGCCACGTGACGATTCGCTATGCTGCGCCTGAAATTGTTTTCAGTGTGGCCTCAGTCGCCGCGGTAAAGGGGAACTCGATGACTTACCAACCACCTACTGGTGGCTGGAACAATCCAGCCAGCGGTCCGGTGCCGGGGGGCCAGCCGTACGGGCAGCAGCCGGTGGGCGGTTACCCGGGCCAGCAGGGCGGATACCCCGGCCAGCCGCAGCCCGGCGGCTACCCGGGGCAGCAGATGGGTGGCTACCCGCAGCAGCCGCGCGCCCCACGCCCGGTGATCGTCGAACGTTTCCTTGCCGGACCGGCCAACCCGCAGCTCTACACCATCCTCGGTGGGGTGCTCGCGTTCCTCGGCGTGCTGCTGGTGATCTTCAGCTGCTTGTCGTGGGCGACGGCCAGCGACGAAGGCGGAACCGGTGATTACACGGTCAAATCCAGTGTGAGCATCACCGGATTGGGTTCGGTATCACTGGACGTCGACAGCAGCTTCACCGATTCCGGCGACGTCAGGAAGACCGAGCGCGGCATCGAGAAGGACACCAGCGCCCCCGGGGTGTGGACCCTGATCTTCGGACTGCTCCTCATCGGGTCGGCGGTGCCGTTTTTCTTCCGCAAGATCACCCCGTGGGGAGTGGTCGCCGCGGTCCTCGTGGGCTTTGCCGTCATGGTGACGGCGTCGGTGTTCTTCGCCGATCCGGTATCGGCCGTCGCTGACTCCGATGTGGAAGGTGACACCAGCGACTGGGGTGCCGGGTACGGGCTGTGGATCGTCTTCTTCGCGGCACTGATCGCCTTCTTCGTCGCCGTTGCCGCACTCGTGTTGCTGCTGATCCCGCAGCAACCGCGTCGTGCCGTCTACGGCGGATACCCGGGTGGGTACCAGGGCGGCAACTACCAACAGCCGGGCCACCAGCAGTCCGGCTACCAGCAGACCGGATATCAACAACCTGACGGCTACCAGCAATCCGGATATCAGCAGCCCGGTTACAACACCGGCGACCAGGGCTACGGCTACGGGAATCAGCAGGGCGGGTACGGCCGGCAGTATCCGGGCCAGAATCAGTGGCCCCAGTAGTAACGCACCAGATGGCTACCGGAATCAGGCCGAGCCGATGCCGACAGTTGGTCGGTCGATCCGGTTATGCTGCCCGGGCAATGTCGGATATGTCGAGACGAGGGCGCAACGATGCGCTGCGATGAAAGGCAGATATGACCTACCAGCAACCGCCGGGCGACTGGAACAATCCGCAAGGCGGTCAGGGACAAGGCTTCCCGCCACCACCGCCGGGTCAGCAGGGACCGCAGGGCCAGCAGGCGCCCCAAGGTCAGTCGGCCCACTACGGTCAGCCGGGACAGTTCGGTCAGCCGAGACAGTACGGTCAGCCGGGACAGTTCGGTCAGCAGCCGGCCCAGGGTGAATATCCGGCGTCACCGGCGCCTGCGAAACCGCGGCCGGCGATTCTGGACCGATTCCTCTCCGGGCCGTCCGACGCGTCGAAGTTCACCATCATCGGTGCGGTGCTCGCTTTCCTCGGCCTGCTACTGATCGTGTTCAGCTTCCTGAGCTGGGTGAGCGAGGACGGCGACGGGGGCGGCTCCATCAGCGGGTTCGGGTCGGTGTCACTTGATGCGGGCGGCGGTATCGACAAGTCGCAGGTCGACGAGATCGAGAAGGAACTCGAGAAGGAGACATCGGCCCCGGGTGTGTGGACGCTGATCTTCGGCGTACTTCTCATCGGCGCGTCGATCCCGCTGATCGTGCGCAAGTTCGTGCAATGGGGAGTGCTGGCGTCGGTGCTCATCGGCCTGGCAGTACTGATCACGGCGTCGGTGTTCTTCGCCTCGCCGGTGGCGTCGGTGGTCGACGCTGACGGCATCGACGAGAGCGAATCCAGCGCCGGCTACGGCCTGTGGATCGTGTTCATCGCCGCTCTGCTCGCGTTCTTCGTCGCCGTGGGCGCGCTGGTCCTGCTCTTCCTCCCGCAGAAGCCCGCCCCGGCCGCCGGTGGCTGGGGTCAGTCCGGATTCGGCGGTCAGCCGGGCGGCCAGGCCCAGGGCGGTTACACCCCGCCGGCTCAGCAAAGTGGTTGGGACACACAGCAGCAGCCGGGCGGCGGGTATCCGAACGATGCCACGCGGCAGTTCAATCAGCCGCCGCAGAACTCGCAGGGTCAGCAGGGGTGGCAGAACCCGGGTCCGCCGCAGCAGTAACTCGCCAGACCATCATCTCGTCGCTCGATCGCCCCGTGGCCTCAGAGCCGCGGGGCGATCGTCGTATCGGCGTGAACTTGCGGGAAAACGGCAAACCCGACGTGGTGGCGGGAACCTCACCAGAGATCGGCCCGCTCGCTCGGTCGCGAGGTGACAGTACGTCTCACGGAGGGCACCCACGCATGGTCCCGCAACCCCCACCCGGGTGGAATCCGCAATCGAATATGGCTCCGCCGCAGCAGAAATGGTCGGATCCTGGGCGGCCCGCGCGACAACCAAACATGGTGAGTCGATTCGTCGATGGTCCGGCCAACCGACGACCGTATGCCTTCCTGGGTGCGGGGATGGCCGTACTCGGTGTCGTGTTGATCGTGTTCAGTTGTCTGACTTGGGTTTCGGCAACATCTCCGCCTTGAGAACTGTTCAACGGCGCCGACTTCACGGTGCAGATCAGCGGTCTGGGCGATACGTCTGTGTCATTGAACGCCACAGCGTTGACGGCGGACGACCGGGTCGAGGCCCAAGAACGTTTCGACATGGCGAAGAACCGTCGCGAAGCTGTGACCGAAGAGGCCGCGACAGCGCGCGGGATATGGACTCTGGTGTTCGGTGTTCTGCTGATCGTGGCATCGATTGCGCTGATGCTGCGGTGGGGGGTCAGTGGGCAGTGTTCGCGGTGCTGCCGGCAGGGGTGCTGGCGATCGTCGGGGTTTCGGCGATTCTCGTGTCGTCCGCGGGAATGCTCGACAGCGGTGGCGACGACTCGCTCGACTACGAGTTCAGCAGGGACTACGCACTTTATGTGGTGTTCGCGGCCTCGGTCATTGCCGTTCTGTGTGCGGTGGGCGCACTTGTTGCGCTGATCCGGACGGGTGGTTCACCAACCGATTCACCCGTTCGCCACGATTCATACGTGCCGCCGGTGCGCTCACAGTGGCCCGGCCCTCCGCCGACCGGCCGGTGGCCGGGGCCACCCAACGCGCCGTACCGGAGCGCGGGTCCGCCACCGCCGTACCGTGGTCAGCCTCCTTCATCGGGACCGCCGAACCTCAGATGAGGCCCCCGGGAAAACGGTGCGAGGGAAACCGGTGAGATTCGGTCGGCCTTGCGGCGGATCGGCCGTTCGGTACGTCGGGCCGAAGGGGCGTCAGCCGAAATGCACGATGCTCACGACGCCGGCGACAAGACAGTAGGCCGCGAAGGGATAGAGCGTCCGTGTGTGGAACCAGCGCGCGAGGAACGCCACCGAGGCCAGCGCCGCGAGGAATGCGCATATCGACCCGACCACCACCTGCCCGCCGATGCCGGCACCGTCGGGGCCGAACAGCTCCGGGATCTTCAGGACACCGGCCGCGAGGATCACCGGGGTGGCGAGCAGGAAGGCGAACCGCGCGGCGTCCTCGTGGTCGAGGTGACGCAGGATGCCGCCCGAGATGGTCACACCGGACCGCGAGATGCCCGGCAACAGGGCTAAGATCTGGCAGGCGCCGATGATCGCGCCGTCACGCAAAGGCAGCTGCTTCAGGTCCGCGTGGGTCCCGGACCGCGCGTGCCGGCCCGACGACGCGGTCTGAGAACGTCGGAGCAGTTCGGCCGCGAGGAGGACGAGTGCATTGATGCACAGGAAGATCGCCGCGGCCAGTGGGGTCGCGAACAGCGTGCGCAGCGATTTCTCGGCGACAAGCCCGACGATTCCCACCGGGATGGTCCCGATGATGATCAGCCAGGCGAGCCGGGAGTCGGCGGTATCGATGCGCCGGGCGCGGATCGAGTACACCAACCCGGAGACGATGCGCACCCAGTCACGTCGATAGAAGATGATCAGCGCGACCGCGGTCGCCACGTGCAAAGCGACGACGAAGGCGAGAAACGGTGTGTGTCCCGCGGATGCCGACTGGGTGACCAGGGTCTGCCAGTCACCGCCGATCCACGCCGGGACCAGTACGGAGTGACCGAGGCTGGAGACCGGGAACAACTCGGTGACGCCCTGCAACAGTCCCATCGCCACCGCCTGCGGGTAGGTCAGATCGCTCACGTGTCGCTGCTCCGTTCGGACTCGGCTCACGCCGGGGATGTCTGATTCGCCGTGTATGTGAAATATGTTGCTGCACAGGCTAAATGGCGAACCATAGCCAGGGTACGCAACTGTCGGCGCAACCTCCTCCGCCGATCGCTGAGTGGTTGCACGGCCCGGGCTGGCGAACAGCTGGCAATTCCCCGGTGCATGGCTGCCGACGAGTTCGCTAACGGTCGTCGGCGGCGCTCATGATGTCGATTTCTCCAACGATGGCGAGACAGTGTCCGCGAGTAGCGCAGGCGGGCCATGAACGACCGAAGCCGATACCCCTACAGCCGAGCGGCCATCCGCCTTCAGTCGCAGAGGTTGTGGCATACCTGGTGGCCGACGACGCCGATCAGGTTTCCGGTCACCGGGGAGACGCCGACCGCGAAGAGCATGACCCACTCGCTGAACCAGAAGTCGTCGTGTTGCTCCCGGGGCTCGTGTATCAGCACATAGGTCAGGTGCCCGTCGATGACGTGAGACTTGAGGCGTTGGTGTCGGTCGTCGGGGATGCCGCCGTTGTCCTCGTAAGTGAGGAACAGGTGCTGACCCTCGGGGTCGGTGTGGATCTGATCGTTGTCGGGCTCCGGTCCGCTGCTCACGGATGGGGTGTAGCCGGGGTACGGCATGGACGTGGCGTCGAGGTCGGCGGTTTGTGTGCTGCAGAACCGGGCTACGCCCAGCGACCGGAGGACCTCGCGTCCGGTGGGGATCTGTCCAGCGCTGTGCAGCTCACGCGTGTAGGGGTAGATCGGTACATCCGTCGCGCCGTAGGCCACCAGGCCGCCGGCCAGGGAGGCCAGGAACTCAGCGTCCGGACCGGTCGAGTACGAGTGGTCATCGACACTCGTGACGATCCCGTTGGTGATCACCAACGGACGCCTCAGTGGCCTGCGGTGCGGCGCCAGCGGCGGCATGATTCCGTCGGGTCCGACCTCGCTGTTGATCGCCTCTTCGGCGAGGTCGACGTCGGGCCATGATGAACCGCCGCCGTCGGCGACGGCCTGGTTGTCGTCGACGGTCGGCCACAGCTCTTGCGTCGCGTGTATGCGGGCGACAATGTCCTCCTGCGCGCGAAACAGGTCGTCCATGTGACGTTCGGCGAGTGCGTGTGCTCCGCGCCGTGCTTCGTTGGCGGTGTCGGTGATGCAGCGACCGAGGTGAGTGACATCCAGCGATAGCGCGGCTGCCGATAGTTCGATCGACACGAGGTCGCCGTCGGCGTTGGCCGCCACCGACACCGTCGCGTCCTCGTCGGTGGCCGTGGCGGTGATCCGACCGCGCTGCTCGCCCGCGGCCTCGATCAGTTCTGCATGACGTTGAAGCTCGTCGAACGGACTCGCGGTGGTGTCGTCCGGCGCCGGATCGGACGTCATGACGTGGTGGCGAGTGCGCAATGAACCGCTGATGATGCGAAAGGACGACAGTGCCGCACGGTCATGGCGATGAGTATGCCCCCGCTGCGGCAGGACCGACCACGATGGCCAACGTGGACGGGCTGCAGGTGCCGGCCGCGCGGTCGCACTTGCGAGTCCGCAGATGAAATCTGTACGTGGGAGCGTTGCGCGACGGGTAGTGCAGGTGGCGACGCTCGGTCGTACAGTTTTCGGCAGGCCAGAGCTGCTCCGACCTCGGATTTGAATCCCGACCCCCGCCTGGTGCATACTTGTCGGGTTGCCTTGACCGGGTGGCGCAAGTTCACTGCGGCCTCGTTCAGGTGAATATGACTCCCAGGCCCGGAAAGCGGGAACTGGGCGTGTAACTCATGCCCTGAATCAGAGGCCATGGCACGACACGCCCGACCGCGGGTGCCGGAGCAAAACTGGTTCGTCTCAGCGACGGACCAAACGTACAACGACAGATGAACAGCGTCGATCCCCCGACTCACGCGGGTGGTCATGTGCTCAGCCGGCGAGACGTCCGGTCCTGGTCACGCGGTGTTTGTCTGTCGAGAACAACTGACGGAAGAGGACACAGCGTGGCGGGACAGAAGATCCGCATCAGGCTCAAGGCCTACGACCACGAGGCGATCGACGCTTCGGCGCGCAAGATCGTGGAGACCGTGACCCGTACGGGTGCACGCGTCGTCGGCCCGGTGCCGTTGCCCACCGAGAAGAACGTGTACTGCGTCATCCGTTCGCCGCACAAGTACAAGGACAGCCGCGAACACTTCGAGATGCGTACCCACAAGCGACTCATCGACATCCTCGACCCGACGCCGAAGACGGTTGACGCGCTGATGCGCATCGACCTGCCGGCCAGCGTCGACGTCAACATCCAGTAGGCGGGGGGCGAGAGAAAACATGAGCAACCAATCTGCGACCAAAGGCATCCTGGGCACCAAGCTCGGCATGACCCAGGTCTTCGACGAGAACAACCGCGTCGTTCCGGTCACCGTCATCCAGGCCGGACCGAACGTGATCACCCAGCTCCGTACCGCGGACCGCGACGGCTACACCGCCGTGCAGCTCGCCTACGGTGCGATCGACCCGCGCAAGGTGACCAAGCCGGTCGCCGGCCAGTACAGCAAGGCCGGCGTCACGCCGCGCCGCCACCTGGCCGAGATCCGCGTCAACGACGTCAGCGAGTTCGAGGTCGGTCAGGAACTGACCGCCGAGGTCTTCGCCGAGGGTTCGCTGGTGGATGTCACCGGCACCTCCAAGGGCAAGGGCTTCGCCGGCGTCATGAAGCGGCACGGCTTCTCCGGTCTGGGTGCCAGCCACGGTGCTCACCGTGTGCACCGCGCCCCCGGTTCCATCGGTGGCTGCGCCACCCCGGGCCGCGTGTTCAAGGGCATGCGGATGGCCGGACGTATGGGTAACGACAAGGTGACCACGCAGAACCTCACCGTCCACAAGGTGGATGCCGAGGCCGGCCTGCTGCTGATCAAGGGAGCGATCCCGGGTCGCAAGGGCGGCATCGTCGTGGTTCGCGACGCAGTGAAGGGTGGTGCGAAAGCATGAGCACCGACGCAGCGACCAAGTTGACGCTGGACGTCAAGACCGCCGACGGCAAGACCAACGGAACCGTTGACCTGCCCGCCGAGCTGTTCGACGCCCCGGCCAACATCGCGCTGATGCATCAGGTCGTGGTGGCCCAGCAGGCCGCCGCACGCCAGGGCACGCACGCCACCAAGACCCGCGGCGATGTCCGCGGTGGTGGCGCAAAGCCGTACCGCCAGAAGGGAACCGGCCGCGCCCGTCAGGGTTCGACCCGCGCCCCGCAGTTCACCGGCGGTGGCACCGTGCACGGCCCGCAGCCGCGCGACTACAGCCAGCGCACCCCCAAGAAGATGAAGGCGGCCGCCCTGCGCGGCGCGCTGAGTGATCGTGCTCGCAACGAGCGCATCCACGTGATCACCGAGCTGGTGTCCGGGCAGGTCCCGTCCACCAAGTCGGCCCGCCAGTTCCTGGAGAGCCTCTCGGATCGCCGCAAGTTCCTGGTCGTGCTCGGCCGTGAGGACCTGACGGCCTGGAAGAGCGTCGCCAACCTGGGCAACGTGCTGCCGATCGCGCCGGATCAGCTCAACACCTACGACGTCCTGTACTCGGACGAGGTGGTGTTCAGCGTCGAGACGCTCAACGCGTTCATCGCTGCCAATACGACAGATGCGAAGGAGGCGTGAGCATGGCTACCCAGGCAGACCCACGCGACATCGTTCTGGCCCCGGTGATCTCCGAGAAGTCCTACGGACTCATGGAGGACAACGTGTACACCTTCGTGGTGCACCCGGACTCCAACAAGACGCAGATCAAGATCGCCATCGAGCAGATCTTCGGCGTCGAGGTCGCGAGCGTCAACACCGCCAACCGGCAGGGCAAGCGCAAGCGGACCCGCTTCGGCTACGGCCAGCGGAAGTCCACCAAGCGTGCGTTCGTGACGCTCACCGAAGACAGCAAGCCCATCGAGATCTTCGGAGGCTCGGTCAGCTGACCGGGACTTCAGAGAAGGACTGAGAACTCATGGCTATTCGTAAGTACAAGCCGACGACACCCGGTCGTCGCGGTGCCAGCGGCGCCGACTTCGCCGAGGTCACCCGTGATCATCCGGAGAAGTCGCTGGTTCGTCCGCTGCACGGTCGCGGTGGTCGTAACGCGCACGGCCGCATCACAACTCGTCACAAGGGTGGCGGTCACAAGCGTGCCTACCGTCTGATCGACTTCCGTCGCAACGACAAGGACGGCATCAACGCCAAGGTCGCTCACATCGAGTACGACCCGAACCGCACCGCGCGGATCGCGTTGCTGCACTACGTCGATGGCGAGAAGCGCTACATCATCGCGCCCCGCGGTCTCAACCAGGGCGACGTGGTGGAGAGCGGTGCGACCGCCGACATCAAGCCCGGCAACAACCTGCCGCTGCGCAACATCCCGACCGGTACCCAGGTGCACGCCGTCGAGCTGCGTCCGGGCGGCGGGGCCAAGATGGCCCGCAGCGCGGGTGCCTCGATCCAGTTGCTCGGTAAGGAAGGCACCTACGCGACCCTGCGTATGCCGTCCGGCGAGATCCGTCGCGTCGACGTGCGCTGCCGCGCCACCGTCGGCGAGGTCGGCAACGCCGAGCAGAGCAACATCAACTGGGGCAAGGCCGGCCGCATGCGGTGGAAGGGCAAGCGCCCCACCGTTCGTGGTGTCGTGATGAACCCGGTCGACCACCCGCACGGTGGCGGCGAGGGCAAGACCTCGGGTGGTCGCCACCCGGTCAGCCCGTGGGGTCAGCCGGAAGGCCGCACCCGCAAGAACAAGGCCAGCGACAAGCTGATCGTCCGGCGTCGTCGTACCGGCAAGAACAAGCGATAAGCACAGGAGGGAGTTAGAGAATGCCACGCAGCCTCAAGAAGGGCCCGTTCGTCGACGACCACCTCCTTGCGAAGGTGGACGCCCAGAACGAGAAGGGCACCAAGCAGGTCATCAAGACCTGGTCGCGCCGCTCGACCATCATCCCCGACTTCATCGGACACACCTTCGCCGTCCACGACGGCCGCAAGCATGTTCCGGTGTTCATCTCGGACAACATGGTCGGCCACAAGCTGGGTGAGTTCGCGCCCACCCGCACGTTCAAAGGTCACATCAAGGATGACCGGAAAGCGAAGCGCCGGTAATGACTACGCAGACAGATAACCCGCAAGCAAAGGCGACCGCGAAGTTCGTTCGCGTCACGCCGATGAAGGCGCGTCGCGTGCTCGACCTGATCCGCGGTAAGAACGCCGACGAGGCGCTCGACATCCTGCGGTTCGCGCCGCAGTCCGCCTCGGAGCCGGTCTACAAGGTGCTGGCCAGTGCCATCGCCAACGCGGAGAACAACGACGGTCTCGACCGTCGGACCCTGGTGGTCGCCACCGCGTTCGCCGACGAGGGCCCGACCCTCAAGCGCTTCCAGCCGCGTGCGCAGGGTCGCGCGTTCCGAATCCGCAAGCGCACCAGCCACATCACCGTGGTCGTGGAGTCCTTGCCGGAGAAGGCCGCCCCCGGCCGTACCCGCTCGCGTCAGCCGAAGAAGAAGGGAGCCTAGTCAGTGGGCCAGAAAATCAACCCGCACGGCTTCCGTCTGGGCATCACCACCGACTGGAAGTCGCGGTGGTATGCCGACAAGCAGTACGCGGACTACGTGAAAGAGGATGTCGCCATCCGCAAGCTCCTCTCGCAGGGGCTCGAGCGGGCCGGCATCGCCAAGGTGGAGATCGAGCGCACCCGTGACCGTGTTCGCGTCGACATCCACACCGCCCGTCCGGGCATCGTCATCGGTCGCCGTGGCGCCGAGGCCGACCGGATCCGTGGCGACCTGGAGAAGCTGACCGGCAAGCAGGTTCAGCTGAACATCCTCGAGGTGAAGAACGCAGAGTCCGAGGCCCAGCTGGTGGCCCAGGGCGTTGCCGAGCAGCTGAGCAACCGTGTGGCGTTCCGCCGTGCGATGCGCAAGGCGATCCAGTCGGCGATGCGTCAGCCGAACGTGAAGGGCATCCGGGTGCAGTGCTCGGGTCGCCTGGGCGGCGCCGAGATGAGCCGCAGTGAGTTCTACCGCGAAGGTCGGGTGCCGCTGCACACGCTGCGCGCCGACATCGACTACGGACTCTACGAAGCCAAGACCACCTTCGGCCGGATCGGCGTGAAGGTGTGGATCTACAAGGGCGACATCGTCGGTGGACGTCGTGAGCTGGCCGCGGCCGCTCCGGCAGCCGAGGACCGTCGTCCGCGCCGGCCCAGCCGGCCTCGCCGCAGCGGTGCCTCGGGTACCACTGCCACGAGCACCGACGCGGGTCGCGCGGCGGAAGCTCCGGCAGAAGCAAATGCGGGGGCCACTGCTGGTGCGGGCACCGAGAAGCAGGAGGGCTGATTCATGCTGATCCCACGGCGGGTCAAGCACCGCAAGCAGCATCACCCGAGCCTGAAGGGTCAGGCCAAGGGCGGCACCAAGGTGACGTTCGGTGATTTCGGCATCCAGGCTCTGGAGAGCGCCTACATCACCAACCGGCAGATCGAGTCCGCTCGTATCGCCATCAACCGGCACATCAAGCGTGGCGGCAAGGTGTGGATCAACATCTTCCCGGACCGTCCGCTGACCAAGAAGCCGGCCGAAACCCGCATGGGTTCGGGTAAGGGTTCGCCCGAATGGTGGGTCGCCCCGGTCAAGCCGGGTCGCGTGCTGTTCGAGATGACCTACCCGAATGAGGAGATCGCTCGCGAGGCCCTGCGTCGCGCGCAGCACAAGCTCCCCATCAAGACCCGGATCGTGACCAGAGAGGAGCAGTTCTGATGGCACTCGGAGTTGCTGCGAACGAGCTGCGTGAGCTCAATGACGCTGATCTGGTCGATCGCTTGAAAGAGTCGAAGGAAGAACTGTTCAACCTTCGGTTCCAGATGGCCACCGGCCAGCTCGACAACAATCGTCGTCTGCGGACCGTGCGTCGCGAGATCGCGCGTATCTACACCGTGATGCGTGAGCGTGAGCTGGGCCTGGCGTCGGGACCGGATGGTGATGACGCATGAGTGAGGACCAGAAAGTGACCCAGACTGAAGTTCGTAACTCCCGCAAGGAGCGGATCGGTTACGTCGTCAGCGACAAGATGGAAAAGACCATCGTGGTCGAGCTGGAAGATCGTACGCGTCACGCGCTGTACGGCAAGATCATCCGGACCACGTCCAAGGTCAAGGCCCACGACGAGAACGGCGATGCCGGTGTCGGTGACCGCGTGCGGATCATGGAGACCCGCCCGCTGTCGGCGACCAAGCACTGGCGTCTGGTCGAGGTGCTGGAGAAGGCCAAGTAAGCCCTTCTCCGACGCGAGATTCTCGAGCGGCCCGTTCCCCGGTGGGGAGCGGGCCGCTTCGTCGTCTTCGTGACTTGGTTGACTGGTCGGTGTGAAGCTTCCGCCGTCCCCGCTCATCTACGAGATCAACACCTGGCCGTGGCTGACCGAGTTGGCGCGGCTCACCGGCCGCCCGGTCGATCTCGCGTCCGTACCCGACGATCAGTGGGACGCCATCGCTGCACTCGGCTTCGACGCGGTGTGGCTGATGGGGGTGTGGCGGCGCAGCCCGGCCGGGGTGGCGATCGCGCGGGCCGACAAGCTGCTGATGGAGTGGTTCGCGCGGTCGCTGGACGACTTCACCGACGACGACGTCGTCGGATCGCCGTACTGCGTGTGCGACTACGTCGTCGACGATCATCTCGGCGGTGATGACGCGCTGGCCGTCGCGCGAGAGCAACTCGCCCGGCGCGGCGTCGGGCTCATCCTGGACTTCGTCCCCAATCACGTTGCCCTCGACCATCCCTGGACGGCACAGCCCGAGTGGTTCATCCGTGGCAGCGCCGACGATCTGGAGCGTGATCCGCACTCGTATGTGACCGTCGACGGGGGTGCGGTGCTGGCCAATGGGCGTGACCCGCACTTCCCGGCGTGGCGGGACGTGGTTCAGGTGAACGCCTATGCGCCCGGTCTGCGCGCGGCCGCGGCCGACACGCTGCGGCAGATCGCCGGACGATGCGACGGGGTGCGCTGCGACATGGCGATGCTCATGATGAACGACATCGTCGCGCGGACCTGGGGCGAGGCAGCCGGCGCGATCCCCGACGCGGACTACTGGCCGCCGATCATCGACGCAGTCCGGGCCGGGCACCCAGGTTTTGTATTCATCGCCGAGGCGTACTGGGGTACCGAGGCGGCGCTGGCCGCACAGGGATTCGACTTCTGCTACGACAAGACGCTCTACGACGTGCTCGCCCACGACCCGGCTCGATTACGGCCGACGCTCGGAGCTGACGGGCGAACACCGCAGCGACTGGTGCGGTTCATCGAGAACCACGACGAGGACCGGGCCGCGGTCGTCTTCTCCGACCGTGACCGGATGGCCGCGGTCACCGCGCTGACCCAGGCGGGGGCACGGTTGGTGCATCAGGGGCAGATGGAGGGCCGTCGGGCCCGGGTCCCGGTGCAGCTGAGGCGGTTTCGCGATGAACCCGTCGACGCCGACCGCGCAGTCTTCTACCGTGCGCTGCTCGCGGCGCTGGCCGATCCGGTGTTCTCCCACGGTGAGTGGCGGCTGTGCGACGTGCGCGGCTCGTCGGATGCGGTGGTCGCGTGGGAGCGGGCCGGCCAGACCCGCTGGGTCGTCGCCGTCAATGTCGGAGACCGGCCGGCGACCCTGACCCTGGCGGGCTTCGCCGACGTACCGGTTGTGGAGAGCCCGCTCACCGGCGAGCAGGTCCGGGTGTCGCCGGACGGGGTGCTCGCGGTTTCGCTGATGGCGTGGGGCTGGCAGCTTTACCGGGCCCGGCCGGGGTCCGGTGCGGCACCTGTCGGCCGATCGGATTAGTTCTACCGAGGGATTGACCCTGGTCAGGGCCGGATGCCAGGGTGAGCCGTGAGCGTGATCAGTGCGGCGGGGGTGCCTTCGGCGGCCGATGGTGGCGCGGTCGAGGTGTCGCGGTCGCTGTCGGCGCGGGCCGGTGCGGCCGCCCGCGTGCTGTTCGTTGGGGATGAGACCGAAGGCGATCGGGCCCGGGTTCAGCGGATCGGGGCGAGATTCCTCGGTGCCGGTCTCGTCGGGTATCTGCTCGTGTCGATCGGGACGATCACCGCGACCACCTCGCTGACCGCGCCCTGGTGGCCGCCGGTGAGTGTGCTGCTGTGTATCGGGCCGGGGCTGGCGCTGATCGTCGCGAGCTTCCGTCCCGGCACCGCCTGGCTGATGCCCCTGGCCGTGATCACCGCGCTCGGCTACCTGCTGGCGGTGGCTCTGTGGTTCGTGGCCTGGACGGGGGCCACCACCCCCGGTCCCGAAGATGCGGCCGTCTGGCTCATTTCCTTCCCGGGCATGCCGAGCATGGTGCTCACCATCGTCGCGCCACGGTGGGGTGTGGTGAACCTCGTGGTCGCCTGCGCGGCGGTGAACACCGCACAACAACTCGGACGATTCGGCGACGTCAATGCCGACCTGCCCGTCGAGATACTGTGGGCGTGCGCGTTCACCGGGGTGTTCCTGGCCGTTGCACATGTTGCGGTACGGACCGGACGCACCCTGGACGAGACGCGTGCCGACACCTACCGCAGTGTCGCCGAGGCCGCGGCCGGCGCGGCTCGAGAAGCGGAGAAGGCACGACTCGACGGGATCATCCACGACCGCATCATCGCGTCGCTGCTCGCCGTGCGGCCGGGCATCCCCGACCAGCGCCTCGCCGACCAGGCACACTCGGCACTCGACGAGGTCGCCCGGATGGCAACCGGCGATCTCAGCCCGTCGTCGGAGACGGTGGCGCGAGACGAGGCCATCCGTCGGATCCGTTCGACGGCAGCCGACGTCACCGACCGCGTCGAGGTGGAGATCGTCACGCTGGAACCCGATCCCGACGACCCTCCCGGCGACGGCGACTACCCGGCCGACGTCATCCGCGCGGTCACCGAGGCGATGGCCGAGGCGCTGCGAAACGTGGTGCGCCACGCGGGTTCCGACGCCGCGTGCGCGGTCATCGCCCAGCTTGGCGAAGGCGTCATCAGCATGGCCGTCGTCGACGACGGACGCGGCTTCGACGCGGCGGCGATGCCCGCGGGGCGTCTGGGCATCGCGGTGAGCATTCGGAAACGGATGGCGCAGATCGACGGTGACGCCCGAATTCAGAGCCAGGTGGGTCGAGGCACCACGGTCCAGTTGGTATGGGAGCGGCCGTGATCGACTCCCCGGCGCCCGCCGCCGGCATCACCGACACCTTCGGCATCCGGTCGCGCCCGCTGGTGGCCACGATGCTGGTGTTCGCGGTGGTCTACGTGGTGGTGACCGTGTATTCGGGCGCCACCATCACCTCACCGGTCGGATGGCTGGGGCTGGCCGCCGCCTTCGGCGTCTTCGTTTGTGTGGGCTTGGTCATCATCGGGGTGGTCGACGACCCGCTCCCGTTGCGGCACACCATCTTCGTCGCGGCGGGTTCGGTGGTGGCGTTCGCGTTGGCGGTGACGTCGTTGCCGAGTCCGCCGGATCATGTGATGCAGACCGGTCCGCCGCTCGGCGCCTCGGTCATCATGCTCGCGTTCCTGGCCGTGCGTGGACGGCCACTGGCAGCGTGGCTGGCCAGCGGGGCGATCTCGGTGATCTCCACGCTGTGGGCCGCACACGCCGGGATGGGCGCGGCATGGGGTTTCGCGATCACCGTGTCGGGTTACGCGATCATGATCATGGGGTCGCTGTTCTCGGTCATGTTGCGGCCCATGACCCGTGAGATCTATGCCCTGCGCAGTGCCAACGCCGACCGGGTCGCGCGGGAGGCGGCGGTCGCGGCGACCACCGACTTTCGGGAGCAGCAGTTGATGGAGTTCGAGCGCCGCGCCCGGCCCACCCTGACCGCGATCATCGAACGCCGTGAATTCTCCGACTCCGAGGTACGTGACGCGCGGCTACTGGAAGCCCAACTGCGCGACGGTATCCGGGCGCCCGGACTCGACGATCCCGTCGTCCGGGCGGCAGCCTGGCAGGCGCGACGACGCGGCGTCACCGTGGTGTTGCTCGACGACGGCGCTCTCGTGGCGGCGACCGACGGGAGCACGATCGGCGACCGGCTGAACGAGGTGGTGGTGTCCGCATTGGCGCAGGCGACGGCGGGCCGGGTGACGGCGCGAGTTCTACCGCCGGGCCGAGACCTGTTGGCCACCATCACCATCGACGCAGCAGATCACGCCGAGCGCATCGAGGTGGGGCTCGACGGTGAGGTACGTACCGAATCGTGAGACTCAGGTGGTGCTGCTGGAGTCTCCGAAGACGATTGCCAGGATGAAGAACGCGATCATCGCGACCGTCCCCAGAATGCCGGTGATCACGCCGGCGGTGGCGGCGCCGCGGTTGGTGATCGGGACCGATGCGCGGTCGCTGGAGCGCAGGGCCACCAGCCCGAGGATGATCGCCGCCGGCCCGGTCAGCAACGCGAACCCGCACCAGCCGATGGTCAACGACACGATCCCCAAAACCAGTGAGGCGGTGGCCTTCCCGTCCGATCGCGGCATCGTCGGCCCCTGGTAGGGCGACGGGGTGTAGGAAGGCGGCGTGTAGGCCGGGCGTGACGCGGGCGTGGGAGTCGATCGCGGGCCGGGTGCGTGCGGCGCCGACCGTTGTGGCTGCGACGTCTCGACCCGCGGCTGCGGTGGACGCGACGCCGGTTGTGCCGGAGTCGGTTTGGACAACAGTGTGGCGCCCGCCGCACCTGATCGCAGGGCCGACGCGAGATCGTTCGCGAAGTGCTCACACGAGCTGTAGCGGCGCGCCGGCTCCTTGTCGAGTGCGCGCGAGAGAACCCGGTCGACCTGCCCGGACAGATCGGGCCGCTTCTCGGAGACGGGCGGGGGACTGACCGACAAATGCTGGTGGATCAGCATCGCGGCGTTGCTGTTGGCGAAGGGGGTTGCCCCGCATAGCAACTGGTAGGCGGTGCAGGCAAGCGAGTACTGGTCGGCCCGGCCGTCGAGCGTGGTGCCGGAGAGTTGCTCGGGGGAGGTGTAGGCCACCGACCCCACCGTCAGATTGGTCGACGTGATGTGCGTGTCGTCGAAGATGGGTCGTGCGATTCCGAAGTCGGCCAACAGGATTCGACGCTTCACCGACGGTTTGTCGGCGGCGCCGGCGATCAGGATGTTCGCCGGCTTCACGTCGCGGTGCAGAAGGCCCTGGCCGTGGGCGTAATCGAGCGCGTCGGCCACCGCCGAGATCACCGCGACCACGTCGCCGGCCGGAAGTCCGCGCGGATGCGAGTTCAGCAGATACGACGCGTCGGTGCCGTCGACGTACTTCATCGTGATCCACAGCTGACCGTCGGCCTCACCGCGGTCGAAGACGCTGACGATGTTGGGATGATCGAGGGTGGCTGCGACGTCGGCCTCACGGGTGAACCGCTTGCGGAACATCGGATCGCCGGAGAGTCCCGGTGGCAGGATCTTGAGCGCGTCCTGGCGGGGGAGGCGCGGGTGATCGGCGAGATAGACCTCGCCCATCCCGCCGGCACCGAGTTGGCGGACGATGCGATAGCCGGCGAAGGACTGGCCAGGCAGCAGCGGCATGTCAGAGCCGCCCGTGGCGAGAGTTGTGGGGGCGAAGGTCGTGGGGCCGACCGTCGTGGGATCGGTGAGGTGCGGCTTCAGGTCGGCACATGACAGTCAGCTTAGTGGTCCCCACGGCACATCCGTCTGGGGTCTTCGGCGTTGGATGGCCCCGCGTGCCCGGCAGATCAGCGTCCGGCCAGGGCCTTGGCGAAGACCGGCCATGACCGACGCAACTGGTCCTGCCAATACCGCCACGAATGCGTTCCGGTGGGCGGCAGATCAACGGTGGCGGGGATGCGCAGTCGCCCGAGACGGTCGAGTAGCTGCACGGTACACGCCATGGTCCCCACCTCTATACCCCCGCCGACAACGATCTGGTCGGCAAGCGTCGATGGATCGCGCACATATCGCGGCGTGTCATGGGCCCCGGGCAGACCACCGGCGTTCGCGATATACAGCGCGATACCGCGCAGTCTTTGCGCGTTGAGGACCGGGTCATGCGCACGCCAGGCCGGCCCCCCGAAGGGACCCCACATGTTCTGTGCGTCGCCGCCACCACGGGTCTCCACCACCAGCCGCACGGTCGCCTGACCGAAGGGGGATCGATCGGGACGTAGCCCGCCCCTGTCTTGGCCACCGCCCAGATGGCGACGGACAACCGCACCGATCGTCCGATGGCCAACGCCACCAACGATTCCGGACCGATGCCACGCTCGACGAGCCAGTGTGCTAGCCGACCGGACTCCCGGTCGAGTTCGGCGTACCGCCGAGAACCGACGCGGGATCGTCGGGTTCGCCGAGGACGGCACGCTGCCAGAGCGCGAAGTCGGCGAACTGTACCGCGAGCGGCGCGAAGTCCGGCTTCCTACCACGGCGACGCGCATCATAGGCTGCCGCCAGGTCGGCCAGTAGCGGCCGCAGCGATTCCCCGTCGGTCGCGATGTGATGGATCACCACCGCGAGGAGATGGTCGTCGGCCTCGATGCGTCGGATCCGCACCCGGATCGGCCACCGACGGGCGAGGTCGAATCCCTCGCTGACCGCGCCACCGAGTTCCTCGTCGGAACCGACGACGGCCCAGTCGAGTCGGCGGTCGACCAGATCGGCATCATCGACGATCTGTACGGGAATGCCGTCCGGCGCCGGGAATCTGGTGCGCAGGATCTCGTGGCGCATCACCACATCGATCACCGCAGCCCGCAGCGCGCTCACCTCGAGCGCTCCGGACAACCTAAGCACCATCGGCACGTTGTAGGTGCCCGAGGACGGGTCGAAGTGGTTGATGAACCAGATACGTTGCTGCGCCGGTGACAGCGGAATCCGTTCGGGGCGAGGGACCACCGGAGACAGTGCCATCGACGTTCCGGCGCGGTCACCTACCGCATCGACCAGCCCGCGCACCGACGGATGCTCGAAGACGTCACGGACCGACACCTCGACCCCCATGGGGTCGAAGAGAAATTGGGAGGCGGCGAAATCGGCGAGACCATTGTGGGAGACACTGACCCCCTTGGGACGTCCCGTCGACCCGGAGGTGTAGATGACGTAGGCGACGTTGTCCGGACGGACCGGCCCGGTGTCCGGGACCGCCTGCGGCCGTCGGGCGATGCCGGCGACGAACTCCGGTGCATCGATGGGGACCCAGCGGAAACCGTTGTCGGGCAACGCGCCGGACTCACCAACGCACAATCCGAGGATCGCACCGGAGTCGGCGACCATATTCGCCACCCGTTCCTGCGGATAGTCCGGTGCGGTTGGAAGCCGGGGATGCGCCGGTGGTACTGGGATTCGCGTCGCCGAGTTTCGACGCCTCGGTTCTCGAGTACCTGTTGGCGACGACCAACGGGGGGACGGTGGTGTACCGACCCGCCGAAGCGCTGGGCGGTCCGCCGCTGGCCGAGTTCATGGCCCGGCAACGAGTCACCCACACCTTCCTGACACCGTCGGTGCTGGCCAACGCTCGACCCGTCGAAGCTGCCGTCCCTGCGTTCGCTGGCGGTCGGCGGCGAGCCCGTGGGCCGGGCTGTGGTCGATACCTGGGCGCCGCACACTTCGGTCCGAAATCTGTACGGCCCCACCGAGACCACCATCGGTGTCACTATCGGCAACGCGCTGATGCCCGGCGACCGGGTCCGCCTGGGCTCGCCGGTGAGCGGGGTGCGACTGATGGTGCTCGACGAGCGGCTGCACCCCGTGCCCGCCGGCGTGCCGGGCGAGTTGTATGTGAGCGGACCGGCGTTGTCGCGCGGGTATCTGGACCGCCCAGGCCTCACCGGTTCGCGTTTCGTCGCGGGCGTGTTCGGTCATGAGGGTGACCGCATGTATCGCACGGGTGACGTGGTGCGGTGGTGGCCCGACGATGAAGGCGGAGCTCATATCGAGTACGAGGGCCGCGAAGACGACCAGATCAAGGTTCGTGGTCTCCGCATCGAACCCGGCGAAATCGAGGCGGCGTTGGTCGAGAACGCGTCGGTCGACGCGGCCGCGGTGATCGCCGTCGGGGCCGGGATGACAAGTTCACTCGCGGCCTATGTGGTCGTCGATCCCGACCATTGTGTCGAGGTCGGCGAGCTGCGGATATGGCTCGCGTCTCGGCTGCCCGCACATCTGGTGCCGGAGACCATCACCGTTCTGGATGCTCTGCCGCTGACACCGGTGGGCAAACTGGATCGGCGCCGGCTACCCGAACCCGTCGTGGAGGCCGCTGAATACCGTTCCCCGGCAACGGAGCTCGAGGCGCGAGTGACAAAGGCCTTCGGTGACGTCCTCGGTCTGGAGCGGGTGTCGGTCACGTCATCGTTCTTCGAGATCGGCGGCAATTCGCTGGCGGCGACCCAGGTGCTCGCACACCTACGCCCACATCACCCCGACATGCAGGTGTCGTGGGTGTTCCGCGAGCCCACGGTACGCGGGTTGGCCGGTCTCCTGGCCGCTGACAGCACAGCCCACAGTGCGCGGCGTGATGTGCTGCTGACCCTACGTTCCGAGGGCCGTCGCGCACCGCTGTTCTGCGTCCATCCGGCCGGCGGTCTGGCCTGGTTCTACGGCGGTCTCGTCAGATACCTGCCCGACCGCCCGGTATACGGCCTGCAGGACCCCTACGTGGTGTCCGGCGACGAGCAGGCGGGTAGCGTCGAAGAGCTTGCCCAGCGGTATCTTTCGGAGATCCGGCGGGTCAGGCCACACGGCCCCTACCACCTGCTCGGCTGGTCGCTCGGCGGATACGTCATCCACGAGATGGCCGTCCGGCTGGAGGCAGCAGGGGAAGAGGTCGGCTTCGTCGGAGTGATGGATGCGTCCCCGGGTGCTGCCGACCTGGAGGCCGGCCGGATTCACCCCGGAGGTCAGGTGGCCGCCGACGCTCTGGCCGGCTGGCGCGATCTCTTCGACCTGGGACCCGACGTGGTCGCCTCCGGCCCCGAAGAGGTCGCAGAAGTGGTGCGCGAGCAGATCGCCGCCACCGGATTGCTCGGCGCCGATGAGGTGGCGCGTGTGATGAACAGCTTCGAGCACGCCGCACAGATCGTGGCCGATCACGATCCACGTACTGGTCTGTCGGTGCCGATGGTCGTGTTCACGGCCACCCGCGACAAATCGGAGCCCGGCCGGATCGCGCGCGGCTGGGAGGCGGTCGTGGACGGCGGGGTCCGGAATGTCGATGTCGACGCCACCCACCTGGGGATGGCCGAGGAACGTGCGCTCGAGGTGATCGGTCCCGAGATCGGGGCCGCGCTCGCCGCGCACGAACACAACAGAGGATCACGAGGAAAGGATCAGAGATGACCAACCCGTTCGACGACGACAACGGTAGGTTCTACGTGCTGGTGAACCATGAGAACCAGCATTCGCTGTGGCCGGTCTTCGCGCCTGTGCCGGCCGGGTGGTCAACGGTGTTCGGCGAGGATACCCGTGCCGCCTGCCTCGCCTATGTGGAAGAGAACTGGACCGATCTGCGACCGGCGAGCCTGATCGAGGCGATGACCTCGGACGGCCGCCGATGACGCGGCCTTCCCGCAGTGAAGGATGGGCTACGAGCGGACTTCGCCTCTGAGCCAGGACAGGATCTCCGGGGTCACCGCATGTGTCGACGGCACATAGTCGGGGTTCTTCTTCTGGAACGCGGCAACCAGCGGGCAGACCCCGACGATCGTGAGGCCCGCGGCACGGGCGGCGTCGAGGGCCTCGCGGACGAGGATCGTGCCCAGCCCGCGACCGCCGAACTCCTCGGCGACCTCGGTGTGGAAGAAGACGCGTTCCACGGCGTCGTCACCGGTGCGGTCGCGGTATTCGGTGAAACCGGCGAGACGGCCGCCGACGCTGATCTCGTAGCGCTGCTCGTCGGGGTTGTGGGTGACGTCGGCTTCGGCTCCGGTCTTGTCTGTGGGCACGGGTTTAGACTACCCGTGGCGAGACTCACGACGGTCGAAAGTGCCTCACCCAGAACGAAAACCGTTGTCGGGCCAGACACTGCCTCATGCGGATAGAGGCGAGTCACGACTGGTGACGGTCCACAATCGTGCAGGCCGCCAACGTCGGGTGTCCGGGTCGAACGGTTTGAGCACGATCCAGGCGATCGTCAGCTGGGTGTACAAGACGGGGTCCAGCAACCGCAGCATCCGCGCTTCCCGGGATCGGCCATGGCCACGAAACGTCGTGAACGCCGCTTGGCGGTACGCGCGGTTACCCCACGGGCTGACCAGGAGACGTCGGGGCGACATTTCGGCCTGAACGGACGGCACCTCGTCGACGGATCCACCGGAATCCTGTATTGCGAAATAGAGGTCGAGGTCTTCGTGCGTGCCGGGCTGGTCCAGTAGGCGGTCCTGCGCCAGAAGCCATGCGTCATGCCGAATCACCATATTTGCACCGCCGAGGGCCCGGGCCTTGCGTGGCGGGTTGTCGCGGCGGCCGTGACGCTTGGAGCGGAACCAGTTCTCCAGCGGCACATCGTAGAACCCACTGTGGCCGGCGATGGCAGCCACATCAGGATGGTCCCGCATGTACTTGGTGATCGCAGCATTCCAGTCGACATCAACTCGCGTATCGGCGTCGATTCTCGCGATGAACTGGTTGTTGGCGTGGTCGAAGCCGGTCCGCCGTGCCCAGCCGACACCCTGACGAGTCTCTTCGAGAACCCGCAACGGCATGCGATCAGCGAATGCTTTCGCAACCGCGACTGTGTCATCCGTGGAGTTGTTGTCAACAATGATGACCTCATCGACCGGCATTGTCTGGCACATCAGTCGTTCCAGACATTGGCCTATGGTGTCCTGTTCGTTGTAGACCGGAATCACCACCGTCAGACCGCTCATCACACTCAGCTCCCGTCTTGTGGTAACCAACCTCGCCTCATGGCGATCAGAGTGCCATAGGAATTGACCTTGGGCGGTGTTTGGTCAGTTGGCGACAGCGGGCCGGCCGCGTCCAGCGGACACTGTCTGAGTCAGCGGCTGGTCGCAGCTTTCCGGTAGCCCCGTAGTGCGGGGTAGGTGAACAAGATGATCAATCCGGCCGCCCAGGCGAACACGGCGATGAGGTCAGCCGTGATCGGACCCCCCGCAGCAAAGGAACGCATCACCTCGATCGCCGGTGTCATCGGCTGGTGCTCGACGATCGGCTGCAGCCAGGTCGGGTAGGCGTCGAGCGGGCTGAAGCCGGAGTTGAAGAACATCAACAGGCTCGAGATGAGGGAGAGCAGCGGGACGATCGGCGCGGTCGGACGGGCGTTGACCGCCAATGCCAGCACGAAGATCGAGAAGGCGATACCGAACAGCAAAGCAACGCCGAGGATACCGAGCACCGCCAGCGGCCCCTGTGTGAAGCGGAAGCCGATCAGGGTTCCCGCCGCCAGCAGGATGGCCGTGGTCAGCGTGACGCGGGCGATCTCGCAGATGATCCGCGAGGTCAGGTCTGCGCCGCGGTTGATCGGCAGGACATAAAGGCGTCCCAACAGCCCGGTGCCGCGTTCCAGGTTAAGCCGCACACCTGCTGCGATCGAACCGAACATGGCGCTCACGAGGATGACCAGGGGAACGGTGCCGTACGCGCTGTCCTGGCCAGTTGCCTTACCCACGGCATCGCCGAGGACCACCTTGAACATGATCATGGTGAGCGCGGGAATCAGCAGGATCTGCAGAACGGTCGCCCGGTCGCGCAGCAACACCACCAACTGCCGACGCGCGAGGACCAGGGATTGCGTGTACCACGACTTGGGTGAGCCCTCGGGCAGAGCGGTGTCCGGTGGGGGAGGCGGTGCGGCGGCGGCCGCTCGCGTCGGCGTGCGGCGGACCGGTGACGGTGTCGGTGCGCTCGCGTGGATCGACGTCATCGCTGCGCCTTCCTCATGCCCAGATAGAGCAGCACCGCACCCAGGACGAACAGACCGATAAACCACCACACCGCGGGCAGGATCACGCTGGGTGTCGCGGTGTTCTCGTTGAAGGCCCGCATCGCATTCGCGAACTGCGAGACCGGCTGGTTGCGCGCGAAGGGCGCGATCCAATCGGGAAACTGACTCTCGGGAACGAAACCGGTGGACAGCATGCCCAGGATCAGGACGGGCAGGGCCAACGCCTGGCTGGTGGCCTCCGGGCTGCTCGCGAGCAGGCCGATGCCGTCGGCGATGAGCGCGACCGCCGCTCCCACGGCCACCGCGATGGCATAGAGGCCCACGGTGCCCGACACGCCTCCCTGCGGGCGCCAGCCGATCACGAGGCACACCGCAGTCGCACAGCACAGCGCGATCGCGAGAAGGACCAGGCTGGTACTGATTCGGGCAAGTGCGGGAATGCTGATGTGCATCGGCATGGTGCGGAAGCGGGTGTTGATGCCGTGCGCTCGATCAAACGACGAGCGCATCGCCGCCGACGACGCGACGAAGGAAATCGACTGCAGGGTGATGATCGGCATCAGGAACTGCGCATAGTTCATCCCCGGGTACTGATTCATGATCGAGCGGAGCGGCAGGTAGAAACACACCGCCAGGAATGCCGGTGCGATCAGCGCGAGAATCACCTCACCGCTTCGCAGCAGACTGCCGAGGCCGCGGGCGGTCAGTGCCCACCATTGTTGACGGGAGGTGATGTGCGGTGCGTCGAGCAGATGCTCTGTGGTCACAGGGCATCCACTCGGATCGGGGGTGCCGCGCCGGTCTCCTCCCGCGACGCGCTGCCGTTGGGCGCGGTCAGGGCGAGGAAGACCTCGTCCAATGTCGGTGTCCGGAGAGCGACATCGGAGAGTTCCAGTCGTGCGTCGGTTGTGCGGCGCACGATTTCGACCAGTGCGTTGGCGCCGTCGGGCGCAGGCACACTGATGGACAGTCCGGTTGCGGGTGAATCGGGGTCATCCGGTGATTCGGCCATTCGTGCGCCGAGATCGGCGAGTACATCGCGAACCCGGACCACATCGTCGGGATCGCTCGGAGTGACCTCGTAGAACGCGGTGCCGATACTCGCCTTCAACTCGGCGGCGGTGCCGTTGGCGATGACCCGGCCCTGATCGATGACGACGATGCGATCGCTGAGGACATCGGCCTCTTCGAGGTACTGCGTGGTCAGCAGCGTGGTCACGCCCTGCTCGCGCAGACTCTCGACGAGCCGCCACACCTCCTGCCGACTTCGGGGGTCGAGTCCGGTCGTGGGTTCGTCCAAGAACACGACCTGCGGCGCGGTGACCAATCCGCACGCGATGTCTATTCGCCTGCGCATGCCTCCGGAGTACTCGCGGACCCGACGCGATGCCGCGTCGGTGAGTCCGAAGGACTCGAGGAGCTCATCGGCTCGGCGACCCGCCGCCGCTTTGCCCAGCCCGAGCAGCCGACCGAACAGGACGAGGTTCTCACGGCCGGTCAGTGCTTCATCCAGTGCAGCGAACTGGCCCGTCAGCATGATGGACCGCCGAACGGCCGCCGCGTCGTGGACCACGTCGTGCCCGTTGACCAAGGCGGTACCGGCGTCGGGACGCAGGAGCGTGCACAGCATGTTCACTGTTGTCGTCTTGCCCGCGCCATTCGGTCCGAGCAGGCCGAAGATGGACCCTTTGTCGACGGTGAAGCTGACGTCGTCGACGGCCACGTGGTCGCCGAAGACCTTGCGAAGTCCCGAGACCTCGATCGCCGGTGTTGCCGGGACGGCGACACCGCGAGGCGGGATTCGTTCTGTGTGCGCCGGATGGTCGACGACAGGAATCGGGGTGTGCTCGACCCACCCGTCCGGCTGACCGGCATGGTCTGGGTAGGGCGACGGGGGGTACGCGGGCGGGGGGTACGGCGACGGAACGTGTCCAGGGTCGGCCGGTCCGGTGGGGCGCTCATCGATGGGGGACGACGGGAACGAGCGGGTCACCGCGTCGGAGGCTGCGGTCGCACGCGGCTCATCGTGTCGGCCGGCCGCCCAGGCGGTCGTCGTCCCTTCGCGGCGGGCATGGCGTGGGGATCTCTCGCCAGACACGGGCACCCGCCACCGCCCGGAATCACCCGCGGCTGAATACACGGGCTCAAGGCCACCCGGTGGGTCGGGTGCTCTGTGGCGACCGCCGGACGCCTCGGCCATACCGCTCCTCACGTGTGCTCCTCGGACGCCAGACCCCGACGATGATGTCGCGCGACTGATGCGCATCGCCGGACACTCAGGTCCGGCGTCGACCGAACCGACTCTCAACATACGGCGTGAATGCGGCATCGGCGATGACCCGCCCCTGCGGGCGGGTCACTCGGGTTTCCTGCCTACATCGCCAGGGGCGGCACGTCGGTTACACGGCGTCCACCGACTGAGGTAATTCCGCCTCACGTAGTGCACTACTCATGACCCGGGGAGCAGGGTTAGGGCACCATTGAAGATGCGACAGATGAAGGCGGTGTTTGTGCGCAGGCGACCGTCCTCGTAACGTCGATCGCTGACTCGCCGAATATCCATACGCTGATGCAGGGTCGGGAACGACTCTCCGGTTCGCTGCAATGGCCGAGGAATCGCAGGTCGGGGGCCCTTTGGGGCACTGCGGGTACGGACTCTCGGTACGTCCGGGGGTCCTGCGTTCATGGGTGCTGTCAAGGACATGGCACGCTCATGGCATCAGTTGAGCGTGCTGCCACCGACCAGGAAGAAGCGATGCAATCACCCGAGATTCGCCCAGAGGAGCCGGCCGTCGACGCGGCAGCGCCCTCCGAGCGCGCACCGGGCGGGCTGCAACGGCTCGATCTGACCGCGGCACAGCGCGGGATGTGGTTCGCCGAGCACCTGTCATCCGACTATTCCGTGAACCTTGCCCAGTACCTTGACATTCGTTACCCAGCGGGATCGCTGGATCACGAACTCTTCGCTCTGTGCAACGAGGAGGCGGGCAAGGCTGCTGAGTCGCCATACCTGCGGATCGTCGAGAACGACGGGATCCCTGGCCAGGTGGTCGACACGGAGTACGGCCAGCACGTCGACATCGTTGATTTCCGTGCCGAAGGTGATCCGGTCGCTGCCGCGATGGCGTGGATGCGGGACGACTACACGCGCCCGGTTGATCTCCTCGGCGATCAGCTGGTTGTCAGTGTCCTGCTTCGTGTGGCCGACGACCGCACGTTCTGGTATACGCGGGGGCATCACATCATCGTCGACGGGTTCTCGGCACTGACACTCATCAGGATGACCGTCGACCGCTATAACGCGCACCGCCGTGGCGTCGCGGTGGTGGAGAAGCCAGCCGCCACGATGGCCGAGATCGTCGCGGATGAGAAGAAGTACCGGACCAGTACGCGCTTCGCGAACGACCGGGCTCACTGGCTGGAGCGTGCGTCGGATCTGCCCGCCCGAGTGACGCTCTCGCAGCGATCGGGCCAGGCAGACCTCTCTGCTCACAACGTGGTGGCGAGTCGCCCACTGCCGGCGGAACTGCAGGCCACGGCAGAACGGACCGCCACGGAACTCGGTAGCTCACTCGCGGTGCTACTGACCGCCACATTCGGAGCCTTCCTTGCCCGCATGTCCGGCACCGACGATGTCGTGCTCAGCCTGCCGGTCACAGGTCGCGCCACAGCGCGTATCAAGCGCGGTGGCGGGATGCTCTCCAATGTCCTCCCGGTTCGATTACGTGAGACGACGAAAAAAACGGTTCGTGAACTGATCGAGTCGACGCAGGTGGAGCTGACCGGAGCACTGCGTCACCAGCGTTATCGATCCGATGACATCCGACGAGACGCGGGACTCGACGGCGGGTCATACTCATTCGGTCCGACGGTGAACATCGTCATTTTCGACGAGGCCATTGCGATTGACGGCGCGACTGTCGACTACCGTATTCTGACCTCCGGCATCCTCGAAGACCTGCTGATCAACTACTATCAGGCCAGCCCAGGTGCGCCCCTCGTCGTCGACATCCACGGAAATCCACACCTCTACAGTGATTCCGAGATCGCCTCACACCATCAGCGATTCTTCGAATTCTTCGAGCAGGCCATTCACAATCTTGACTCGCAGGTAGACAGTCTCGCCCTTCTCGCCGCGGGGGAGGTGGAGAGCCTTCGCCTCTTCGAGCAGGGGCCGTCGCGTAGCTGGAAAGGTACTCAGGCGGTCGCTGATCACCTATTGGCGGGATTCTGTGATCAAGTTGCGCGTGCTCCCGACGCCATCGCGATCACGGACGGCGACACTGCCCTCACCTACGGTGCGTTCGCTCATCGTTGCAGGGAGCTGGCGACCGCGGTCATCGCTGCGGGCGTCCGGCCTGGCGACAAGGTAGCGGTGTGCCTGTCCCGCAGTGTTGATCAGGTCGCCGCCGTGTACGCCACAGTGATGGCCGGCGCAGCGTATGTGCCGCTGGATCCTGACCAGCCTGCCTCACGTCGGAAATTGGTACTCGACGTCGCTCAGCCATCGCTGGTGATCGATGCGAGCTTCGTGGAGAGTGCGCAACGCGCGGATGACCATGGACCGCAGCAGACACCCCTCGAGCTGTCGGGGGGTGGTCGCGGCGCCGCATACGTGATCTTCACCTCGGGATCTACCGGTGTGCCCAAGGGCGTGCAGGTGTCCCACGCCGCCGTCCTGAATCGTCTGGCGTGGATGGACGAGAACTACGGAGTCGGCGCACATGATTCCGTGCTCTACAAAACGCCCATCACTTTCGATGTCTCGGTGTGGGAACTGTTCTGGCCCCTCCAGCGCGGCGCGCGTTTGGTGATCGCCGCGCCCGGCGGCCATCGGGACCCGCAGTACGTTCGCAGCCTCATGATCGACATGGACATCACTGTTGTACATTTCGTCCCGTCGATGCTCGACGTCTTCCTCGAGGCTGCCCCGGATGGCGAGCCGGTGGTCCCGGCGACTGTGCGCCGCATCTTCACTTCCGGTGAGGCCCTTGCCGGCCCGCTGGCCGCACACGTGGTGTCGGAATCAACAACCGACTTGGTCAATCTGTACGGTCCGACAGAAGCCGCCGTTGACGTCACGGAGTACCGCGTCCAGGCGGGGGACACCGACGTGCCGATTGGCCGGCCGGTAGCCAATACTGACGTCTACGTCCTCGACGCCGGCCTGAGGCGTGTGCCGATCGGGGTGACGGGTGAGTTATACCTTTCGGGGATTCAGCTCGCCGACGGGTACGTGGGCAATACCGCCCTCACCGCTGAACGATTCATTGCCGATCCCTTTGTCGCCGGTGGCCGTATGTACCGGACCGGCGACCTCGTGCGGTGGAACGCGCGCGGCGAACTGATCTACATCGGTCGCTCGGACTTTCAGCTCAAGATCCGTGGCCAGCGTGTCGAATTGGGCGAGATCGAGGCAACACTACTTGCGGACAACGATGTTGCAGCGGTGGCCGTCGTGGTGCGCAACGACGGTCATGGCGCCCGGATTGTCGCCTACGTCCGTCCGAATCAGGGAACGTCGGCAGATGATCAATTGGCCGAGCGCCTCCTCGGCGTCGCCCGCGCTCGTCTTCCCGAATACATGGTGCCCAACGCGATCGTCGGGCTGACGGAGTTCCCGACCAACTCGTCGGGGAAGCTGGACCGTGGAGCCTTGCCCGCCCCGACCTACGGGTCGACCGCGGCAACCGAGTACGTTGCACCGCGCTCTGCGATTGAGCTGCGTCTCGCTGAGATGATTGAAGAACTTCTGCAGGTCGACCGGGTTGGCCTGCAGGACAATATTTTTGCGCTAGGGGCGGACTCGCTTTCGGCGGCGCGTCTGGCTTCGCGGATGAGCAAGGAGTTTGACCGGCGGATTCCTCTCGGCGAAGTCTTCGACCGTCGAAATGTCGAGGATCTCGCTCACGTTGTCGATCAGGCCGATGGTCGTCCGGATCATGAAGCGCTGCATCCGATCGCGCGGCCCGACCATGTCCCGACCGCCTACGCGCAGACCAGGCTCTGGTTTGTGAACCGGATGGATCCGCGCTCGCCCGCATACAACATGCCTGGTGCCGTGCGGTTGGGCCCGGATGTCGATACCACAGCGATGGCCGAGGCCGTGCACGATCTGCTGATGCGCCACGAGTCCCTACGCACCCGCTTCCCATCTGTCGACGGTGAGCCGGTCCAGGAAATCCTCGACTCCGACGGATTGGGCGGCGCGGGACTCCTGCGGGTGACCGACGTGGATCACGAGACAGTGGTGGCCTCCGTGGCCGAGGAGGCATCCACCGGTTTCGACCTCGTCAACGAGACCGGAATCCGCACAGCACTGTTGCGGGTGATGCGAGCCGGAGTATGCGTCGAGACCGTGCTGGTGGTCGTGCTGCACCACATCGTCGGAGACGGCGCGTCCCTGCGTCCCCTGATCGCCGATCTGTTGTTCGCTTATTCGGCTCGGCGCAACGGCCTGGCGCCGGACTGGGAACCACTCGCGGTGCAGTACGCGGACTACGCGCTATGGCAACGCCGCCTGCTCGGTGAGCCGGACGATGACGAATCCCTGTTGAGCCGTGAGATCGCTTATTGGAAGCGGCAACTCGGGGACGCGCCCGAACTGCTCACACTGCCGACCGATCATCCCCGCCCCCGGGTACCCAGTGGACACGGTGGTTACGTCGACGCCGTGCTCGACGGTACTGTGGTCTCCCGGGTGCGGGATCTCGCCAGTCGTCACGGGGTCACCACGTTCACGGTGTTCCAGGTGGCCCTGTCCACCGTGCTCGCTCGCCTCGGCGGCACCGACGACGTATCCATCGGTACGGCGGTCGCCGGTCGGGGCGAGCCGGAGCTGTCCGATCTCGTCGGAATGTTCGTCAACACAGTGGTTCTGCGGCAGCGCATCTCGCCGGCGGATTCGGTGATCGACCTGTTGCACACCGCCCATCGGATACGGGCCGAGGCCCTGGCGCATGCGCAGGTCCCCTTCGAGCAGGTAGTCGAGGGGGTTGCCCCGCATCGCTCGCTCTCACACAGCCCACTCTTCCAGGTGTCCTTGAGTCTGCAGCGAGACCACACGTCCGGGCTCGACGGCACGCTCGGTGCCCAGATCGTGGACGCTCGGGTGCCCGCGGCCAAATACGACCTGTCTCTGTCGGCGACCGAATCCGCGGACGGCCGGCGGATCGAGCTCGAATTCTCGTACGCCACCGACATTTTCACCCAGTCCACGGTCGAGCGGTTCGCCTCCTATCTGCGGGCCGTGTTGTGCGGGATGACCGAGAGACCGACGTCGGCCATCGGGTCGATCGATCTGCTCGGGGACGCGGAGATCGCCGACCTCACCACCGGCGACAGCGCCGTCGAGCCGGACACGCTGCGTCACCTGCTGGCGGCAGGGGAGAGCATGGCCGCGCAGACGGCGCCTGCGCTGGCCGCGAGTGACGGATCGGTCTCTTATGGCCTGTTCTCATCTCAGACCAATCAGATTGCCCGCGAGCTGATCTCGCGCGGTATCGGGCCTGGCGACGTGGTGGTCGTGAGCGCACCGCGAACTCGCCAGTCGGTGCTCGCGACCGTGGCGGTGGCCAAGACCGGCGCGGCGTTCGTCATCGTCGATCCCAGACTCCCCGTCGATCGCCGCAGTGCCATGCTGACCGACAGCGGTGCCCGGGTGGGATTGACCGTGAGCGCGGTCGTCGACCGCGCCCAGCCGGTGACGGGTGAGATCGACTGGGTCACGCTGGACGACGGGACCACCGAGTTGCGGCTCGCCGGGCACAGCGGCGCACCGATCGCCGAGGACGAACTGACGCGACACCAGTACGTCGACGACGTCGCCTACCTGATCTACACATCCGGTTCGACCGGCCTGCCCAAGGCCGCCGCGGTGACCCACCGTGGACTAGCTGGGATGATGACCAACCAGCGTGAACTGCTGCAGCTGAGCAGATCATCGCGGGTGTTGCATGTCGCATCGCCCAGCTTCGACGCGTCGGTGTTCGAGATGACCATGGCGCTCGGGTCCGGGGCGCTGCTGGTGATCGCCGACGTGAACACCTACGCCGGGACCGAACTCGAGCGACTGATCGCCGATCACGGTGTCACACATGCCGTTATGACCCCGTCGGTCCTCGCCACCCTCGACCCCGGTGCCGTGCCCTCGTTGACGACGGTGCTCTCCGCCGGTGAGGCATGTCCCCCGGATCTGGCGCGGCGCTGGGTCGGTACCGACAGGCATCGACGCTTCCTCAATCTCTACGGTCCCACCGAGGTCACCATCTGGGCAACCACAGACGGACCGTTGCCGGCCGACGGTGAGGTCACCATCGGCTACACGAACACCGGGGTGGGCGCCCTGGTCCTCGACAACGCGTTGCGGCCGGCCCCGGCCGGCGTCATCGGCGAGCTCTACCTCACCGGTGAGCAACTCGGCCTGGGCTACCTTCACCGGCCGGATCTGACGTCGACGCGATTCGTGCCGCATCCGTTCGCAACCGGTGCGCGGATGTACCGGACCGGAGACCGGGTGATGCGGCTACCCGACGGGCGCATGGTTTTCCACGGTCGCAGCGACTTCCAGCTCAAGGTGCGCGGCCTGCGCATCGAGCCCGGCGAGGTCGACGCCGCGCTGACCGCACACGCCAAGGTGTCGAACGCGCTGAGCATCGGTGTGGACGGGCCTGCCGGTGAGACGGTGCTCGTGTCCTATGTGACCGCTGTGCCGGGGTCGACTCTGCTTCCCGAACAGCTCATCGAACATGCCGCGGGGCTGCTCCCGCCGTACATGGTGCCGCACACGATCAGCGTGATCGACGAGTTCGAGCTGACGACGGTCGGAAAGATCGACCGGAGCAAGCTGCCGGCCGTCGACTTCTCGGCGAGCAAGGAGTTCATCGCCCCCCGTACCCAGCTGGAATCGGTTGTCGCCGAGGTCTTCGCGCAGGTACTGGGAGTGGAGCGGGTCAGCGTTCTGGACGGCTTCTTCGAGCTGGGCGGCAACTCGCTCTCGGCGACCAAGGTCGCCGCCCGACTGTCGGCAGCCCTGGATCGCCAGATCCCGGTGAAGGAGATCTTCGAGGCGTCCACGGTCACCAAGCTCGCCGAATACATCGCGACGTCCTTGTCAGGACATTCCTCGCCGCCGCTGATGGCGCGCAAGCGCGCCGAGATCGTGCCGGTGTCCGCTGTTCAGCGGGGTATGTGGCTGCTGAACCGGGCCGACCCGGCCTCACCCGCCTACAACGTGTCGCTCGCGCTGCGGTTGACCGGCGAACTCGATCTCGATGCGCTGAGTGCGGCGGTCCGCGATCTGGTGCACCGGCACGAGACGCTGCGCACCAGCTATCCGATGATCAACGGCGAACCGATCCAGGTCATCATCCCGGCAGAGGTCGTCGCCGCCGAACTCGACATCACCCCGCGGCCGGTGACCGGCGACATCGACGACGCGATCGCCGCGGTGACCGGGCGCGGATTCGATGTCACGACGTCGGCACCCGTGCGGCTTGCGGTGCTGCAGGTCTCCGAGCGCGAACACGTGATCGTGTTCGTCATCCACCACATCAGTGCCGACGGCGCGTCGATGGCCCCGCTGGCCCGCGATCTGATGGTCGCCTACACGGCCCGGCGCGACGGCGTCGCGCCGGCGTGGAGTCCGCTGCAGGTGCAGTACGCGGACTTCACCCTGTGGCAGTCGGACCGGTTGAACGCCACGGATTCCGACGGGGTCACCGAGGCGCAGCGTCAGCTCGACTACTGGACACAGCGACTTGCCGGTGCTCCGGAAACCATCGATCTGCCCACCGACCGGCCCCGGCCCAAAGCGCAGACCTTCCGAGGCGGCCGAGTCGACTTCGAGGTCCCCGCCGAACTCGTTCGGTCGCTGGAATCGGTTGCCCGCATTCACAACACGACCCTGTTCATGGTCACCCACGCGGCATATGCGGTGTTGTTGGCGAGGTTGTCGGGCCGGACGGATCTGGTGATCGGCACGCCGTACGCGGGACGGGGCGAACGGGCGCTGGACAGCATCGTCGGTATGTTCGTCAACAGTCTCGCGCTGCGGACAGAGGTGAAGCCCGGCGAACGGTTCTCCGACCTCCTCGCCCACGTGCGGCGAGATGACCTCTCCGACATGGCACACGCCGATGTCGCATTCGAATCTGTCGTGGCACAAACCGTCGCCAAACCCACCAGCGCCCACAACCCGCTGTTCCAGGTGATGTTCTGGTTCCAGAACATCGATTTCCCCACCCTCGATCTCGGCGATCTCACGGTGGCGCCGGTCCCCGAGGAGGAGACTCCGGCGAAGGTCGATCTGCAGATGACGCTGTACCCGAATGATCCGACCGCCGGGTACGGTGCGGACAGCGGCACGATGCGTGGTGAGTTGATCTACGCGCGGGATCTGTTCGACGCGTCCTCGGTCGAGACCATCGCTGCACGGTACCTGCGTGTCTTGGAGGCCATTGCCGCCGACGCCGACTGTATCGTTGGTGACATTGTGATCCTCACCGCAGACGAACAGCTCGGATCGACAGAGACCGAGGCGAGCACCAGAAGCCTTTCGGAACTGGTCGCGCTCGCGGCCGCCGCGGCTCCGGATGCGCGGGCAATCGGGCCGGGCAGCACCTTCGGGCAGTTCGCCGCCGTCACCGCGGCGATGGCGGCCACCCTCCCGGACTCCGACGCCGCGCTGACGATGGCACTGATGAGCACCGTGCCGGGATTGGCCGCCGCCGGACCGGAGGCGCTGGACGAAGCCCTCAGCACCTTGCGTAACAACGCATCTGACGTTCTCGGAACTGCGGTTGACCCCGTCGAAGGAAACAACCGGACGTGACAGCTGTCGATTCGGGTGCTGACATCTCGCGCAACTGGGGGTCGACGCCGTCGACCGTGAACCTCATCTCCTACTCGGCGACCGCCGATCCGGAGGGTGTCGCGTTCGAGGGCCTCGCCGGACCGGTCACCTTTGCCCAACTGCATGCGCAGGTCTCCATGACGGCGGGTGTGCTGGCCGCGCAGGGAATCGATACCGAAGCAGCCGTGGGTGCCGCGCTCACCGGGCACCTCGACAACGCGGGCAAGTCGCCGGAACAGATCGCGACGGCCACGAGCGAGGCCGTCGCGCGAGTGCGCTCCGCCGCGCATGCGGTCATCGGTACATCCGACCTCGGGTCGCTGGCCGGTCTCTTCCGGTCGTCGGTCCATCGCGGTGCGGATCGGACGGCACTGACCGACGAGCACGGCGCCTCGCTGACCTACGCGGAACTCGACGCGCGATCCACCGCGCTCGCCGCCGGACTCATCGCAGCGGGCGCCGGACCCGAGAGTCGGGTGGGCGTGGCGCTGCCGCGCTCGGCGGAACTCATCGTCGCGCTGCTCGGGATCATCAAGTCCGGGGCCGCGTATCTTCCGCTGGACCGTTCGCATCCGCTCGATCGCCTCGCGTCGATCGTCGATGACGCCCGACCGGTCCTCGTCCTCACCGACGACGAGACCGTGGGTGCCTGGGATGCGTTGAACGCAGCGCTGGCCACCCCCGAGCAGATCGCCGCACGGTCGGATGCCGACGGTGTCGCCGCCATCCCCGACCACATCGACCCGGCCCATCCCGCCTACGTCATGTACACCTCCGGTTCCACCGGCAAGCCGAAGGGAGTGGTGGTCACCCATGCCGATGTGGTGACGCTGCTGTCGGCGATGGGGGAGGAGTACGACTTCACCCCCGACGACGTGTGGACGATGTTCCAGTCCTACGCGTTCGATGTCTCGGTCGGCGAGATCTGGGTGGCTCTGGCCTTCGGTGGCCGGCTCGTGGTGCTCGACTACTACACCACGCGATCGCCGGCCGACTTCGTCGATGTTCTCGAACGCGAACAGGTGACCGTGGTCAACCTCACCCCGTCGGCCTTCTACCAGCTCGCCGGCGCTGTTCGCCCGCCTGCTCCCGGACGGCTCGCCCAGAGCATCCGATACATGATCTTCGTCGGCGAGGCACTGGACTTCGAACAGGTTCGTCGCTGGCATGCGGACCGGCGCACACACGACGGTAACGACGGGCCGCAACTGAACAACATGTACGGCCCCACCGAGGCCACCGTGTACATGACACGACGCATTCTGACGCCGGAGTTCGTGGCGGCCACGGCGGCCAGCGACGTGGGTGTCGCGTTGCCCGGATCGCGGGTTTATGTGCTCGATTCACGTCTTGCCCGGGTCCCTGAGGGAATCCCCGGTGACCTCTACCTGGCCGGTGACCAGCTCGCCCGCGGGTATGCAGGCCGGTTTGCGCTCAACGCAACGCGTTTCGTGGCCGATCCGTTCGGCCCACCGGGGGACCGGATGTATCAGTCCGGCGACCTCGCGATCGTGCGCAACGGTGCACTGGAGTTCCTGGGCCGCGCCGACGCACAGGTCAAGCTGCGCGGATTCCGTATCGAACTCGGCGAGGTGGAGGCCGGGCTGCTCGCGGCCGACGGCGTCGACGCGGCTGCCGCCGCGATCAAGTCCCGGCCCGGTTTTCCCGATCAGCTCGTCGGCTACGTCGTCGGCAAGCGGTCTGACGGTACCGAACTCGATCCGGCGGACATCCGCCGGACGGCGGCCACCAAGGTGCCCGACTACATGGTGCCGGACATCATCGTCACACTCGAGCAGCTGCCGCTCAACGTCAACGGCAAGCTGGATCGAAAAGCCTTGCCGCAGCCGGTTATCAGCGCGACCACCGAGTTCGTCGAGCCCGCAACGGATACCGAACGAATCCTCGCCCACGTGTTCTGCGACGTGTTGGGTCTGGAACGGATCAGCGTCGTCGAGTCGGTCTTCGACGTTGGCGGGAACTCGCTGCTGGCCGCTCGCATCGTGGGGCGGGCGTGTGACGAACTGGGCGTGGAACTCAACCTGCGCGATCTGTTCGACGCGCCGACCGTGCGAACCCTGGCCGAGCGTGCCGGGCACGTGGCTCCCGGCCTGCCGCCCATCGTGGCGGCCGACCCGCGGCCGGAGCACATCCCGCTGTCCTTTGCGCAGACCCGCATGTGGTTCATCAACCAGTTCGATCCGACGGACCCCACCTACAATCTCCCGGCCCTGTTGCGGCTGAGCGGTGAACTGGACATCGCGGCGTTGCGCGCCGCGGTCGGTGACGTCGTCGCCCGGCACGAGGTCCTCCGTACCGTGTTCCGCTCGGTCGAGGGTGCGCCGGTGCAGGTCATCTCGAGCCCGGATTCGGTTGCACAGGAACTGGATTGGGATCAGGTGGACAGTGAGGCCGATTTGCTCGCGGCTGCGGTCCGCGGTTTCGACGTGGCGGCCCGGTGGCCGCTGCGCGCACGGATCTGGCCGGTTCCGTCGGACCGATGGTCAACGCAGGCACCAGAATTCGGATTCGCGCTGATCGTCCACCACATCGCCGCCGATGGTGAGTCGATGCTGCCGCTGGTCGGTGATATCTTGACCGCCTACTCGGCGCGCACCGCCAACCGTGCACCCGACTTCGAGCCACTCCCGGTTCAGATCGCCGACTACGCGATCTGGCAGCACGCCGTTCTCGGCTCGGCACGCGACGCCGAGTCGGTGATCGGCAGGCAGCTGGCCTACTGGCGGGACCAGTTGGCCGGTTCACCCGATCTGCTCAACCTGCCGACCGATCGTCCGCGTCCGAATGTGGCGTCCCATCGCGGCGATCGGATCACATTCGAGATTCCCGCGCACACCGGGGACCGAATCGTCACCGTCGCACGCGACAGCGACACGACGCCGTTCATGGTCACCCACGCCGCCCTCGCTGTCCTTCTCGCCCGGCTGTCGTCCACCGACGACATCACCATCGGTACGCCGATCGCGGGTCGCGGTCAGGCGGTACTGGATCATCTCATCGGCATGTTCGTCAACACGCTCGTGCTGCGCACGGTGGTGGACACCGGCCGGTCCTTCGATGACCTGCTCGCCCAGATCCGGCAAACCGACCTCGATGCCTTCGCGCACGCCGATGTGCCGTTCGAAGTCGTCGTGGACGAGCTCGCGCCGACCCGGTCGGAGGCATTCGCCCCGCTTGCCCAAGTCCTACTCTCCTTCGATCCGGCTGCCTCGGCCCGGCCGGACCGTGCGGTCATCGATGGGGTGTCCTTCGAAACGCTCGATCCGCCGGAGGTCGCCGCCCGGGTCGACCTGACCATCGTCGTACACAGCGGGGATGCCGGCGAGAACTGGTCCGGGTCAGTCGAATTCGCGACGGATCTCTTCGATGCCGACACCGTCGCGCTGTTCATGGCCAGATTCGTCCAACTACTCGACGAACTCACTCTCGACACCGTCCGGCCGGTCGGCGACGTCTCGCTGATGATCGGGGAGGAGTCGGCCGGCCTCGTACCGGTGACCTCTGGGCGGGCCGCGGAACCCGCGCTCCTGGCCGACATCTTCGTCGACGCCGCGACGGTTCGTCCGGATCATCCGGCGGTCGTGTCGGGTTCGCGGACACTCACCTACCGCGAACTGGATGAGGCATCGGACCGGTTGGCGCACTACCTCATCGGCCGAGGTGTGGGTCCCGAGACGCTCGTCGCGCTGGCGCTTCCTCGTTCCACCGACCTGATGACCGCGATCTGGGCGGTTGCCAAGACCGGCGGCGCCTATGTCCCGGTCGACCCGGACTATCCAGCCGAGCGTGTCACCAGCATGATCGAGGATTCCGGGGCAAGCCTGGGCCTCACGATCGCCGGGGCACACACTACATCCGGGCTGACCGACCGGTTACCCGGCTCCTTCGAGTGGATCGCGCTCGATGACGACACCGTCCGCGCGGATGTGGACGCGCAACCGCCGATCACCGTGACCGCCGCCGATCGGCTGGGCGTGGTTCGCGTGGACAACGTGGCCTATGTCATCTACACCTCGGGATCCACCGGCCGACCGAAGGGCGTGGCGGTCACCCACCGCGGCCTGCGCAACTTCGCGGTCGAAGAGGTCCGCCGCGCGGATGCCGGACCCGATGCGATCGTCCTCGGGTTCGCGTCTCCGAGTTTCGACGCGTCGGTTCTGGAGTATCTGCTGGCGTTCACCGTCGGCGGCACGCTGGTCTACCGCTCGGCGGCGGCGATCGGTGGTGAGGAACTGCAGGCGATCATGCGCAAGCACGCCGTGACCCACACCTTTCTCACGCCGACCGTTCTCGCGTCGCTGGACCCCGCCCATCTGCCTGCGCTCCGCGTCGTCTACGCCGGTGGTGAGGCGGTGGGTGAATCGCTCAAAGACTCTTGGGCACCGCATGTTCGAATTCAGAACCTGTACGGTCCGACCGAGACGACGATCGGTATCACGATCAGCCCGCCGATGGCACAGGGCAGGCCCGTCACGCTTGGTGGGCCGCTGGCGGGCGTCGGCCTCGCCGTTCTCGACGCCCGGCTACGCCCCGTCCCGGTCGGAGTCCGCGGCGAGCTCTATGTCACCGGCGTCGGTCTGTCGCGCGCCTATCTCGACCGTCCGGGTCTGACCGCGGAGAGGTTCATCGCCGACCCGTACGGCGCCCCGGGGGAACGTATGTACCGCACGGGCGACGTCGTCCGCTGGGCATCGACCGAGACCGGCGGTCTCACACTGACTTACGGCGGTCGCAGCGACGACCAGGTGAAGCTGCGCGGTCTGCGGATCGAACTCGGTGAGATCGAGGCGGCGTTGGCCGCGTATCCCGGGGTGGACACCGCCATCGTGGTGGGCGTCCACGCGGACGGTCAGGTGGTCGAATCCGGTGAGTCGGTGATCTCCGCGCTCGCCGGATATGTGGTCGTCAATGAGCCGGTGGAGCCGTCGGCCGTGCGTGACGCCCTGGCCGAACATCTTCCGCTGTACATGATCCCGGCCACGGTGACGGTCCTCGACTCATTGCCGCTGACGCCCGTCGGGAAACTGGATCGGCGCGCTCTCCCGGCACCGGCACCGATCGTCGTCGACGCTTACGACGCGCCACGGTCGGCCGCCGAGGAGAAGCTCGCCGGCATCGTCGCGGCCCTGCTCGGTGTCGACCAGGTGAGCGTCACCGAATCGTTCTTCGCACTCGGCGGCGATTCCATCATGTCGATACAGCTGGCATCCGCGGCCCGATCGGCCGATATCCCGCTCACCCCCCGAGAGATCTTCGAACACAAGACCATCCGTGCGATGGCGAATGCCGCGACCAGGGGTTCCGCGGGATTGCCGCAACTCGCCGAGCCGGTCGGCGGGGGCGCCGGACCGATGGCACCGACGCCCATCATGTCCTGGATGCTCGAACTCGGGGACACGGCAGCGGATTTCGCCGACTTCTCGCAGTCACTGGTCCTGCGCGCACCCGACGAGTTGACCGCGGGCACCCTCGCCGAACTGCTGGCGAAGCTCGTCGAGGTGCATCCGATGCTCGGCTCCGTGCTGAGTGTCGACGGCGGGAACGGACACCTCGACGTCGGTGCCACGCCCGGCCGCGATGCATGTGTGGTGACCGAGATCCAGTCCGTCCATGAGCTGGGCGACAGCGGCTTCGACGCAGACCTGATCGGAGCCTTCGAACAGGCATCGACCCGCCTCGATCCCGCGGCCGGACAGATGGTCCAGGCCGTTCTGGCCCGCGACCGCTCCGGCACGGGATGTGTCGTCCTGGTCATCCACCATGTGGTCGTCGACGCCGTGTCGTGGCGGGCGATCATCGAAGACCTCGCCTCGGCGTGGGCCCAGCATCGTGCCGGGCATCCGTTGTCGTTGCGGCCCGAGTCGACCTCGATGCGCGCGTGGGCGGCGGCGCTGGATCGCCAGATCGTCGATCGTGCGGCCGAGGTGGATTACTGGTTGGACCGGTTGCCCCGCCGCACAACCGATCTGGGCGCGGTGATCGACAGGGGCAGGGATAGGGAAGCGACCGTGGAGACGGTTGTCGAAACCGTCCGGGAAAGCGTCACCGAAGCAATCCTGACGGTCGTCCCGGAAGCGTTCGGCGGTACCGTCAACGACCCGCTGCTGGCTGCGCTCGCCCGCGCGGTGCGGTCCTGGCAGCGACATCTCGACATCGTCGACGACGCACCGGTGTCGGTCCTGGTCGAGGGTCATGGTCGCTACGAGGAGGTCCTCGCCGCCGGAGATGACCCCGCGCGTGCCGACATCTCGCGCACGGTGGGCTGGTTCACCACGATCGCGCCGGTGTCCGTGGACCCGGGGGTCGACGTGGAGCACGCGGTCAAGTCGGCAAAAGAAGAGCGCATCGGTCAGCCGGACAACGGAATCGGGTTCGGACTCCTGCGGTTCGGCGCCGCCGGGAGTGCGCTGATGGACCGGCCGCTCCCACCCATCAGCTTCAACTATCTCGGCAATATCGCCGGCGGCGGCGATTCCAGCGGTGAATTCCTGCCGATACCTGAGGCTCCCCGGCTGCCCGGGACCGTGCGCGGGGCCATGGTGGCCCCCAACGTCCTGGTGGTCAACGTCAGCACCCTGCGCACCGAGCGGGGAAGGCGATTCTCTGCCGAGTTCTCTTTTCCGCGGGCACTTTTCGCCACCGATGACATCGCCGATCTGGCGCGACGCTGGAGCGCCGAACTTGACGCGATCGCCGCCCACGTCGCCGATGTCGGTGACCCGGGGTTATCCCCGTCGGATGTCGGCGGGGTGGACATCACGCAGGACGACCTGGACACTCTGGCACATCGGTACCCGGGCGCGGCGGTGTGGCCGCTCTCGCCACTCCAGCGAGGCTTCGCCTTTCAGGCCGAACTGGCTTCCGGACTCGACGACACCGTCGACGTCTATGTCGCGCAGGCCGTTCTCAGTCTCGCCGGCGAGGTCGATCTCGATCGCCTCCACGACGCTGCGCAATCGCTGCTCGATCATCATCGCGTCCTGAGATCGGGCTTCGTGCGGACCAGCCGCGGAGCCGTGGTGGCGGTCGTCCCACCCGAGGTCCGGGTCGGCTGGACCGAGGTCGACCTGACCGGCGTCGACACAGACTCTGTGGCGCAACGACTATCCGATCTCGCCGACGAACAGCGGGTCGAGCGATTCGATCTCGCGGTGCCACCGCTGATCCGGTTCGTCGCGGTGCGCACGGACTCCGACGTCCGGCTGGTGGTCACCACCCACCACATCCTCATCGACGGCTGGTCATCACCCCTGGTCATCGCCGACCTGCTCGCCCTGTACGCCGGCGGTGAGACCTACACCGGCCGGATCAACACCTCCGGCAACGATTTCGAGGATTTCCTCACCCACCTCGAGAAGGCGGACAGGGAAGCTGCAACAGCGGCCTGGAGTCAGGTTCTCGCGCCGCTCGAGGGGCCGACGCTGGTGTCCTCCGGTCTCGAGGCGACCACGGCGTCGCTACCGCGCGACCACGCGACGCTACTCGATCCACAGTTGAGCGCCGCGATCGAGGAACTGGCTCGTACGCGCGGTGTGACGGTGTCGGTGATCCTGCAGTTCGCCTGGGCGGTGTTGCTGTCGCGACTGACCGGCAACCGGATCGTCGCGTTCGGCGAGACGGTGTCGGGCCGCCCGGCCGATCTCGAGGGCGCCGACGCGATGGTGGGCTTGTTCATCAACACGCTCCCCGCGGTGGTGGACGTCGACCCGCTGGCGTCCGTCGGCGAGGTACTCGACCGAATCCAGGCGACCAAGGTTTCCGTTCTCGACCACCAGCATGTCGGCCTCCCCGAACTCATCGCGCTCACCGGCTCCGGAATCCTGTTCGACACGTTGACCATTCACGAGTCCTACCCGGTCGACACCGACGCACTGTCGGGACGAGACCCCGGACTGACCGGTGGGCTGGCCGTGACCGACGTGACCGCCCGCGACGCCACGCACTACCCCCTGTCGATGTTCACCGCCCCCACGGCCGACGGCATCGAGATCAAGCTCAAATACCTGCCTGCCGCCTTCGACGACGCACAGGTCGCGGTCTTCCTCCGGGTGCTTGAGACGATCATCCGGGGTGCTGTGGCAGACGTCGACATCGCCACCGCAGAGCTCTCCGCTGTGGACGAGGTCGATCGACACTCCGTGCAGACCTGGTCGACGGGGCAGACGGTTGAGGTCACCCGGCAACACCTTGCCGCGCTGGTCAGCGAACAGGTACTCCGCACGCCCGAGCGGACCGCGTTGATCTCCGGCGACCGCACCATCACCTACCGTGAGTTCGGTGCGCGGGTCGCGCTGCTCGGTCGTCAACTGATCGCGGCCGGTGTGGGCCCGGACGTGGCTGTCGCCGTGTGTATCCCGCGGTCCGTCGAGATGATGGTGGCGATCCATGCGGTGCTGGCCGCGGGCGGTCAGTACGTCCCGGTCGATCCGTCCGCGCCCACCGAGCGCGTCGAGTACATGCTTTCGACGGCCGGTGCGGACGTGATCCTGGTGGATGAAACGCTGCCCGTCCCCGACGCGGTCGCTGTCACCGATGCCCGGGTGATCGGGGTGGATGCCACGTCCCCGGTCGACGGGTCGACGCCGCCGATCACCGACGAGGAACGTCGGGCCCCGTTGCGGCCGTCTCACTGTGCCTACACGATTTTCACCTCGGGCTCGACCGGTCGTCCGAAGGGTGTCAGCCTGCCCCACGACGCCGTCGTCAACCGACTGCGGTGGGGTCTGGATGAACTGCCCATCGGGCCCGACGACCTCGTGGTGCTCAAGACACCGTTCACCTTCGACTGCTCGGTCGCGGAGATCTTCGGACCACTGATCCGCGGGTCACGATTGCTCGTGGCCGAACCGGACGGGCATCTCGACCCGCTGTACATGGCCGACCTGATCGCCGAACATCGCGCCACCATGGTGCATTTCGTCCCTTCGATGCTCGCCGTGTTCCTGGAGGTCGTCGGCTCCGAACGGCTCGCGCGCCTGGATTCGGTCCGCATCGTCTCCACTACCGGCGAGGCGTTGCCGCCCGCGCTGGCGGCCGACGCTCTCTCGGCTTTCCCGCAGGCTCTTTTCTACAATCTCTACGGCCCGACCGAGGCTGCGGTCGAGATCACCTATGCGCGGCTCGATTCCGGCGCCAGCGGTGCCGACCCGCGCGCCGCCGCCACCGAGATCGCGCAACAGATCCGCGACCTCGACGTCGTTCCCATCGGCGTCCCGGTGTGGAATTCGTCGGCGCATGTCCTTGACGCACAGTTGCGCCCGACGGCACCCGGAATCGCGGGTGAACTCTACGTCGGTGGCATCCAGCTCGCCCGCGGATACGCTGCCCGCCCCGACCTGACCGCAGAGCGCTTCGTAGCCAACCCCTATGCCGGCTTCGACGGTGTGCCGGCGGGTTCGCGGCTCTACCGCACGGGTGATCTGGTGCGGTGGAACATCTCCGGTGAGATCGAATATCTTGGACGCACCGACTTCCAGGTCAAGCTCCGCGGGCAGCGCATCGAACTGGGCGAAATCGAAGCCGCGCTGGTGGATGCGCCCGGCGTGGTGCACGCCTCGGCGACGGTGTCCTCGGCACCCGACGGTGGCCAGCACCTGGTGGCCTACGTGGCGGGGTCGGGCTCGGGCGGTGCTGCAGGCATCGACCTGGCTGAGGTCAAATCATCAGTGGCGCAGTCACTGCCGGAGTACATGCGACCGTCGGTGTGGATGGTGCTCGATGAGGCACCGCTCAATTCCGCAGGCAAGCTGGACCGAAATGCCCTTCCGGCGCCCGAGTTCTCGGCCGGTGAGTACGTCGCACCGGAATCGGAGGTCGAGTATGTGATCGCCGGCGTCTTCGCCGATGTGCTCGGCGTGGAACGTATCTCGGTGACCGACAGCTTCTTTGACCTGGGCGGCAACTCGCTGTCGGCGACACGGGTCAATGCCCGCGTGTCGCAGGCGCTTGCCGTCGACCTCGGCGTGCGCGAGATCTTCGAGTCTCCGACCGTCCGAGGTCTGGCCATCGCCCTGGCCGGACGCTCCCATGAATCGGGCCTCGAGCCGATCGCCGCGGTGGCGCCCCGTCCGGATCGAATCCCACTGTCCTTCGCACAGGGCCGAATGTGGTTCATCAACCAATTCGAACCGCGGTCACCGGTGTACAACCTGCCCGCGGTCCTCAGGCTCACCGGACAGCTCGACGAGTCGGCGTTACGGGCAGCGGTGCGCGACGTCGTCGAGCGTCACGAGATCCTCCGGACCGTGTTCCCGGCCGTCGACGGGCTGCCGCAACAGCTCATCGGTCCCTCATCTGAGTTCGACGAACGCGGCATCTGGCAGGTAGTGGAGTCCGAGGAGGACGTCCTCGCGGGACTGATGGTCGGGTTCGACATCTCGCGTGAATGGCCGTTGCGGGTGCTGCTCTGCGGCGATGGGGACCAACACGTGCTCGCCGTGATCACCCATCACATCGCGGCCGACGGCGAGTCGACCCTACCGATGATCACGGATCTGCTCGCCGCCTATCTCGCACGCAGTGCCGGCAGATCGCCCGAGTTTCGGCCCCTCGAGGTTCAGTACGCCGATTACGCGTTGTGGCAGAGCCGGGTGCTGGGCTCGCCCGACGATCCGGATTCGGTGGTCGGCCAACAGCTCGACTATTGGGTCCGGCAGTTGGCCGGCCTGCCCGACGTCCTCGAGTTGCCGGCCGATCGTCCGCGACGGACGATGGCGTCGCACCGCGGCAGGTCAGTGGAATTCGCTGTGCCGGCGCCCGTCTCGGGCCGGATCGCCGAGCTTGCGCAATCCGTGGGCGTGACACCGTTCATGGTGGTTCATGCCGCGTTGGCGACACTGCTGGCGAGACTGTCGTCGACGCATGACATTGCGATCGCGACACCGGTGGCCGGACGCGGTCAGACTGTGCTCGACCCGATGGTGGGCATGTTCGTCAACACGCTGGTGCTACGCACCGATGTCGCTTCCGGGACGCCCTTCTCGGCATTGCTCGACCAGGTTCGGGCGGTGGACGTCGAGGCCTTCGCGCACGCGGACGTGCCGTTCGAGACCGTCGTCGAAGCACTGAATCCGGTGCGCTCGGAGGCTTTCGCGCCGTTGGCGCAGGTGCTGTTGTCCTTTGATCCGGGCGCATCCGCGTCTTCCGTGGACACTTCCGTGGCCGGGCTCCACGTATCCCCGGTGCACCCGGAAGACGTTCCCGCGCAGCTGGATCTCTACATCACCGTGTCCACAGCGCCCCCCGGTGAGGCGTGGGCGGGTTCGGTGATCTTCGAGACCGACCTGTTCGAGGGTTCGACGGTCGCGACGATGATGGAACGTTTCGTCGCCGTCCTCGACGCGCTGACCGCCGACCCGGCCAAGGCCGTCGGTGATGTCTCGTTGGTGTCGACGGAGGAGGCCCGGGCGGCAGCCGAACGGGAATCCGGACATCTCGTCGAACTCACGTCCGGGGACACCGTGTGGGACGCGGTCGCACGGCAGATCCTCGCGACCCCGGATGCGCCCGCCCTCGAGTCTTCTGGTCGCACAGTGACCTATCGCGAATTCGGTACGCGGGTCAGTGGTCTGGCGCGCTCCCTGATCGCTCACGGAGTGGGACCGGAAACCGCTGTGGCCGTCGCTGTTCCGCGATCTGTGGAGATGGTGGTGGCGATCCACGCGGTGGTCGCCGCAGGTGGGCAGTACGTGCCGGTCGATGTCTCCGCACCCGCCGAACGCGCCGGATACATGCTGGACACCGCGGCGGTCACGCTGCTGCTGGTGACCGATCGTGCCGAGGTGGCCGAACTGGCGGCCGCCGCCGATGAACGCGGCGTCGCGATCGTCGTCGTCGATGCGAGTTCGGACCTCCCATCCGACGGCGCCGAAACCCTTGTCGGCGCAGCGGACCGACGTGCGCCACTGTCTCCCGACAATGCGGTCTACACGTTGTTCACCTCGGGTTCCACCGGTCGCCCCAAGGGAGTGACCCTGCCGCACCACGCAGTGGTGAACCGATTGTGGTGGGGTATCGAGCACCTGCCGATCGACGGCACCGACACCGTGATGCTCAAGACGCCGTACACCTTTGACGTATCGGTGCCGGAATTGTTCGCGCCGCTGATGGTGGGCGCCCGGATCGCGGTGCTGCCGGCCGATGGGCATCTCGACCCGGGTGTGGTGGCCGACGAGATCGAACGCACGCAGACCACGATGGTCCATTTCGTGCCGTCGATGCTGTCGGTGTTCGGTGATGTCGTCGGACCGCAGCGGATCTCGGAGCTGTCCTCGGTGCGGATCGTCTCGACGACCGGAGAGGCGTTACCGCCGGCGGTGGCGGCACAGTTGCGTGTGGCGTTGCCCGATGTGCTGTTCTTCAACCTCTACGGTCCGACCGAGGCGGCGGTGGAGATCACCTACGAGCAGATCGGGGAGGTTGCGACCAGCGAGTCGGCCGTGCCCATCGGTGTGCCGGTGTGGAATTCGAGTGCCATCGTTCTCGACTCGCGACTGCAGAGGGTGCCCGACGGCGTTGCCGGAGAACTGTATCTCGGCGGTGTGCAGTTGGCACGCGGTTACGCCGCGCGCGCCGATCTGACCGCCGAGCGATTCGTGGCCAACCCGTTCGTCGGCGTTGCCGGCGCCCCGCCGGGATCTCGGCTGTACCGTTCCGGCGATCTGGTTCGCCGACGCCGGGATGGCGTCCTGGAGTATCTGGGCCGCACCGACTTCCAGGTCAAGTTGCGTGGTCAGCGGATCGAGCTCGGCGAGATCGAGTCGGTCCTCGCCGCGGCGCCCGGTGTGGTCCATGCGGCCGCCGCCGTACTCGATGCACCCGCCGGTGGCCAGCATCTGGTGGGGTATGTGAGTCCGTCAACCGTCGACATCGACGAGATCAAGCGTGCTGCCGCCCAGGCGTTGCCGGTGTACATGGTGCCGTCGGTGTGGGTGCCCGTCGACGACGTCACCCTCAATTCGGCCGGCAAACTCGACCGCAAGGCGCTACCCGAGCCGCAGTTCGGGTCCGACGAATTCGTCGCTGCCGCATCAGAAGTGGAGCGCAGCCTTGCCGCCGCGTTTGCCGACGTTCTCGGCATCGACGAGATCAGTGTCACCGACAGCTTCTTCGACCTCGGCGGCAACTCACTGTCAGCCATGCGAGTGGTGGCGCGTGCCGGAGAAGTGCTCGGCCGCGAGATCGGCGTGCGTGACGTCTTTGCCCACCCGTCGGTCCGAGAACTCGCAGCGGTCGAGAGCGGCGACGCCACTCGTCCGCCGATCACGGCAGTGGATCCTCGTCCGGATCGAATCCCATTGTCCTTTGCACAGCAGCGGATGTGGTTTGTCAACCAGGTGAACACCGAATCGGCGGCCTACAACATCCCGATCGTGCTGCGGCTTTCCGGCCCGTTGGACGTCCCGGCGTTACGCGCAGCGGTTGTCGATCTGATCAGGCGTCACGAGATTCTGCGCACGCGATTCCCCGCGACGGACGGACAACCGCAGCAGGAGATCGCCGCGGCCGACGGGGCCGACGTCGACTGGCAAATCGTCGGCTCGCAAGCGGCCATCGCTGGAGCCGTCGAGACCGGTTTCGACGTGACCGCCGAGTATCCGATCCGAGTTCGACTCTGGGAAGCGGCCCCCGATGAACACATTGTCGCCGTCGTCACCCAACACATCGCCTCCGACGGCGAGTCGATGGCGCCGCTGATCAGCGATCTCGTCACCGCATATGAGGATCGTCGAGACGGTCGAGCTCCCGAACTCGAGCCGCTGCGAGTGCAATTCGCCGACTTCGCGTTGTGGCAGCACCGTGTCCTCGGTAGCGTCGACGACCCGGATTCCATCGTGGGCCGCCAGCTCGCCTACTGGACCGAGCAGCTGGCCGGGCTGCCCGAGGTCATCGATCTACCGACCGACCGGCCTCGCCCAGCCGTCGCCAGCCAACGCGGCGCACAGGTGGATTTCGAGATCCCCGTCGATACAGCCACCGGGATCGGGGCACTCGCGCAGCGGGCGAGTGCGACGAACTTCATGGTCGTCCACGCGGTGCTGGCCGTGCTGCTGTCCCGCCTCACCGCGGGGGACGACATCGCGATCGGAACCCCCATCGCCGGTCGTGGCCAGCCCGTGCTCGATCCGCTGATCGGGATGTTCGTCAACACGTTGGTGCTGCGCACCCGCGTCGACGCCGACCGGTCCTTCGCGGAGGTGCTCGACGACGCCAAGGCCGTCGACCTCGATGCCTTCGGCAACGCCGATGTCGCGTTCGAGACGATCGTCGAAGCCCTCGGCGCCACGCGCTCGGCTGCTTTCGCCCCACTGTCGCAGGTGTGGCTGACCTTCGACCAGACGACGGTCCCCGAACTGGCCGGGGCAAAACTCACCACCGGTGAGGTGGCCGGACTACAAGTGAGTCCGGTTGTGCCCGAGACGGTTCCGGCGCGCGTCGATCTTCTGGTCAACATCGTCCCCGCAGATTCCGGCGTCTGGCGCGGTTCGATCATCTACGCCACCGACCTCTTCGACGAGACCACGATTCGCACCATGTCCGAGCGATTCGTGTGTGTGCTGGACAGCGTCGTCGCCGACGCCGACATCACGGTCGGCGACATCACGCTCGACGACGCCGTCGACATCTCCGCTCTCGCAGTGACGTCGCCGCCGGTGCAGGCCGAGCCCGCGGCGCCGGGCCGGGTGGCGGACGAAGAATTGGCCAAGGCCGTCGTCACCGGCGGACCGGGTGCCGCGCCGGTGCTGCTCGCCGATCTGTTCGCGGCCGCCGCACGCCGGCATGGGATGCGGCAGGCGGTCATCGACTCCAGCGGCGAGGTGCTCACCTACAGCGAACTCGACGCACGCTCGAATCGGCTGGCGCGCTGGCTCATCCGGCGGGGCATCGGCACCGAGGACCTGGTTGCGCTGGCCATCGGGCGCTCTGCCCGATTGCTCACCGCCATCTGGGCCGTCGCCAAGACCGGTGCCGGATACGTGCCGATCGACCCCGACTATCCGCCCGAGCGAGTCGCGACGATGGTCGAGGACTCTCGCGCGGTTCTCGGGGTATCGATCACGGACGCGGGAGATCTGCCCGAGCACGGGTTCGGATGGCTGCGACTCGACGACGATGCCGTCGCCGCCGAGATCGCAACATACTCCGATGCTCCGCTCAGCGCCGATGAGCCACTGCGGCAGGCCCGGATCGACAACACGGCCTACGTGATCTACACGTCCGGGTCGACCGGCCGGCCGAAGGGCGTCGCCGTCACGCACAGTGGCCTCGCGAATTTCGCGACCGAGGAGATGCGACGCTCCGGCGCCGACGAGTATTCACGGGTACTGGGCTTCGCCTCGCCGAGCTTCGACGCGTCGGTGCTGGAGTATCTCCTTGCCACCATCACCGGTGGTGTGCTCGTGTATCGGCCCTCGGATGCCGTCGGTGGAGAGGTGCTCTCGGATTACATGATGCGCCAGGCGGTGACGCACACCTTCTTGACGCCGACCGTGCTGGCCACCCTCGATGCGGCGGCGCTTCCCGCACTGCGCGTGGTCTACGCCGGTGGCGAGGCCGTCCCGCAGGCGCTCAAGGATCAGTGGGCACCGTTCCGTCGCATCCAGAACCTGTACGGCCCGACCGAGACCACCATCGGTATCGCCATCGGCACCCCCATGGTGGTGGGGGAGGCAGTGACCCTGGGCGGGCCCATCGCCGGTGTCGGTGTGGTGATCCTGGACCACCGGCTCCGGCCCGTGCCGGTGGGAGTACCGGGTGAGTTGTATGTGCTCGGGAGTGCCCTGTCCCGTGGTTACCTGGATCGGCCTGGGCTGACCGCGGACCGGTTTGTCGCGACCCCGTTCGGAGCCGCGGGTGCCCGCATGTATCGGACCGGCGACATCGTCCGGTGGCGGCAGGATGCTACCGGTCAACCCGTCCTTGAGTACTCGGGCCGTAGCGACGATCAGGTCAAGTTGCGCGGGCTGCGCATCGAACTCGGCGAGATCGAGAGCGCCCTGACCGACCATCCGGCGGTGAAATCAGCTGTCGTGGTCGGCATTCGCGCCGACGGTGGGCTGGTGGAGTCCGGTGAGTCGGTGATCTCCGGGCTTGCGGGCTACGTGGTGCTCACCGAGGCGATCGAGATGGCCGAACTGCGGGCCTCGCTCGTCGATCGTCTACCGGAGTACATGGTTCCGGCGAGTCTGACCGAACTCGATTCACTGCCGTTGACACCGGTGGGCAAGCTCGATCGGCGAGCGCTGCCCGCCCCGGAAGTCGGTGTGTCGGCCGACTACGAACCACCGCGCACCGACGCGGAGGCACAGCTGGCGGCGATCGTCGGCGGTCTCCTGGGGGTCGAGCGGGTGAGCGTGACCGAGTCGTTCTTCACCCTCGGTGGCGACTCGATCATGTCGATCCAGCTGGCATCCGGGGCGAAGGCTGCCGGGATCACGCTGACCCCACGAGAGATATTCGAGCACAAGACGATTCGCTCGATTGCTGCTGCCGCTGTGAATTCCGACCACCGCCTCGCCGATCTCGCCGAGCCGGACGGCGATGCCGGGCGGGTCCCGCTGACGCCGATCATGTCGTGGATGCTCGAACTGAGTGACAGAGCCGGTGATTTCGCGGACTTCTCGCAGTCGGTGGTCCTCGTCGCGCCCTCCGCGCTGAGGGTCGAGACGCTCGGGGACATCCTGGCAGCGGTGGTCGCGATTCACCCGATGCTCAGCGCGGCCCTCACCTCCGTCGATGCCGGCTGGGTGCTGCGGACCGGCGCCGGGAACGCCGGAGTGGCCGAGACCAGATCCGGCCACCGTGCGGGTGATGAGAACTTCACCGCGGACCTGATCGGTGCCTTCGAGCAGGCGTCGGGACGACTCGATCCCGCCGTCGGGCGCAACGTCGAGGCGGTGCTCGTCCACGACGCCGACGGGCCGGCGCGCGTCGTGTTGGTCATCCACCACCTGGTCGTCGACGCGGTGTCCTGGCGTGCCGTGGTCGAGGACATGGTCACCGCGTGGGCTCAACACGTTGCCGGACAGCCGTATTCGCTCCGGCCAGAGGCGACGTCGATGCGCGCGTGGGCGACCGCGTTGGCCGCCCGAACGCAGGACCACGCGGCCGAGGTCGACTATTGGCTCGAACGCTCGAGGGCCACCGATCTCGGCGTGGAATTCGACCGGTTCCGCGATCGCGCGCACACCGAGGTGACGGTCGTCGAGGAGATACCGGCCGACATCACCGAGGCGATCCTCACCCGTGTGCCTGCCGCCTTCGGCGGTGCGGTGAACGATCCGCTGGTGGCAGCGCTCGCCCGGGCGGTCCGGGGGTGGCAGCATGCGCGCGGCATCATCGACGATGCGCCGGTGTCGATCCTCGTCGAGGGCCACGGCCGTTACGAAGATGTACTCGCCGCCGGCCGAGAGCCGGTACGGGCCGACCTGTCGCGGACCGTCGGCTGGTTCACCACGATCGCGCCGGTCGCCGTCGATCCGTCCGATGACGTCGCACATGCGGTCAAGGCCGCGAAGGAAGAACGAGTCAGCGTGCCCGACAACGGCATCGGGTATGGGCTCTTACGATTCGGCGGAAGTCCCGAACTCGCGGCACGACCGCTTCCGACGGTGAGCTTCAACTACCTCGGCAATGTCACAGGTGACGAGTCGGTTGGCGACCTCCTCCCGGCCGTGGATGCGCCCCGGCTCCCGGGCACGGTGCGCGGGGCGATGGTCGCGTCCAACCTGTTGACCGTGAACGTCGGTACCGTTCTCGATGAGACCGGCCGCCGATTCTCGGCCGTCTTCGGTTTCCCGAGTGCGCTGTTCGCAGCACCGGAGATCGCCGACCTCGCGCGCCGTTGGACCGATGAGTTGTCCGCGATCGTCGACCATGTGGACGCAGTGGACGATCCGGGCCTGTCGCCATCCGATGTGGTGGGAGTCGAGGTCACCCAACAAGACCTCGACGTGCTCGCGCAGCGGTATCCGGGTGCGGCTGTGTGGCCGCTCTCACCACTGCAGCGCGGCTTCGTCTTCCAGTCCGAACTGGTCGCCGGCGTCGACTCGGCAGTGGATGTATATGTCGCGCAAGCTGTGCTGAAACTGGACGGTGACGTCGACATCGCGCGCCTGCACCGCGCGGCACAAGGGTTGCTCGAGCATCATCGTGTCCTGCGATCGGGCTTCGTCCGGGTGCCGAGTGGCAGCGTTGTGGCGGTGGTGCCGCCGGGGGGCGAGATCGGCTGGGAAGTAGTCGATTTCACGGGTCTGGCCGATGAGCTTGTCGCCGAACGTGTCGCGGGGATCGCAGACGCTGCGCGGGTCGACCCCTTCGACCTGAGCGCGCCGCCGCTGATCCGGTTCGTCGTGGTCCGCACCGACGCCGGGGTCCGGCTCGTTGTCACGAGCCACCACATCCTCATCGACGGCTGGTCCTCACCCCTGGTGATCGCGGATCTGTTGGCCCTGTACGCGACCGGTGATACCTACACCGGACGAATCAACACCTCGGGCAACGACTTCGCCGACTACCTCTCGCTTCCGTCGGTGTCCGACGATGCGGACAGCGAGGCCGCCTGGCGTGAGCTGCTGGCACCGCTCGAGGGACCGACCCTGGTGTCCTCGGACCTCGAGGCGACGACCGAATACCTACCCCGCGATCGTGCGGTCATCCTGGACCGGGGACTGTCGACGGCGATCGAGGACACTGCACGTGCCCGTGGGGTCACCGTCTCGGTGATCATGCAGTTCGCGTGGTCGGTGTTGTTGTCCCGGCTGACCGGGAACCAGGTCGTGGCCTTCGGCGAGACCGTCTCAGGCCGGCCCCCAGACCTCGACGGCGTCGATGCGATGGTCGGCCTGTTCATCAACACCTTGCCCGTTGTCGTCGACGTCGATCCGAAGGCCACGATCGGCGAAGTCCTGGAGACGCTCGCCTCGGCCAAGGTATCGGTGCTCGACCACCAGCATCTGGGACTGCCCGAGATCATGGCGGCCGCCGGAGTATCGGTGCTCTTCGACACCCTGACCGTTCACGAGTCCTATCCCGTCGACAACGATTCGCTCTCGAGCGTCGACATGCCGGGCAGCGTCGTGCTGGCCGACGTGCAGGCACGTGACGCGACGCACTACCCGTTGACACTGCTGACAACTCCCACCGACCGTGGATTCGAGCTCAAACTCAAATACCAGCCCGCGGCATTCTCGGATGAGCAGGCCGAGGTCCTCGTCGGCGCGCTCGAGGCGATCCTGCGAACCGTGGCCGGCTCGCCCGACACAGCGACCGCGGACATCTCGCTGCTCTCTGCCACCGACAACACGCGCATCGATCGATGGTCCACCGGTGCCCGGGTGGATGCCGACACCGAGGAGACCCTGGCGGACCAGTTGTCTAGCGCCTACCGACGATCGCCCGATGCCACGGCGATGACATTCGCGGGTCGGGAAGTCACCTACGGCGAGTTCGGTGATCGCGTGAACCACCTTGCGCGTGAACTCATCTCGATCGGTGTAGGCCCAGAGACCGCAGTCGCGATCTGCATCGACCGATCGGTCGAGATGGTGGTGGCGATCCACGCGGTGATCGCGGCGGGCGGACAGTATGTACCGGTGGACACGACCGCACCCGCCGACCGGGTGGAGTACATGCTGGACACGGCTGGCGTTCGTGTCATGTTGGTTGCCGGAACAAGCATTTCATCCGAAGCCGCGGCTGTCGGTCATACAACCCAGTCGCCGGTCAAGGTGGTCGAAATCGAACCTGATGGCTTTGCGGCAGGTAGCGAGCAGATCGAACCGGTCGCACAGAGCGAGCGGCGTGGTCTCCTCCCCGCACATCCCGCATACACACTGTTCACGTCAGGTTCCACCGGCCGGCCGAAGGGTGTTACGGTATCGCATGAGGCGGTCCTCAACCGGCTTCTGTGGATGCAATCCGAGTTCCCGATCGACGAGGATGATGTCGTCCTCCAAAAGACACCCACAACATTCGATGTCTCGGTCTGGGAGCTGTTTTGGCCGCTCATGGCGGGTGCACAGCTTGAAATCGCTGTGCCCGACGGCCATCGAGATCCGGCGTATATAGCCCGGACCATCGTGAGTTCGAATGCAACGATCACCCATTTCGTGCCATCGATGCTCGCTGTATTCGTCGACATCTTGGACGCAAACACGTTGCGTTCTCTGAATTCATTGAGGTTGGTGTTCGCCTCTGGCGAAGCTCTGCCAGCAGCCCTCGCACAACACGTTACCGATGCGCTTCCTGCCGCCGTGCTACACAACCTGTATGGGCCCACCGAGGCAGCAGTGGACGTCAGTCACCACGCAGTTCGGCGCGGAGAGTCTGCTGTGCCGATCGGCCGGCCCGTCTGGAACACAGCGCTATTGGTCCTCGACCCTCGACTGCGTCCGGTGCCGCCCGGTATCCCCGGTGAGCTCTATCTGGGTGGCCTACAGCTCGCACGTGGCTATGCCTCGCGTGGTGACCTGACCGCTGATCGATTCGTGGCGAACCCGTTCGGTGCCGCACCGGGTGAACGCATGTATCGCACCGGTGACCTCGTGCGGTGGACCACCGACGGAGAGGTCGAGTACCTCGGCCGCACCGACTTCCAGGTGAAGCTGCGCGGGCAGCGAATCGAACTCGGCGAGATCGAGGCGGTGCTGGCGAGCGTGCCGGGAGTGGTCCATGCGGCCGCGACGGTGGCGGCGGCACCCACCGGGGCCGAACACCTCGTGGCTTATGTCTCGCCCTCATCGGTGAACGTCGATGCCGTCAGATCCGCTGCCGAACAAGCGCTTCCGTCGTACATGGTGCCCTCCGTATGGAATGTGCTCGACGACATGATCCTCAACTCGGCGGGCAAGCTGGATCGACGTGCGCTCCCGGCACCCACCTTCGACAGCACGACCCACGAGTATGAACCGCCGGCGACGGCAGTCGAGGAAAGACTGGCGCATGTCTTCGCCGAGACCCTCGGCCTCGAGCGAGTCAGTGTGACCGAGAGCTTCTTCGATCTGGGTGGAAGCTCTTTGTCCGCGATGCGCCTTGCGGCGCGTGTGGGTGCCGAACTCGAGGCGGATGTCACGGTGCGCGACCTGTTCGACAGGCCGTCCGTGCGTGAACTCGCCGCGGTGACGGCGACGGCCGGAGTGCGCACGCTTCCCGGGATCGAACCGGTCCGGCCACGACCCGACCACGTCCCGCTTTCCTTCGCCCAGCAGCGGATGTGGTTCATCAATCAATTCGATCCGGGTGTCCCCGCCTACAACATCCCGGCGGTCTTCCGGATGGTCGGCGACCTCGATCTGGCCGCGCTACGCGCTGCGGTGGTCGACGTCGTCGCGCGGCACGAGGTGTTGCGGACGAGATTCCCCGCTCCGGATGGTGTTCCGTCTCAGGTGGCCGTCGGCGTCGAAGACGTTGCCGATCAGCTCGATTGGGAAATCGTCGAGTCGTTCGCCGAACTCGAGGCGGCCGTGATGACCGGCTTTGATGTCACCACCGACCTGCCCATCCGGTTCCGGATTCACGGCAACGATTCCGAACATCACTTCGCGGTGATTGCGCACCATATCGCGCTGGACGGCGAATCGATGGCACCCCTGATCACCGACGTGGTGACGGCCTACGCGGCGCGCGCCGTCGGCAGCACCCCTGAATTCAGTCCCATGCCTGTGCAGTTCGCCGACTTCGCGATCTGGCAGCATCGGGTCCTCGGTGACCCGGAGGACGAGTCATCGATCATCGGTACGCAACTGGCATATTGGCGGGAGAATCTGGCGGGCCTGCCGGATGTGCTCGAAATCCCGGCAGATCATCCGCGCCCGACGGTCGCAACGCAGCGCGGCGCACGCGTCACCAGACAGATCCCGGCCGCCGTGGCCTCGCGTATCACCGAAGTCGCAGCGGCGCACGGTGTCACACCGTTCATGGTGCTGCATGCGGCGTTGGCGACCCTGCTGTCCAGATTGTCGACGACGGAGGACATCGCGATCGCGACACCGGTCGCCGGACGCGGTCAGGCGGTGCTGGACCCCGTGGTCGGCATGTTCGTCAACACGCTGGTGTTGCGTACGCCGATCGATCCCGGTGAGTCGTTCGCCGATCTGCTCGGTCGGGTCCGGGGAGTCGACCTGGAGGCCTTCGCGCACGCAGATGTGCCCTTCGAAACCGTCGTCGAGGCACTGAATCCGGTGCGATCAGAAGCCTTTGCCCCGCTGGCACAGGTCATCCTGTCCTTCGACCCGGGCTCGGGCGCGGGAACGGGAGTCGAGATCGCCGGCGTCGCAATCGATCAGGTCGATCCCGGTGTGCTGGCCGCGCAGCTGGACCTGTACTTCACCGTGATGCCCGCCCCGCCCGATGAGCCGTGGGCGCTCGACGTCGTCTATGCCACCGATCTCTTCGGCGCGTCCAGGGTCGCCACAATGCTCGACCGGCTCGTCGGAATCCTCGAAGCCGCTTGCACTGACCCTGCGATCCCCTCCGGTGACGTCGAGATGCTGCTCGACGGCGAAATCGAACGAGAGCGTGACAGGGAGAACGGCTCCGACGTCGACACACCTCCGGAAGTCGATGTCTGGGACGCGGTGGCGCGTCAGGTCATGCGTTCCCCTTCGGCTGTGGCACTCGAGTTCGCGGGCCGTGAGTTCACCTACGGGGAGTTCGGTGCTCGGGTTGCCCGTCTCGCCCGTACCCTTCGATCGAGGGGTGTGGGGCCGGATGTGGCCGTGGCGGTGTGTATGCCGCGCTCGATCGAGATGGTCGTGGGCATTCACGCCGTGGTTGCCGCGGGCGGTCAGTATGTGCCGGTGGATGTGTCGGCTCCCGCAGAGCGTGCCGGCTACATGTTCGACACCGCAGGCGTGGTGCTGCTGCTGGTCACGGAGGACCGAACCGTCGGTGACGTCGCATCGGCGGCCCTCGAGCGGGGTGCCGAAGTCCTCACCGTCGATGAGTCCGGGGCCGTCGACACGGCGGTGAAGCCCGACGGTCTGCGAGTCGCCACCGACCTCAGACCGGATTCCGCGGTGTACACGTTGTTCACGTCGGGTTCGACGGGTCGGCCGAAGGGTGTGACGTTGTCGCATGCGGCGGTGTTGAACCGGTTGTGGTGGGGTTTGTCGGAGTTGCCGATCGATGCCACGGATACGGTGATGTTGAAGACGCCGTACACCTTTGACGTGTCGGTGCCGGAGTTGTTCGCGCCGTTGATGGTGGGTGCGCGCGTGACGGTGTTGCCACCCGACGGTCATCTGGATCCGGTCCTCGTTGCCGAGGAGATCAAACGGACCCAGACGACCATGGTCCACTTCGTCCCTTCGATGATGTCGGTGTTCTGCGACGTCGTCGGACGCGACCGAATCGCATCGTTGACGTCCGTGCGGATCGTGTCCGCCACCGGTGAGGCCTTACCGCCCGCAGTGGCCGCACAGATCAGATCGGCGTGGCCGGATGCGTTGTTCTACAACCTGTATGGTCCGACCGAGGCGGCGGTGGAGATCACCTATGAGCGCATCGAGCAGGTCGACGATGGTGCGTCGTCGGTGGCGATTGGTGTGCCGGTGTGGAATTCGAGTGCAGTTGTGTTGGATGCGCGGTTGCATCGGGTGCCTGTCGGTGTGGCCGGTGAGTTGTATCTGGGTGGGGTGCAGTTGGCGCGCGGGTATGCGGCGCGTCCGGATCTGACGGCGGAACGGTTTGTGGCCGACCCGTTCGGATCGGGGGACCGGCTGTACCGGACGGGTGATCTGGTGCGGCGTCGGCCGGACGGTGTATTGGAGTATCTGGGCCGCACCGACTTCCAGGTGAAACTTCGTGGTCAGCGGATCGAGCTCGGTGAGATCGAGGCGGTGCTGGCTGCGGCGCCGGGTGTGGTGCACGCGGCGGCGACGGTGGTGGAGGCGCCTGGCGGTGGACAACAGTTGGTGGGATACGTGTCACCGTCGGGTGTGGACGTCGAAGCCGTCAAGGCCGCCGCGGCCGACTCACTGCCGGTGTACATGGTGCCGTCGATGTGGGTGGTCTTCGACGACGTCACCCTCAACAGCGCAGGCAAGCTCGACCGTAAGGCATTACCTGCTCCGGAATTCGGATCGGACTCCTACGTCGGACCCGAGTCGGCCATCGAGCAAGCCGTGGCGAATGTATTCGCCGAGGTCCTCGGTACCGAGCGGGTGAGTGTTGTCGACAGCTTCTTCGATCTCGGCGGCAATTCCCTGTCGGCGATGCGGTTGGCGGCGCGGGTTTCCGATGAGTTCGATGCCGCGGTGGGTGTGCGGGAGTTGTTCGAGGCTGCGTCGGTGCGTGAGTTGGCGGCGCGGTTGGTGGTGGGTGGCCGTGAGGTAGCGCGGTTGCGGCCGATGGTCCGGCCGGTGCGGGTGCCGCTGTCGGCGGCTCAGCAGCGGATGTGGTTCATCAACCAGTTCGACACCGCCTCACCGGCATACAACATCCCGATGGCGTTGCGGCTGCGCGGTGACGTCGACACCGCAACCCTGATTCAGGCTGTCGGCGACGTCATCGAGCGTCACGAGGTGCTACGCACCATCTACCCCTCCCACGACGGGAAGCCGCACCAGGTCGCCCTCGAGCCGGCCCAGGCGCGAGAGCTACTCGACTGGCAGATCGTGGACGCCGCAGCCGATTTGGCCGATGCCGCATCCAGCGGGTTCGACGTCGCACACGACCTGCCGATCCGGGTACGCGCGCTGCTGACCGGTGGTCCAGACGCCCGTGCGAACCTCATGGATCTCGTGGTCGTGGTCCACCACATCGCGTTTGACGGGGAGTCGTCACCCGTCTTCGTACGCGACCTGCTCGCCGCCTACATTCGACGAGTGACGCCGGAGGGCGCCCCGATCCCCGAACCACTGCCGGTGCAGTATGCCGACTACGCACTCTGGCAACGCGATGTCCTGGGTTCGACAGCCGACGAGAACACCCCCCTCGGACAGCAATTCGCCTACTGGCGTACGCATCTGCAAGAGCTGCCGGTGGTCACCGACCTCCCGTTCGACCGCAGCAGGCCCGCGGTGTTGGACACCGCCGCCCGCCAGTACTCGATGCCGGTCCCCGACGACCTCGCCGCCGCGCTCGAAGACTTCGGCCGTCGCTACGGGGTGACCACCTTCATGGCCACCCACGCCGCATTGGCCATCGCGGTCGGTCGACTGGCCTCGACCACCGATGTGGTCATCGGATCGCCGATAGCCGGCCGGACCGACGCAGCCCTGCTCGACCTGGTCGGCATGTTCGTCAACACGCTCGTGCTCCGTACTCCGATCGATCCCGAGCAGAGCATCGCCGATTTCGTCTCGGTGGTCCGTGGCATCGATCTCGACGCCTTCGCAGCCTCCGACGTCCAATTCGATGACCTGGTCGAGGAATTGGCACCGGAACGCTCGACCGCTCATCAGCCGCTCGTGCAGATCATGTTCAATCACGCCGCGGTGACAGCGGGTGTATCCCTTCCGACCGCCGCCCTCGGCGAGATCGATGCCGAGCCGCTGGATGTCGCCGAACCCTCGGCGAAGTTCGACCTCGCCGTGACCGTCGGCGACCGATCTGCCGATCGACCGATGACGATCGACCTGGTCTATGCGACAGCATTGTTCGACGAGCCGCGGATCGTGCAGATCGCCGAGATCTATCTGCGGGTGCTCGGCGCCATGGTGGCCGATCCCGGCCAGCCGGTCGGTGACATCGACATCCTCGACCCGAACAGCCGTCTGGATGACGTCGTGTTGAGCCGCAACTCTCTGGGTGCCACAGACCCGGCGCCCGACGGTGGGGTCACCGAACCGGCGCTACTCGTCGACGTGCTCGACCGTCGTCACGTGGACCTTGACCATGCCGCACTGGTCTGTGACGGCACCGAGCTGACCTATGGCGAGTTCAACGGCCGCGTCAACCGGGTGGCGCGCCAGCTGATCGACCGTGGCATCGGCGCCGACGACATCGTCGCCGTGGGCCTCGAACGGTCCGTCGACTCGGTCGTCGCGGTATGGGCGGTGATCACCGCCGGGGCTGCCTACGTACCGATCGACCCGGCGTACCCGCCCGACCGCATCGCCTACATGGTTGCCGACTCCGGCGTCCGCTGGGGGATCACGAACGGCGCGAACAGATCTCGCCTCGGCGACTCGGGGTGTACGTGGCTCGACGTCGACGATCTGTTGGCCTCGCCCAGCTCCGACGCCCAACTGACCGCAGCCGAACGACGCGGTGTGCTGACCTTGGACAGCCTCGCGTACGTGGTCTACACATCGGGTTCCACCGGCCGCCCCAAGGCGGTCGGGGTCACCCAGCGTGGCATCGCGAACTTCATCGCCGCCCTGGGCGAGGTGTCCGGGCCGAGCCAGTCGGCGCGGGTACTGCACGTCGCCTCACCCAGTTTCGACGCCTCGGTCCTGGAGATGATGTGGGCGATCGGCCAGGGCAACACACTCGTGGTGGCTCCTGCGGCGAGCTACGCCGGGCCTGCGCTGGAAGAGGTGTTGCGCCGAGATGCGGTCACCGACACGCTGATCACCCCGACCGTCCTGGCCACCGTGGATCCCGCAGCGGCGCATGGTGTCCGCAACCTCGTGACCGGCGGCGAGGCGTGTCCGCCGGAACTCATCGCGCGGTGGGCACGCCCCGGCCGGCGCATGTTCAACTTCTATGGCCCCTCAGAGGCGACGGTCTGGGCCACCGCTGCCCGATCCGTGCCGGATGCACCGGTCACCATCGGCCGGCCCGTCCGCGGATTCGCCGCCTACGTACTCGACGCGCGACTGCACCCGGTGCCGCCCGGCGTGGTCGGCGAGTTGTACCTCGCGACGGAGTCACTCGCCCGGGGATATCTCGGCAAGCCGGGGCTGACGGCCACCGGTTTCGTGGCCGACCCGTTCCGCGGTGGCGGGACACGTATGTACGCCACCGGTGACCTGGTTCGACTCACTGCCGACGGTGAGATCGAGTTCGCCGGGCGTGCGGATGACCAGGTCAAGATCAACGGACAGAGAGTCGAACTCGGCGAGATCGAGGCGGTCATCGCATCGGTACCGGGAGTGGATTCGGTTGTCGTCGCGGGCAGACATGATTCGCTGGGACGCGAACGACTGGTCGCCTATGTCGTGGGTGACAGGACCGGGGGCGGCCGTGTCGATGGCGGTGATCTGCTCGCTGCGGCCGCGGAACGGCTTGCGGGACACATGGTTCCACAGCATGTGGTGTTACTCGACGAGTTACCCCTGACTCCCGGCGGCAAACTCGACCGGGCGGCGCTCCCCGCGCCCGAGACGGAGGCCTCCGCCGACGATTACGAGGCGCCGGCAACCTCGGCCGAGGAACACCTCGCACGGATCATCGGGGGTCTGCTCGGACTGCCGCGCGTGAGTGTGACCGATTCCTTCTTCACTCTCGGTGGCGATTCGATCTCCTCGATTCAGGTGGCGTCGTCGGCAAAGGCCGCCGGACTCGCGGTGTCTCCGCGAGACATCTTCGAGGGCAAGACCATCCGCGCTATCGCCGCGCTGGCCACCGACGAGTCCGCTCGGGTCGAGACGCTGCCTGAACTGCCCGGTGGCGGACGCGGTGTCGTGCCGCTGCCGCCCATCGTGTCCTGGCTCGTGGAGAACTCGGCGGCCTCCGGTGCGGCGGACGACTTCTCGCAGGCCATGGTGTTCACCGCCCCCGATACGCTGGACCGCGCCGGACTCGAGATCATGCTCGGGGCGGTCATGACCGCGCATCCGATGCTCACGGCGTCGCTGACCACCGTCGACGGGCAGGCGGTTCTGACGGCGGGTAACGAGATCGACGTGAGTCGCTGCGTGTCGGAGGTCGTAAGCGAGAACCGGGTGGGTGCAGACGAATTCGGACAGGTGATCCTCGACGCCCACGCTGACGCGGCTGCGGAACTCGACCCGTCGAGCGGTCTTCTGGCCCATGCAGTGCTGATCACCGCCGCCGGGGGAGTCAAACGCATCGTGTTGGTGATTCATCACCTCGGTGTGGACATCGTCTCCTGGCCGATCCTCATCGAAGACCTCAACACGGTGTGGTTCCAGCGCAGTGCCGGCCATCCGGTCGCGGTGCGCGCGGAGTCGACGACCCAACGAGCATGGGCGACCGCCCTCGCCGATCGCGCCACGGGTCATGCCGACGAGATCGACTACTGGCTCGCGCGATCCCCACGCCGCCCCACCGACCTCGGTGAGACCTTCGAACCGGCGCGCGACACCTATGCCTCGACCGACACGATCTTCTGCCGCATCGACGAAACGGTGTCCGAGGGCATCCTCGGCGACGTGCCCACGGCCTTCGGCGGCACCGTCGACGACGTCCTGCGCGCCGCGCTGGCACGCGCCGTTCGCGTGTGGCAACTCAACCGCGGCATCGCCGACACCGAGCCCGTGGGCATCCTCGCCGAGGGGCACGGACGGTACGACGACGTCCTCGAGCACGGGTCGTCGCCATATCGTGCCGACCTGTCCCGAACCGTCGGCTGGTTCACGAGCATCGCGCCGTTGGCCCTCGACCCGGCCGAGGACATCGTTCACGCGATCAAGGCCGCCAAGGAGGAACGTCTCGGCCAGCCGCACCACGGCCTCGGCTACGGATTCCTGCGTCACGACCTGCACACCGAGATCGCCGACCGCCCACTCCCGTCGATCGCGCTGAACTACTTCGGTAACCGCAGCGGGTCGATGGGGATCGATGCCGACCGCTCCGTAGACTCAGTGGCCGACGGAGTTTTCCCGGTGAGCGCTCCACCGCTGGTGCCCTCGCCATCGGGCACGATGGCGCCGATGACTCCACTGGTGGTCAACGTGGCCGTCGACGCGGGGGACGCCGGGGCCGGCCGTGTACTGTCCGCCGATTTCAGCTTCCCCCAGGCGATGCTGAACGCGGACGACGTGGCCGAGATCGCCCGGGGCTGGGCTCAACAACTCGATGCCGCAGCAGAATACGTCCGCAGCGGGGCCGATCCCGGACTGTCTCCCTCCGACGTCGCCGGTGTTTCGCTCACGCAGGCCGAGATCGACGAACTGGCCGCGCGCTACCCGCGAAGCACCCTCGCGCCGCTGGCGCCGCTGCAACGGGGCCTGTTCTTCCAGGCGGAACTGGCCGCGTCCGACGATCGGTCCGTCGATGTCTATGTGACACAGGCGGTGCTGACTTTCACCGGAGATGTCGACGGTGACCGGCTACGAGCCGCAGCCGAAGCTCTCATCGGCCACCACAGTGCACTGCGGTCCGGTTTCGTCCGCACTCGTGGCGGTGAATCGGTCGCGGTGGTGCCCCCACAGGTCGAGGTGCCGTGGGCCGAGATCGATCTCGGCGCGATTCCGGTGGCCGCCGCCGACGAACGAGTGACCCAGATCGTCGACGAGGAGCAGATCAGACCGTTCGATCTGGCTGCGCCGCCATTGATTCGCTTTGTGCTGGTGCGGGCGGATGAGGTCGCGAAACTGGTCATCACCAGTCACCACATCCTGATCGACGGATGGTCGTCACCACTCATCCTCGCCGATCTGCTGTCCCTGTATGTCACGGGCACCACCTACACCGGGCAGATCAACACGTCCGGAAACGACTTCGGAGACTTCGTCACCCACGTCGGCGCGCCGAACGATCCAGCGGGACTGGACGCCTGGCGCACGGTGATCGAGCCGCTGACCACACCCACCCTGGTATCCCCGCGACTGGAGGCCAGCTCCGATCTCCTCCCGCGTGACCACACGCTGACCGTGGACCCGGAATTGGCCGCCGCGATCAAGGAAACCGCCCGCCGGCGTGGCGTGACCGTCGCGGCGATCATGCAATTCGCCTGGGCCGCACTGTTGTCGCGAACCACCGGCAATCAGGTCGTCGCGTTCGGTGAGACGGTGTCGGGCCGTCCGGCCGACCTCGAGGGAGCCGACGCGATGGTCGGCCTGTTCATCAACACATTGCCGGTGGTCGTCGACGTCGATCCCGACGCGTCGATAGGAGAGGTGCTCGAAGCCCTCTATGCGAGCAAGGTGTCGGTACTCGACCACCAGTACATCGGCCTGCCGGAGATCACCGCGATGGCCGAGGTGCCGGCGCTCTTCGACACTCTCGCGGTTCACGAGTCCTACCCGGTGGACACCGACTCCATC